>NZ_JBFUJV010000010.1:0-146419 GCF_056401175.1 Nocardioides sp. P4_G10 | reverse complement strand
GTCGAGGCGCGGCAGGCGGCGCAGGTCCAGGCGGTGGCGACGGCCATCCGCGCCGGCGACCGCGCCGAGTCCTCACGGCCCGCGAGCGCCGAGGCGACGACGACCCCGTCGGATGCCCTGGCCGCCCTGCGGGATGCGATCGAGGCAGGCAGCACCGTGGTCATCGGCTACGTCGACGGCCACGGCGCGAACGGCGAGCGGGTCGTCGACCCGCGCCGCCTCGACGGCGGCCGGCTGTCGGCCTACGACCACCGCGCCGACGACGTCCGGGAGTTCGCCGTCCACCGCATCACCGGTGTGCGCCGCGCCTGATCACCCCGACACGCCTGACGCCCGCGTGGGCTCCTCCGTAGACTTGGACGATGGACTTCATCCGGTACGCCGAGCGCGCAGCATCGCTCGTCAACGCCGACCTCGCCGACGAGGAGGCGCTGCGCGAGCACCTCGCCGACCGCTCGTGGCTGCACCGCTCCGTGGTCGCGGGGGACGTCGAGTCGGTGCGGGCCTTCCAGTCCGAGCTGCGGCCCGTGTTCGAGGCCTCCGACGTCGACGACGTCGCACTGGTGGTGAGCTCGCTCAACGACCTGCTCGCCGAGCACCCGGTCACGCCGATGATCTCCGACCACGACCCCGACAACCTCCACATGCACGTGGCCAACCGCGCGGCCTCCGTCGCCGAGCTCCTGGTCGGCGAGGCGCTGATGGGGCTGGCCAACCTGGTGTGCGACCTCGGCGCCACCCGCCTCGGGATCTGCTCGGAGACTCGCTGCGACCAGGTCTTCGTCGACACCTCCCCCAACCAGTCGCGCCGCTACTGCTCGGACCGGTGCTCCTCGCGCGCCAACGTCGCGGCCTTCCGCGCGCGGCGTCGGGCCGAGCAGGTGGAGGCACCGGCCACCGACCGAGCCGCGGCGGCGTCCTCGTGAGGGCCACCGGATGAACGACGGACCACTCATCGTCCAGTCGGACAAGACGCTGCTGCTCGAGGTCGACCACCCCGCGGCCGCCGAGGCCCGCAAGGCGATCGCCCCGTTCGCGGAGCTCGAGCGCTCGCCCGAGCACATCCACACCTACCGCTTGACGCCGCTGGGGCTCTGGAACGCGCGAGCCGCCGGGCACGACGCCGAGCAGGTCGTCGACGCCCTGCTGTCCTGGTCGCGCTACGCCGTGCCGCACGCCCTGCTCGTCGACGTCGCCGAGACGATGGGCCGCTACGGGCGCCTGCGCCTGGAGAAGCACCCCGTCCACGGCCTGGTGCTGTCCTCCATCGACCGCCCGGTGCTCGAGGAGGTGCTCCGCGCGAAGAAGGTCGCCGGGATGCTCGGAGCGCGGCTCGACGACGACACCGTCGCGGTCCACCCCAGTGAGCGCGGCAACCTCAAGCAGGCGCTGCTCAAGCTCGGCTGGCCCGCCGAGGACTTCGCGGGCTACGTCGACGGCGAGGCGCACGCCATCGACCTCGCCGAGGACGGCTGGACGCTGCGCCCCTACCAGCGTGAGGCCGCCGAGTCCTTCTGGGACGGCGGCTCCGGCGTCGTGGTGCTCCCCTGCGGCGCCGGCAAGACGATCGTCGGTGCTGCCTCGATGGCCCACGTCGGCGCCACCACGCTCATCCTCGTGACCAACACGGTCAGCGCACGCCAGTGGAAGGACGAGCTGGTCGCCCGCACCTCACTGACCGAGGACGAGATCGGCGAGTACTCCGGAGCCGTCAAGGAGGTCCGTCCGGTCACGATCGCGACCTACCAGGTGCTGACGACCAAGCGGAAGGGCGTCTACCCGCACCTCGAGCTGCTCGACGCCCGCGACTGGGGCCTCATCGTCTACGACGAGGTGCACCTGCTGCCGGCGCCGATCTTCCGGATGACCGCCGACCTGCAGGCGCGTCGCCGGCTCGGCCTCACCGCCACCCTCGTGCGCGAGGACGGCCGGGAGGGCGAGGTCTTCTCGCTCATCGGACCCAAGCGCTACGACGCCCCGTGGAAGGACATCGAGGCGCAGGGCTACATCGCGCCCGCCGACTGCGTCGAGGTGCGCGTGAGCCTGCCCGACGGCGAGCGGCTGGCCTACGCGACCAGCGACCCCGACACCCGCTACCGCCTCGCCTCGTGCACCCACGCCAAGATCGACGTCGTACGACGCCTCGTGCAGCAGCACGCGGGCCAGCCCACCCTGGTGATCGGGCAGTACATCGACCAGCTCGACGAGATCGCCGAGATGCTTGACGCCCCCGTGATCAAGGGCGAGACCCCGGTCAAGGAGCGGCAGCGGCTGTTCAACGCCTTCCGCTCCGGCGAGGTCGGCCTGCTCGTGGTGAGCAAGGTCGCCAACTTCTCCATCGACCTGCCGTCGGCCGAGGTGGCGATCCAGGTCAGCGGGTCGTTCGGCTCGCGCCAGGAGGAGGCCCAGCGGCTCGGGCGGCTGCTGCGCCCCAAGACCGAAGGCCGCAGCGCGCACTTCTACACGATCGTCTCGCGCGACACCGTGGACGCCGACTTCGCGCAGAACCGGCAGCGCTTCCTCGCCGAGCAGGGCTACGCCTACCGGATCGTCGACGCCGGCGACCTGCCGTCCCCCGCCTAGTCGTCGGACCCAGGTCCGCCGCGGGGCCCGGCCCGAAGATCGCTCGCGGCGGGCACGAGCGACCTTCGAGCAGGGACGTCAGCCCAGCGTGCTGGTGTCGATGACGAAGCGGTAGCGCACGTCGGAGGCCAGCACCCGCTCGTACGCCTCGTTGACCTGGTCGGCACCGATCACCTCGACCTCGGCGGCGATGCCGTGCTCGGCGCAGAAGTCGAGCATCTCCTGGGTCTCGGCGATGCCGCCGATCATCGACCCGGCGAAGGAGCGCCGGCCGCCGATGAGCGACATCGCGTTGACGGGCAGCGGCGCCGGCGGGGCGCCGACGTTGACGAGGGTGCCGTCGACGGCCAGCAGGCCGAGGTGGGCGTTGACGTCGATCGAGGCGCTCACCGTGTTGACGATGAGGTCGAAGCGACCGGCCAGGGCCTCGAACGTGTCGGGGTCCGAGGTCGCGAAGTAGTGGTCGGCCCCGAGCCGGAGGCCGTCCTCCTGCTTCTTCAGCGACTGCGAGAGCACCGTGACCTCGGCACCCATCGCGTGGGCGATCTGCACGGCCATGTGGCCGAGGCCACCGAGGCCGACGACGGCGACGCGACGGCCCGGGCCGGCCTTCCAGCGACGCAGCGGGGAGTACGTCGTGATGCCGGCGCACAGCAGCGGCGCGGCGGCCGCCGGGTCGAGGCCCTCCGGCACGGAGAGCACGAAACCGGCGTCCACGACGACGTGCGTGGAGTAGCCACCCTGGGTGGTGGTGCCGTCGACGTCGGTGACGGCATAGGTGCCGATCATGCCCTTGACGCAGTACTGCTCGTCGCCGTTGCGGCAGTTGTCGCACTCGCCGCACGAGTTGACCATGCAGCCCACGCCGACGCGGTCGCCGACGCGGTGGCTGGTGACGTCGTCGCCGACCTGCTGGACGGTGCCGACGATCTCGTGGCCCGGCACGACGGGGAAGGGCTGCGGGCCCCAGTCGCCGTTGACGGTGTGGATGTCGGAGTGGCAGATGCCGGCGTACTCGATCGCGATGAGCACGTCGTGGGCGCCGACCTCGCGACGCTCGATGGTGGTGGGGGCCAGCGGCTCGCCGGCCGAGGGGGCTGCGTAGGCGTTCACGCGCATGGGGGTTGGTCCGTCCTTCTGTGGGGGTGCTGACCGGGGTGTGGCCGGTCAGTGGATCGGGTCGTGCGTGACCGCGCGGAGCTCGTCGGCGAGCGCCCGCGCCTGGTCGGAGACCTGCTCGCTGCGCGCCGCGTCACCCTCCTGGACCGCCTGCCAGTAGGCGATCTTGAGGTCCACGTAGCGCTGGCGGAGCACCAGTGCCCTGGCCTCGGTCGTGAGGCGTTCCTGCTGCTCGCGCAGCAGCCGCTCCTGGTCCGCGGCGACGTCCGCACCGAGCCGGTTGTTGGCCATGTAGAGGCGCATGTCGCCCACCGACATCCCGGTGGCGGCGAGGCAGGAGACCCACATGAGCTGGTCCAGGTCCTCGTCGTCGTAGACGCGGTGCCCGCTGCTGGCGCCACGGCTGATCGGGGCGATGACCCCGATCTGCTCGTAGTAGCGCAGCGTGCTGGCCGGCAGGCCGGTGAGGGCTGCCGCCTCCTTGATGGAGTAGCTGCGGGGCAGGGCGTGGCTGGTCATGTCATCGACGGTAGGAACTTCGAGTACTCGAAGTCAAAAGGCAGCGGGCGCCACCAGCGGGCCGCTTCGGACGCTTGGCTAGCCTCGACCGCGTGACCCTCCGTGACCGCCTCGGCGCCGAGCTCTTCAGCAAGGTCGCCGGCCCCGACGGCCCGCGCAACCGGCAACGTGTCCACGGCACGCCGGGCCCGCGGTGGTTCACCCCCGACTCCCCCATCGGCCGGGTCCACGGCGACGCCTCGATGTTCGTGGGCGGCATCCGCGCGATCATGCTCCAGTCCCTGCACCCGGCCGCGATGCAGGGCGTGGCCGACCACTCCGGCTACCGCGGCGACATGTGGGGACGGCTCGCGCAGGTCTCGACCTACATCGCGATGACCACGTTCGGCGCCGAGAAGGACGCCCTGCAGATGATCCGCGCCGTCCAGCGCGCGCACGAGTCGGTGACCGGCACCATGCCCGACGGCACGCCGTACGCCGCCTCCGACCCGCACCTGCTCGGGTGGGTCCACGCCGCCGAGATCCACAGCTTCCTCGTCGCGCACGACCGCTACGGCCACCGGCCGCTCGTCGGGGCGGAGCGGGACCAGTACGTCGCCCAGGCCGCCGTCGCGGCCGGGCACCTCGGCGTGATCGACCCCCCGCGGTCCGAGGGGGACCTGAGCGCCACGCTGGCGGCGTACGCCCCGGAGCTCCGCGGGACCCCGGCCGCCCACGAGGCGATCCGCTTCCTGTTGCTGCACCCCGACCTCCCCGTGGCGGCGCGCCCGGGCTACCTCGCGCTCGCCTCGGCCGCCATCGGCCTGCTGCCGGCCGACGCGCGCCGCGAGCTGCGGCTGCCGCCCGTGCCCCGGGTGACCAACCGTGTGCTGGGCGCCGCAGCCACCCGGACCATCCGATGGGCGATGGCCTCCGGCCACGCCGAGGCGCGCGAGCTGCACGAGGCGACCCAGCGGTGAGCCTCGCCGGCCGCTGGCCCCTGCCCGACCACCACGCGCTCCGCGACGACCTGCTGGCGGCCTGGGACCGGTCCGGCTACCACGACCTGCGCCACCTCGAGGAGGTGCTCGACCGGCTCGAGGTGCTGGCCGCGGCGGGCGCGCCCTTCGACCGCACCGCCGTCGCCCTCGCGGCGTGGTTCCACGACGCCGTCTACGACGGGGCCGACGACGACGAGGAGCGCTCCGCCCGCTGGGCCGAGGGCGCGCTGCCGGCGACCTGGGCGGACGAGGTGGCGCGGCTGGTGCGGATGACCGTCGAGCACCGCCCCGCCGACGACGACCCGGCGGGCGCCGCGCTCAGCGACGCGGACCTGGGCATCCTGGCCGCGCCCCCGGTGCGGTACGACGCCTACGTGGCCGGGGTGCGCGCGGACTTCGCGCACGTCGGCGACGCCGACTTCCGGGCCGGCCGGGCAGCGGTGCTGCGTGACCTGGTCGCCCGGGCGCACCTCTTCAGCACCTCGCACGCGCGCGAGCTGTGGGAGGACGCCGCGCGGGCGAACCTCCAGCGCGAGCTCGCGAAGCTCGAGGGCCTCAGCGGTCGTTGAGCTGGAGGTAGACCGTGAAGCGGTCGTGCCGGTAGCAGGTGCGCGAGACCTCGACGATGCGGCCGTCGGACACGGCACGGCGGGCGTGGCGCAGCACCGGGTCACCCTCCTCGACCTCGAGGATCGCGGCCTCGTCCGCGCTCGCGCGGTCGGCGCTGATGGAGTCCTCGACCTCGGTCGGGCGCAGGCCCCGGGCGCCGAGCGCCTCGTAGAGACTGGTGGGGGTGCCGTGCTGGAGGAAGCCGGGCAGCAGGACCTCGTTGAGGTAGGCGTCCTCGACGCACACGATCGCCTGGTCGGCGCGGCGCAGGCGGCGCCAGTGGAGCACGGGGTCACCGGGCGAGATGTCGAGCGCCCTCGCGACGCCGGGGCCGGCCTGCTCCACGCGGGCGAGGAGCGTCTGCGACTCCGGCAGCATCCCGCGGCGGCGGATCTCCTCGGTGAACGAGGTGAGCCGGCCGGAGGTCCGGGGTGGCTGGGCGACGAACGTGCCGCGGCCGGGGATCCGCTCGAGGAGGCCCTCGGCGACGAGGGCGTCGAGCGCTTGGCGTACGGTCATCCGCGCGACACCGAAGCGGGCCACGAGCTCGCGCTCGGACGGGGCTGCGGAACCGGGCGGCTGGGTCTCGATGAGGCCCCTCACGTGCTCGCGGACCTGGACGTGCTTCAGTGCCCGCTGACGCGGGACGACGAGGTCCACGGGTTCCATGACACTCAGGCTATGACTGGGCTGGACCGGCAGTCTGCAAATTGACCAAGCCTGTGGCAAACCCTTGACAATTTCTTGATGTTCGAACGGATGTTCGACTCATCGCGTATCATGGGCCTCGTGGACTTCCAGTCGTCCCTGTTCGCCGACACCACCGCGGATTCCGCGGTGCTGTCTCCTGAGCGTCGGCTGCTGTCCCACGGAGCGTGGGTCGATGTCCAACGCAACTGGCTCCACGACCCCGACACCGTGTTTTCCGCACTCGTCGATCGCGTGCCCTGGCGGGCCGAACGGCGCGAGATGTACGACGCCGTGGTCGACGTGCCGCGGCTGGTGCACACCTACCTCGCCGCCGACCCGCTCCCCCATCCCGCGCTCACCCGGGCGCGCACGGCGCTCAGCGAGCACTACCTCCCCGAGCTCGGTGAGCCGTTCGTGACGGCCGGGTGCTGCTACTACCGCGACGGTCGCGACTCCGTCGCGTGGCACGGCGACACGATCGGCCGCGGCCGCACCGCCGACACCATGGTCGCCATCGTGAGCGTCGGCGACCCGCGCCGGCTGCTGCTGCGCCCGCGGGGCGGGGGTGCGTCGATCGCGCTGACCATGGGCCACGGCGACCTGGTCGTGATGGGCGGGTCGTGCCAGCGCACCTGGGAGCACGCCGTGCCCAAGGTCGCCCACTCCGGACCGAGGCTGTCGGTCCAGTTCCGCCCGCTCAACGTCTTCTGATCACGACCTCCGCAGCAGCCGTCGCAGCAGCACCAGCACGACGAGGGCGGCCAGCGCCTGCTTCCAGTACGACTTGGCGAGCACGGGGAGCACTGCGCTGCCGAGGTCGAGCGCCTCGGGCTCCCGCGGCGGCGGCTTCGGTGGGGCGGGCGGCGCGGGAGGCACGGGCGGCGATGGCTGCGCAGCACTCCCCGCGGCCGCGACCGGCGGCTCGGCAGGCCCGCCGACGCCCACCAGGGACGCGGCGCCCGGTGACGAGTCGGTCGCGTCGCCCGACTCGGTCGGCCCGGCCAGCCGCTGCTCGAGGCAGGCGACGAACTGCCCGAGCAGCTTGTCGGAGACGTCCTGCATCACCCCGCGCCCGAACTGCGCCGGCTTGCCGGTGATGGCCAGGTCGGTCTCCACCGACACGTCGGTCGAGCCGCCGGCCTCGGCCATCGAGACCGTGACCTTCGCACCCGCCGTGCCGTTGCCGCGCTTGTCCTTGCCCTTGGCGTCGACGACGAAGCGGTGGGCCTCTTCGTCCTTCTCGACGAACGTGCCGCTGCCGTTGTACACCAGCGCGATCGGGCCGAGCTTGACCTTCACCGACCCGGAGAACGACTCCTCGTCGGCCTCGGTCACCTGGGCGCCGGGGAAGCACTCGGCGACGGAGGCGATGTCGTTGAAGTGCGCCCAGGTCTCCTCGACGCCGATCGGGACGGTGAACCGGTGGCTCAGCTCCATCTACACACCCGYCGCCTTGAGCACGGCCCGGCCGGTCAGCACCCGCGCGAGGTGCTGGCGGTAGTCGGCGGCGCCGTTGAGGTCCGAGGGCGGGTTGGTCCCCTCGGCGGCGAGCTGCGAGGCCTCGCGTACGCCGTCCTCCGTCGCGCTGGCACCGGCGAGGGCCTGCTCGGTCGCGGTCGCCCGCAGCGGCGTGGACCCCATGTTGGTCAGCCCCACGCGCGCCTCGTGGATCGATCCCTTCACCGTCGCGGCGACCGCGACGATGGGCCACTGGTGGGCCACGCGCACGAACTTCTCGTAGTGCGCGCCCCAGCCCGTGTGCTTGGGGATCCGCACCTCGGTGAGGATCTCGTCGTCACCGATGGCGGTCTCGAAGAGGTCGACGAAGAAGTCCGCGGCGTCGACCGTGCGGGTGCCACCGGGACCGGCGATGACGAACTGCGCGCCTAGCGCGAGTGCCGGCGCACCGAGGTCACCGGCGGGATCGGCGTGTGCCAGCGCGCCGCCGAAGGTGCCGCGGTGCCGGATCTGCGAGTCCGCGACCTCCGCGGCTGCCTTGGACAGCAGGAGCGCGTGCTCCTTGACCAGGCTGTCGTCGCGCACGTCGTGGTGGGTGGTCATCGCACCGATCACGAGGGCGTCGCCGTCGTCGCGGATGCCGCGCAGCGAGGAGATGCCGCCGAGGTCGATCACCACCTCCGGTGCGTTGAGCCGCATCCGCAGGACCGGCAGCAGGCTCTGTCCGCCGGCCAAGATCTTCGCGTCGTCGCCGTGCTGGCCGAGTGCGGCGAGCGCCTCCTCGACCGACGTCGGGGCGAGGTAGTCGAACTCCACGGGGATCACTGGCCCGCTCCTTCGTCCTGGTTGAGGGCGCCTTCTTCGAAGTGCGGCATCGCCGCCTGGGGTGTCGGTGCGTCGCCGTCGTTGGCGTGGATCGCGCGCCACACCCGCTCCGGGGTGCACGGCATCTGGATGTCGCGGACGCCCAGGTGTCGTACGGCGTCCACGACCGCGTTGACGACAGCCGGGGTCGAGGCGATCGTGCCTGCCTCGCCGACGCCCTTCGCGCCGAGCGAGTTCGTCGTGCAGACGCTCGGCTCCTGGGTGTGCTGGACGTCGAACGAGATCGTGTCGGCCGACGTCGGCAGGAGGTAGTCGACGAACGACCCGCTCACCAGCGTGCCGGCCTCGTCGTGGACGGCCTCCTCCCACAGCGCCTGGGCGATGCCCTGCACCAGCCCGCCGTGCACCTGACCGGCCACGATGAGCGGGTTGATGATCGTGCCGATGTCGTCGCAGCAGGTGTACTTCCGCATCTTCACCGCGCCCGTCTCGGTGTCGACCTCCATGGCGCACAGGTGCGTGCCGTGCGGGTAGTTGAAGTTGACGGGGTCGTACGTCGCCTCGGCGTCGATGCTGAGCTCCATGTCCTCGGGGTAGTTGTGCCCCGTGAACGTCGCCGTGGCGAGCTCCTGGATGGCGACGCCCTGGTCGGTGCCGCGGACGGTGAACCGGCCGCCGGCGTAGTCGAGGTCGTCCTGGTTGGCCTCGAGCAGGTGCGAGGCGAGGTGCCTGGCCTTGTCGATGACCTTGTCGACCGCCTGCACCAGCGCCTCGCCGCCGACCACGAGCGAGCGTGAGCCGTAGGTGTCCAGCCCGCGGTGCGCGACCTGCGTGTCGCCGTGCAGCACCTCGACGTCCTCGAACGGCACGCCGAGCCGGTCGGCGACGATCTGGCTGAACGCCGTCTCGTGCCCCTGGCCGTGCGCGCTCGCACCGGTGACGATCTCGACCTTGCCAGTGGCCAGCATCCGCACGCTCGCGTGCTCCCAGCCGCCGGCGCCGTAGTCGAGGCTGCCGAGCACCCGGCTGGGCGCGAGGCCGCACATCTCGGTGAAGGTGGACACGCCGATGCCGAGCTGGACCCGGTCGCCGCGCTCGCGCCGCTCCTTCTGCTCCGCGCGCAGCGCGTCGTAGCCGAAGGACTCCTTCGCCTTCGCCGTGGCCGCCTCGTAGTTCCCGGAGTCGTACTCCAGGCCCGCGACCGTGGTGAACGGGAACTCCTCGTGGGTGATCCAGTTGCGCTCGCGGATCTCCAGCGGGTCCACGCCGACCTCGGCGGCCAGCTCGTCCATCAACCGCTCGATGGCGTACGTCGCCTCGGGCCGGCCGGCGCCGCGGTAGGCGTCGGTGAACGTGGTGTTGGTCAGCACGGTCTGGCACTCGAAGCGGTAGGCCGGGAACTTGTAGATCGCGTTGAACATGAAGGCGCCGAGGACGGGCACACCGCCGCCGACGATCGCGATGTAGGCGCCGAGATCGGCGTCGAGGTGCACCTTGAGGGCGGTGACCTTGCCGTCCTTGTCGGCCGCGAGGCTCAGCGTCTGCACCTGGTCGCGGCCGTGGTGGGCCGCCATCAGGCTCTCGCTGCGGGTCTCGGTGTACTTCACCGGCTTGGTGAGCCGGCGTGCCACGGCCCAGGCGATCCACTCCTCGGGCGTGGTCTGCAGCTTGCCGCCGAAACCACCACCGACGTCGGGGGCGATGACCCGGATCTTCGACTCGGGTACGCCGGTGGTGGCCGCCAGGGCGAACCTCAGGATGTGCGGGATCTGCGTTGCCGACCACATGGTGATCTGCTCACCGGTCGGGTCCACGACCACGCTTCGCGGCTCCATGAATGCCGGGATCAGCCGCTGCTGGCGGTACTCCCGCTCGATGAGGATCCCGTTGGCGCGGGCGTCCTCGATGGCGGCCTCGACGTCGCCGCCGGTGCCGGCCTCGTTGGAGTCGAAGACCCACAACGCGGACTTGTTGGTGCCGAGGTCGGGGTGGGCGAGCACCTCGTCCTCGAGCGCCTTCTTGATCCCGACCACGGCGGGCAGCTCGTCGTACTCGACGTCCACGAGCTCCGCGGCGTCGCGCGCCTCGGCGGCGCTGCGGGCCACGACGACGGCCACCACCTCGCCGGCGAAGGCGACCCGGTCGGCGGGCATCGGCGAGTGGGTCGGCGTCTTCTGGTCGGGCGTGATCGGCCAGGCGTTGATGCAGACGCCGAGCTCGTCGCCGAAGTCCTTGCCGGTCAGCACGGTGACCACGTTGGGCGAGGCCTTGGCGGCCTCGACGTCGATCGAGGTGATGGTCGCGTGGGCGAAGGGGCTGCGCACCATGGCGAGGTGGAGCATCCCGGGGAGGGTGATGTTGTCGGTCCACCGGGTTCGCCCGGTGATCAGCCGCTGGTCCTCCTTGCGGCGCCGGTCCCGGCCGATCTCGGCGACCGGGCGGTCCTGGGTGGCGGTCATGCCTTCGCCCCCTCGGTGGAGCCGGCGGCGTGGAGGACGCTCCTGACGATGTTGTGGTAGCCGGTGCAGCGGCAGAGGTTGCCCTCCATGCCGAGCCGCACCTCCTCCTCCGTGGGGTTCGGGTTCTCGCCCAGGAGGTCGACGGCCTGCATGATCATCCCCGGCGTGCAGAAGCCGCACTGGAGGCCGTGGCACTCGCGGAAGGACGCCTGCACCGGGTGCAGCTCACCCTCGGCGGTGTCGGCGAGGCCCTCGATCGTGGTGACGGTGCGGCCGTTGGCCTGCACCGCGAGCACGTTGCACGACTTCACGCTCGTGCCGTCGAGGTGGACGGTGCACGCCCCGCAGTTGGAGGTGTCGCACCCGATCACGGTTCCGGTCTTGCCGAGCTTCTCCCGCAGGTACTGCACCAGCAGCATCCGGGGCTCGACGTCGTCGGACACCGACGCTCCGTCGACGGTGAGTTGGATCTTGGTCATGCGACTCCTCCGTGCGTGTGAGGTGGATCACTCGCGGCCGACGCTAGGCCCGGCCGGTTGGCAGCCGGTTGGTCGGTCCACACCGGACCTCGGCACCCCACACGCACGGAGGTCGTTGCTCAGTAGCGCAGCACGACGCCCTTCGGCTTCTCCGACAGCACCTGCGCGCTGACGTAGAGGTCACCGTCGGCCCACTCGACCGCGGCGGGCATCATCACCTCGGCGTACGGCTTGGCGGTCGTGCGGCCGGCCTTGATGCGCGAGACCTGGCCACCGAAGAGCTGGGCGACGTAGATGTCACCGTTGTCCGCCACCGCGACACCCGTCGCGCCGGCGAAGCCGGAGGCGACCTCACGGACCTTGCCGGTCGTGGCCTTCACCTTGACCAGGCGACCCTGCGCACCGGTGCTGCCGTCCTCGGGACCACCGGGGAGCAGCGTGACGTAGAGCCAGCCGCCCTTGCCCACCTCGACGTCGGTCGGGACCGGCTCGAAGTTGAAGGTCTTGCCGACGGTGCAGGCCGGGAGCTGGTTGGCCGCTGCCGCCTCCGCCGTGATCACCACGGGCACCGGGGGCAGGACCGCGACGGTCTTGACCTTGCCGTTGGGCTTGACCGACAGGATCGTGTTGCCGGCGGCGTCGGCGACGTACGTCGTGCCCTTGTGCACGGTCGAGCCGTAGGGGTGCGACTCCACGATGCCCGTGTAGGACGCGGGCACCTCCGGCGGCATCTGCGCCGCACAGGCGGCGTCGAGCCCGCCCTCGATGCCGTACGAGACGTCGGCGTCGGGGTTGTGGTCGGCCTCGTAGGCCGACAGGTCGGCGACCTTCTTCGGCTTGGCGCCCGGGCGCATCGACCAGAGCGCGGTCTTGGCGCCCTTGGTCGTCGCGAACTGGACGGTCCCACGGTCCTCCGAGACCGCGCCGACCTCGGTGCCCTTCTTGGCGGCGAAGACCACCTCGGGCTTGGCGCCGGGGGCGACCGCGGTCAGCAGCCCGGCGAAGTTCTGGGCGACGTAGGCGGTGCCGTCGCGGGCGACGACCATGCTGAGCGGCGAGACGAGCTTCTTCGCCACCGTCGTCGGTTCGGGTGCCGCGGAGGCAGTCGCGGCGGGGCTGCCCAGGAGGCTCCCCGTGAGCAGGACGACGGCTCCTGACGCCATCGCTCGTCGTGTTGCGGCCATGCTTTCTCCCTCGTACGTGGCCGCACCCCCGTGCGGCGCCTCGACGCAGGATCGTGCACCGCAACCCGAGCGGTCCACTAGATTTTGTCGATCTACCCGAAATGGGAGGCGTCACTCCAGGCTGGCGAGCCGGCCCTTCAGCAGCGGCACGACCGGGTGGTGCACCGGCAGCGCGGCCAGGCAGGCCTCGACCACGGCGGTGTCGTACGGGGCCAGCTCGCTGTAGCGCAGCACGGCGTCGGCGTCGGGGTGCGCCAGCAGGGCCTCCCGCACGCTGACGGCGAGGTAGTCGCCCATCTGCACCAGGGCGGGCGAGTCGGTGCCGGGGAGCAGGTCGCCGCCGTAGGCGCGGACCGCGGCGCGCACGTCACCGCGGCGCAGCAGCCGCTGCACCTCCTCGACGTCGGTGACCACGGGCATGGTGAGGCGGTAGGGACGCGACGAGAGCTGGCCCGACAGGGCCGCCCGCAGGTGCGACACCTCGGCCTTGAGCGTCGAGGTGGTCACGGACGCGTCGCCGTAGAGCAGCGCGTGGAGGTGCTCGACCGAGAGCCCC
The DNA here is from genome assembly GCF_056401175.1 of Nocardioides sp. P4_G10. Lineage (NCBI taxonomy): Bacteria > Bacillati > Actinomycetota > Actinomycetes > Propionibacteriales > Nocardioidaceae > Nocardioides > Nocardioides sp. P4_G10. The sequence continues at coordinate 132,958 of NZ_JBFUJV010000010.1, read as the reverse complement.
GAGGGGTGGAGCGCGAGGAGGGCGAGGATCTCGGTCTGCCGCCGGTTGAGCAGCAGCCGTTGGCCGTCGAGCCACACCTGCGCCGTGCCGAGGAGGGTCAGGGTGAGGCCGGGCTCGGTCGGCGCGACGTCGCCCGCCAGCGTCGTACGACGGTCGGTGGGGAGGGCGCCCTCGATCAGCCGCGCCATCACGCGCGCGGTGGCGAGGCCGATGGGGTGCGAGCGGTCCCAGGTCGTCGACAGGTCGATCACACCGAGCGAGCGGCCGGTCACCGGGTCGAAGACCGGGGCCGCCCAGCAGACCCAGTTGTGCACGACCTCGGCGTAGTGCTCGGCGCTGAAGACCATCGACGGGGCGCCGGTGCGGCCGGCGATGGCCAGCGCGTTGGTGCCGACGCTCGCCTCGTCCCACCGACCGCCGGGGACGAAGTTCACCGTCTCGGCCTTGCGGCGCATCACGCGGCCGCCGTAGGTCCAGAGGATCCGCGTCTGCTCGTCGGTGACCGCGACGACGAGGTCGCCGTCCTCGGCCGTGCGCCGGAGCTCGTCCTGCACCCGGGAGACCGCGGTCTGCAGGGGCGAGGCCTTCCAGAAGTCGGCCGTGTCGCCCTCGTCGTCGAGCGGCGCGTGGGTCACCGCGGGCGACACCACGCCCGACAGCTCCCAGCTGCGCAGGATCTCCGGTCGGACCGCGTCGGCGTCACCGGCCTCGACGAAGCGCGTCCAGGCGCGGACGGCGTCCACGCGTCGGGCGTGCAGGTCCTCGCTGGTCATGGCGGCTCTCCCGGTGGTCGCCGCAAACCTAGCCCGAGTGTGATGGGCGCAACAGGGAATCCGCCCGGAGGTCACTCGAAGGGATCGCCCGAGGGCTTCAGCCCACGCGCTGGAAGGTGGCGACGACGCCGGGGTGGTCGGTGACCAGGTTCCGGTAGGAGTGGAAGGAGTGGATCCGGAAGTCGGAGTCACGCTCGCCCATCACGTAGTCGATCCCCGATCCCCGACGGTGCCTGTCGGCGGAGTAGTTGGTCTCCAGCCGCAGCGGCTTGGTGATCCGGCCCTTCACGAGGTTGTCGGTCGTGTCCCGGTTCGCCGTGACGTTGCAGTCGCACATCGCGACGAACTGGTGCGCGTCGGGCGTGTCCTCCTTGATCGAGCGGATCCGGCTGGCCATCCGCCACATCGCCTCCACGCCGCGACGGTTGGCGTAGTTGGGGCCACCGGAGTGGCGGTTGTGGAGGTGGTTGGGCAGGTGGAAGCTCAGGGCGCGGATCGTGTGGCCGGTCTTCCGGTGCCGGAGCACGGCCGCCACGCCGTACTGGTCGTGGGCGATCCGACCGGAGTAGCGCCGCCACGTCGTGCCGGTCAGGAGGGGCGCCCAGGTCTTCTCGACCTCCCAGACCTTCTTGTCGAAGGCGATCGGGTTGTCGTCGGTGCCGGTCGGGCCCTTCGGCATCAGCAAGGTCCACGACTTCGGCAGGGCCGCGCGCAGCGCCGGGCGGCTGAAGAGGCGCTCCTGGAAGCCGATGACCGAGGCGTCGCCGTCCAGCACCTGCGCGATGTCGTGACGCATGCCCGCGACGCGCATCCCCTTCTTGAGGTTGAGCGTCGCGACGCCGAACTTCTCACCGGAGGCGAACGCCTTGGGACTCCGATCCTGCTGGCGTGCCTGTGCCGGCGAGCCGCCGACCGCGAGGCCGGTGAGCAGCAGGACGACCGCGACGAGAGCGGCGGTGGGGCGGACGAGGACACGGGGCGGCGCGGGGAGCAAAAACATCCCGAAGACCATAAGTGAGCCCCACACGACGGGCCAATTCGTCGTCGTGGTACGGAACTGCCCTCGCGTCAGTCGTCGTGGTGGATGCGACCCTCCGTCGCGGCCAGCCGCTCCCCCGAGCCGCCCCACTGGCGGGCCACGATCTCCGCCGCGATGGACACGGCGGTCTCCTCGGGGGTGCGCGCGCCGAGGTCGAGCCCGATCGGCGAGGACAGCAGGGACAGCTCGGCTTCGCCCAGCCCTGCGTCGACGAGCCGGGCCAGCCGTTCGTCGTGCGTACGACGCGAGCCCATGGCGCCGATGTAGCCGGGCCGCACGTCCTCGTCGAGGCGCAGCGCGACCTCGAGCAGCGGCACGTCGAACTTGGGGTCGTGGGTCAGGACCGCCAGGACCGTCCGTCGGTCGATGCGTCCGGCGTCGAGCTCGGCCTGCAGGTAGCGGTGCGGCCAGTCGACGACCACCTCGTCGGCGCCCGGGAAGCGTGACGTCGTGGCGAAGACGGGACGGGCGTCGCACACCGTGACGTGGTAGCCCAGGAAGGAGCCGACCTTGGCGACGGCGGCCGCGAAGTCGATCGCCCCGAAGACCAGCATCCGCGGCTTGGGGGCGAAGCCCCAGACGAAGACGCGCATCCCCTCGCCGCGCCGCTCGCCGTCCGGGCCGTAGGTCAGGGTGGCGTTGGTGCCCGCCGCGAGCACGCCGAGGGCGTCGTCGTGGACCGCGGCGTCGGCCCGCGGGGAGCCGAGGCTCCCGGCCGCGGCCTCGTGCGGCCGCACCACCAGGCGGCGCCCGACCCACGCGGGGTCCGGGTGCTCGATCACCGTCGCCAGGGCCACCGGCCGGCCGGCCTCGATGTCGGCGGCCACCTCCCCCAGCTGCGGGAACGTCTCGCGCGACACCCGCTCGACGAAGACGTCGAGGATGCCGCCGCAGGTGAGCCCGACCGCGAAGGCGTCGTCGTCGGAGACCCCGTAGCGCTCCAGCACCGGCTCGCCCGACGCGACCACGGTCTGCGCGAGCTCGTAGACCGCGCCCTCGACGCAGCCTCCCGACACCGAGCCCACCGCCGACTCGTCGGGGCCGACCAGCATCGACGCGCCCGCCGGGCGCGGGGCGGAGCGGAAGGTCGCCACGACGGTGCCGACGCCGATCGTCTCGCCGGCCTCCCACCACTGCATCAGCTCGGGCAGCACGTCACGCACGCGCGATCACCTCCGTGAGGTCGGCGAAGGTCGCCAGGGAGTGCCCGGCGAGGAAGTCGTCGCAGTGGGGCAGGGCCGCCACCACTCCGCCCTGCAGGGGCTCGTAGCCCGCCTTGCCGCGGTGCGGGTTCACCCACACGACCCGGTGGGCGACCCGCCGCAGGCGCGCCATCTGCTCCCCCAGGAGCCCGGCGTCCCCACGTTCCCAGCCATCGCTGAAGACGACGACCACGGCACCGCGCGCCATCCCGCGCTGGCCCCACCGGTCGAGGAACACCCGGAGCGTCTCGCCGAGCCGGGTGCCGCCTGACCAGTCCGGCACCACCTCGCCGGCGGCGACGATCGCGCGGTCGGCGTCCGGGGTCGCGAAGGCCCGGGTCACGTGCGTCAGCCGGGTGCCGACGGTGAAGGTCTCGACGGTGCCGCCCGACGCGCGCGCGGACCGGGTCAGGCGGTGGGCCAGGCGCAGCAGCGCGTCGGCGTACGGCGTCATGGAGCCGCTGACGTCGACCAGCAGCACCACGCGGCGCGGCCGGGTGCCGCGCCGACGCCAGGCGATCTGGCCGGGCTCGCCGAGGTGGCGCAGCGAGTTGCGCAGGGTGCGCGACGCGTCGAGCTCGCCGCGGTGCCAGCGGCGGTGCCGGGCCGTACGACGCACCGGCGGGTGCAGCGACAGCCGCACGAACATCGCCGCCAGTCGCCGCTTCTCCGCCGCGTCGAGGGTGGCCACGTCGCGGTGCTGGAGGACCTCCGCCTCCGACGCCATCGCGCGGACCACGTCCTCCTCCTCGGTCTCGCCCGCCCCGCCGGCACCCTCGGCCTCGGGCAGCAGGTGCGCGGTCGCGGCACGCGACGACTCGCGCTGCTGGGCGCGCGGCAGCCCGTCGCGCGGGTCGAACCACGCCGCGAAGACCTGGTCGTGGCGGGCGAGGTCGTCGGGCGACCCGCAGAGCGTGGCCCGGCCGGCCCAGTAGGTCGCCTGCCGGTCGTCGGCACCGACGGTCGCCACCGCCGCCAGGAAGCCGTGGGCCCGGTCCTGGGTGACCGGCACGCCGGCGGCCCGGAGCGCGCGGGTGAAGCCGAGGAACACCTCGTCGGCGTCGTGGAGGGTGGTGCTCATCGTCGGGGTCCCCGCGGAGCTGTCGGACGGAGGAGCGGAGCGGGGGAGCTCCGAGAACTCCGTGGGGTGACTCATCGTGAGAGCATCCGGTCGAGCGCGGCCCGCACCCGGTCGGCGTCCTCGCGGTACTTCAGCAGGGCGCCGAGGGTCATGGCCGCCGACGCCAGGTCGAGGTCGGCGGTGCCGAGGTAGGTGAGGGCGCGGGCCCAGTCGAGGGTCTCGGCGACGCCGGGCGGCTTGAGGAGGTCGTCGCGCTGCCGGAGCTGCTGCACGACCCCGACGACCTGGCGGGCGAGCGCATCGCTGACCTCGGGTGCCCGCGAGCGGACGATCTCCACCTCACGCTCGAGGCCGGGGTGGTCGATCCAGTGGTAGAGGCACCGCCGCTTGAGCGCGTCGTGCAGCTCACGGGTGCGGTTGGACGTCAGCACCACCAGCGGGGGCTCCGGGGCGGTGACCGTGCCGAACTCGGGAATGGTCACCTGCCAGGTCGACAGGACCTCCAGCAGGAACGCCTCGAACTCATCGTCGGCGCGGTCGACCTCGTCGACGAGCAGCACAGCGGGGGCCTGCCGCAGCGCGGCGAGGACGGGTCGCGCGAGCAGGAAGCGCTCGTCGTACAGGCTCTTCTCGGCTTCATCGGGGTCCACCTCGCCACCGGCCTCGAGCGCCCTCAGGTGCAGGATCTGACGCGGGAAGTCCCAGTCGTAGAGGGCCTGGCTGGCATCGATGCCCTCGTAGCACTGCAGCCGGACGAGCGGCACCTCCAGGCTCTGGGCGAGCGCCTCGGCCAGGGCCGTCTTTCCGGTGCCGGGTTCCCCCTCGAGCAGCAGCGGGCGCTGCATCCGCGCGGCGAGGAACACGACCGTCGCCAGCTCGTCGTCGGAGAGGTAGCCGGTCGCGCCCAGCCGGGTCGCGACGTCGGCGGCGGAGTCCATCCCGTGCAGCATGCGGTCAGGCTACGACCCCCACGTTGGTGGGACGTTGGGTCATCGCTGGTCGACGTCGACGCCGGTCGCCAGGTCGCCGCACTCGACCAGGTCGACGTCGTGTGCGGCGAGGTAGTCCCGCGCCCCGCGGTCGCCCGCCGCGGAGGCCACGACGCCCGCCCAGTGGTCGCGGCCGAGCAGGACGGGGTGCCCCGGCACGCCGTCGTACGCCGCCCGCGCGAGGTCGCCGCGTCCCTGCGAGGCGGCGACGAGCCGGGCGACGACCGCGGCGTCGACGTCGGGCAGGTCCACGAGCGAGACGAGCGCCGCATCGTGGTCGGTGGGGGCCAGCGCCTCCAGCCCTGCCCGGAGCGAGGCACCCATCCCCTCGGCCCAGTCGGCCGCGCGGATGCGCGAGACCGACATCGGCAGCAGCGCGGCGGCGCGCTCGGCCTCGGCGCCGAGGACGACGACGATCTCGGAGCACGGCCGCAGCGATTGGACCGCGCGCAGCAGCCACGAGGTGCCGTCGTCGTCGCGGGCCAGCGCCTTGGGTCCGCCGAACCGGCGCCCCTCGCCGGCGGCGAGCAGCAGTCCGACGGTCATGGCCCCACCGTAGGGGCTCACGGCGTGGTGCTGGCGTCGCCGCTCAGCCCTCGGCGGGGAACGCCTCGGTGTAGAGCGCCTGGAGCTCCGGGGTGGTCTCCGCGGTGAAGCCGCACAGGGTGACGCGGTCACCGTCGGCGCTCACGAGGTAGGTCTGCCCCTCCTGGAAGTCGACCGCCATCAGGAGGTCCTCGAGGGCCTTGCTCGGCGCCTCGACCGTCACGGTCGACGCGTCGCCGCCGGCGTACCACTGGTCCACCTCGAGCGTGGCGACGCCGCCGTCGACGGAGGTGACGGTGCCCTCGAAGGCCGTGTCGAACGTCGACAGGACCTCGGCGGACGGCACTGCGCACTTGCCCGCGTTGGAGCCGTCGGCGGTCAGGACGACGGGCTCGTCGGAGGCGGATGCGCTCGGGCTCTCGCTGGTGGTCGGGTCGGTGGTGGCGGCAGGGTCGTCCTCGGACCCGCAGCCGGACAGCGCGACGGCGAGTGCCGCCGCAACGACGGGAAGCAGGCGGGCCGTACGGCGCGGGGTGGTGTGTCGGCTCATGGCGGGCATCCCTCTCATGGAAACGGGCGGAGTCCTCCGCCCCCTCATCGGGTCAGACGGGGCGGTGTGTGCTCGGGTTCCGCGACGGCGTCACCGCGGAGTCTCGATGTCGTCGTCCTCCTCGACGCGCTTCTTCAGCCGGCCGATGCCCGGGATCTTGCCGAGGATCTCGTTGAGCTCGCGCGAGACGTTGAGCAGGTCGTGCAGGTCCGGCGCCACGGAGCCGAGGGTCGTGAGGACCGGGAGCACGTCGCGCTCGACCTGGTCCGTCAACGCGGGGAGGTGGTCGACGAGCCTCACGAGCGCGGCCACCTCGTCGGGGTGGGTGGTGTCGGCCAGGGTCTCGAGGGTCGGCTGGAGCTTGGTCAGCGACGGCTCGAGGGCGTCGAGCAGACCGCCGGCCCGGCCCGCCTGCACGGCCGCGCCGTCCACCACGGTGGTCACGCGGTCGATCTCGGTGGCCGCTGCGGCGACGACAGTGCCGACCCGGGTGACCTCACCGGTGGYCGCGTCCACGACGGCGCCCACCTTCGCGACCTCGCTGGTCGCCGCGTCCACGACCGTACCCACCCGCTCGACCTGCACGGTGGCGGCGTCCACCACCGCGCCGACCCGGGCGACCTCGGCGGTCGCCGCGTCGACGACCCCTCCGACCCGGTCCACCGTCGCCGAGGCGCGCTCGACCAGCACCTCCGCGCGGTCGAGCAGCGCCAGCGCACGCGGGACGGCTCCGAGGAGCGCCTCGACCTGCTCGCTCCCCCGCTCGAGGGCGGACATCAGGTCACGGGGTCCGGGCACGGGCAGGCGCATGGCCCATTCCTACCAGCGGGGCCCGCGCGGCCTAGCGGGCGGCGGCGACCGACTCGTCGGTCCCGGCGAGCTTCTGCGACAGCCAGATCGGGATGATCGACAGCACGATGAGCGCCGCCGCGACCACGTTGACGACCGGCGCCTGGTTGGGCCGGAACAGGTTCTGGTAGATCCAGAGCGGCAGCGTCTGGATGCCCTGCCCAGCGGTGAAGGTCGTCACGATGATCTCGTCGAACGACAGCGCGAAGGACAGCAGCGCGCCCGCCAGCAGGGCYGAGCGCATCATCGGGAGCGTGATCGACCAGAAGGTCCTGAACGTCCCGGCACCGAGGTCCATCGAGGCCTCCTCGAGGTTGCCGCCGAGCCGCCGGAGCCGGGCGATGGCGTTGTTGAAGACCGTGACGATGCAGAACGTCGCGTGGGAGACCACCAGGGTCAGCATGCCCAGCTCGATCCCGAACATCGTCAGGAACGCGTTGGCCAGGGCGATGCCCGTCACCACGCCGGGCAGGGCGATGGGCAGGATGATCAGCAGGGAGACGGTGTCGCGGCCGAAGAAGCGGAACCGCTGAAGCGCCAGCCCCGCCATCGTGCCCAGCACGAGCGCGATCGCGGTGGCCACGAGCGCCACCTCGACCGAGACCACGATGGCGTTCCGTGCGCCCTCGCTGTCCCAGGCCGCCGACCACCACTGCGTGGTGTAGCCCGGCGGCGGCCACTCGAAGGTCCGCGAGATGTTGAACGAGTTCAGCACGACGAGCGCCAGCGGCACGTGGATGAAGAGCAGCACGAAGCCGGTGAAGACCAGCAGCACGACCCGGGTCGCCCTCGAAAAGCTCATCGTCCGCCCCGCCCGCCTCGTCTGCTCATAGCGAGTCCAGTGCTCCTGTCCGGCGTACCGCTCCCAGGTAGATCACCATCGTGACCACCGGGATGGTCGCGACGGCCGCCGCGAACGGCAGGTTGTTGCCCGTGAGGAAGGAGTCGTAGACGACGTTGCCGAGCATCTGGTTGGCCCCGCCGACGATCTTGACAGCGATGTAGTCGCCGAGGGTCAACGAGAACGTGAAGATCGAGCCGGCGACCGCTGCCGGGAAGAGCACCGGCAGCACGACGCGGCGCATGGTGGTGGGGGTGGTCGCGCCGAGGTCGGCGGAGGCCTCGATCAACGAGTTCGGCAACCGCTCGAGGCCGGCGTACATCGGCAGGATCATGTAGGGCAGCCACAGGTAGGACAGCGTGACCACTGTGGCGACGAGCCCGTAGCCGGGCGTGATGCCCAGGTCGTCGAGCGGCCCGCCACTGGCGAACATGCCGCGCCAGGCGTACGCCTTGACGAGGTAGGACGCCCACAGCGGGGTCAGCACGGCGATGACGAGCGCGCGCTGGAGCCGGGGCGAGGCGACCTTGGCCATGTAGAGCGCGATCGGGAAGGCCAGCAGCGCGTCGATCACCGTCACCGTCACCGCGATCAGCAGGGTGCGGATGGTGATGGTGCGGTAGACGTCGATGGTGAACAGGTCGCGGTAGTTGTCGAGGTTCCAGACCCGCTCGATGTTGCCGCCGAAGGCGTCGACGGTCCACAGCGACGTGATGAACAGCGCCGCCAGCGAGCCGAGGTAGAGCACGCCGAGCCAGAGCATCGGCGGCCCCAGCAGCAGCCCCAGCCGCAGCCGGGGGCGGCGGTGCAGCACGCCCCACCGGGGGGATGCCGCACCTCCCCCCGGCAGCGGCTGTGACGTCATGCGTCAGCCCTTGATCTCGGTCCAGGCCTGGGTCCAGTCCTGGTACGTCGTGCACGTGACGTCCGTGCGGCCGTCCAGGCACTGCTCGATGGGCGTGGTCCAGTAGTGGATCTGCTCGGCGTAGGCCTCGTCGCCCGCGTGGTAGGTCTCGCAGAACCCCTTGCTCGTCAGGTCGCACGCCTTCTCGTTGGCCGGGGCCTCACCGAACCACTCGGCGACGGCCGCGTTCGCCTCGGGGCTGATGATGTGGTCCATCCAGCCGTACGCGCAGTTCGGGCTCTCGGTCGATGCCTGCACCATCCAGGTGTCCGACCAGCCGGTCGCTCCCTCGTCGGGGAGGATCGCCTCGACGGGGGCATCCTCGTCCTTGGCCAGGTTCGCGATCACCTGCCACGTGGTGCCGACGACGGAGTCACCGGTCTTGAAGGACTGGATCTCCTTCAGGTAGTCCGACCAGTACTCCCCGACGTTCTCGCGCTGCTTCTTGAGCAGGTCCACGGCGGCGGCGAGCTGGTCCTCGTCGAGCGAGTACGGGTTCTCGATGCCGAGGTCGGGCTGCGTCTCCATCAGGTAGAGGGCGGCGTCGGCGATGTAGATCGGCGAGTCGTAGGCCGTGACCTTGCCGGAGTACGACGACGCGTCGTCGAAGACCGCGCTCCAGCTCGTGGGCGCGGGGTCGACGACATCGGTGTTGTACATCAGCAGGTTGGCGCCGTATCCGTGCGGGACGCCGTACATCTGGCCCCCGACGGAGTTCCACTCGCGATCCTTCAGGAACGACCAGACGTCGGCGTAGTTGGGGATGAGGTCGGTGTTGACCGGGGCCACGTCACCGCCGGCGATGAGTCGCAGGGACGCGTCGCCCGAGGCGGACACCACGTCGTACTGACCCGTCTTCATCAGGTTCACCGCCTCGTCGGAGGTGCCGAAGTACTTGACGTCGACCTGGCAGCCCGTCTCCTTCTCGAAGGGGGTCACCCAGTCGACGGACTTGTCCGTCGAGCCGTCCTCCGCGTAGCCGGGCCAGGCCAGCACGCTGAGGCTGTCCTCGAACTCCCCGACCTGGTCGGCCATCGGCACGTCCGGAGCGGTGAAGCCGCCCTGCTCCTCCGAGCTGCTGCTGCCGTCGTTGTCGCTGTCGTCGCCGGAGGACGTGCCACAGCCGGTGAGCGCGAGCGCGAACGCCGCGACCGTCGCGGCGAGCCTGGTGGTCTGCTTCATGACTTCTCCTTCTTCTCAGGCTGGCGCGCCTGCTCTGTGTGGCCCGAGAGGTCGATGACGTGCTCCTCCGCCCAGCCGACGGTGACCTGCTGGCCCCGACGGCTCATCGCCTGGTCCGTGCTGTCCCGGAGGTTCTGCTTCAGCACCGTGAGGGTCGGCCCGGCGTCGAGCTCGACGAGGTAGTGGTTGACCGAGCCGAGGTAGACGACGTCGGCCACGGTGCCCCGGGCGGTCGTGTTGCCCGACTCGACGTCGGAGTCGAGGTGGATCTTCTCGGGGCGGATGCTGAACGTGCCCTCCCGTCCGAGCACGGCCGGCGCCGCCTCGCCGGTGAGCAGGTTGGAGGTGCCCACGAAACCGGCGACGAAGGCGGTGCTGGGGTTCTCGTAGAGCTCCGCGGGGGTCGCGACCTGCTCGATGCGGCCGTCGCTGAAGACGGCGATCCGGTCGCTCATCGTCAGCGCCTCCTCCTGGTCGTGCGTCACGAACACGAAGGTGATGCCGACCTCTCGCTGCAGCTGCTTGAGCTCGAGCTGCATCGCCCGACGCAGCTTGAGGTCCAGGGCGCCGAGCGGCTCGTCGAGCAGCAGCACCTTGGGCCGGTTGACCAGCGCCCGCGCGAGGGCCACGCGCTGGCGCTGGCCGCCCGACAGCTGGGTGGGCCGGCGGCGGGCGAGCTGTCCCAGCTGCACGGACTCGAGAGCAGCCATGGCGCGGTCCCGACGTTGCGGCGCGGGCACCTTCTTCACCCGCAGGCCGTACTCGACGTTGTCGAGGACGTCCATGTGGGGGAACAGGGCGTAGTCCTGGAAGACCGTGTTGACGTCACGGGCGAACGGCGGACGTGCGGTGACGTCGTCGCCTTCCAGCAGCACCCTCCCGGCACTCGGCTGCTCGAAGCCGGCGATCATCCGCAGCACGGTGGTCTTGCCGGATCCGCTCGGCCCCAGCATCGAGAAGAACTCGCCGTCCTCGATGCGCAGGTCGAGGTCGTCCACGGCCGTGACGCTGCCGAAGGACTTGGTGAGGCCGACCAGCTCGACGGCCGGAGTGCTCATGCAGATTCCTCCCCCACGCGCGGGACGACGGAATGCGTCGCGAAAATCAGAGTAGGACCTCCGATCCCGCACTGAACATCATCAACGGGTCACGATTCGGCGTGGGAAAACGAGGCCACTGGTCCATACCAGGACGCGATGCTCGCGCCCGGACACGCAGCAGGGCCCCCGCCGGAGGCGGGGGCCCTGCTGGTGGTGGTGGTGCGTACCTGCTGCTGGTCAGCCGATCGACAGCGGCAGGGCGAACTGGTTGCCCGTCATCGAGGGCAGCCCCAGCTCGGACAGGTTGGTCGCGCGCAGCTTCCACGCCGACTGCGAGGGCTGGGTGGTCAGGGTGCGACAGTTCCACCCACTCGCGCCGGAGTTGTCCTGCCCGGCCATGCCGGCGGGCATCGCTGCCGAGGTGACGAAACCGCTGGACGGCGACTCGGTCACCAGCCACTGGTTGAGCGAGTGCGAGTAGACCGCGCTGTTGCCGTACATCGTGGCAGGGGCCACGTTGCCTGCGTTCCAGAATGCCTCACCCGTGCAGCCGACGCCCGTGTAGTAGATCTGCCCCTTCGCGGCGAGGCCGTCCCAGCCCACGTTGAGGAGGTAGCCGGTGGACGTCTTGATCAGCACACCGGCACTCTGGGCGGCGATGCCGCCGCTACCGGCCGGGGCGCCCGCGGACACGATCGTGCCGAGGGTGACGCCATTGCCGTCCTTGAGGACGGCTCCGCCGCCGGCCGCACCAGCCGGGCCCTGTGGACCCGTCGCACCGGCGTCACCCTTCGGGCCGGTCGCACCGACGGGGCCCTGCGGACCCACCGGACCGACCGGGCCGACTGGACCGACCGGGCCCAGGGCTCCGGTCTCGCCGGCGGAGCCCGTGGCTCCAGTGGCACCCGCCGAACCCGTCGCTCCGGTCGCACCCGTCTCGCCCTGGTCGCCCTGGTCGCCCTGGTCGCCCTGGTCGCCCTGGTCGCCCTTGGGACCGATCGGACCGCGGAGGTTGACGACCGGGGTCCAGCCGTTCGCACCCTTCTCGTAGGCGTCCCACGAGGTGGTGTCGAGGTACCAGTCGCCGACGGCGCCCGTGCCGGCGGCCGGCGCGCCGTCGCCGCGCAGCCACTTGCTGCCCGCGGCGCCGGCGTCACCCTTCGCGCCAGCGGCGCCGGTGGCGCCGGTCAGACCGGTGTCGCCGCGGTCGCCCTTGGCGCCGGCATCGCCCTTCTCACCCTGCGCTCCGGTAGCACCGGTCTCACCCTTGGGGCCGGTCGCACCGGCCGCGCCGGTGTCGCCCTTGGCACCGGTCGCACCGGTCGCACCGGTCGCACCAGTGTCGCCCTTCGCACCGGACGCGCCGGACGCTCCCTGCGGGCCGACGGCGCCGGGGGCACCGGTGGCGCCCATGATGTTGACGCGGAGTTCCCAGCCGCGCGGCGTGTTCTTGTACGCGTCGCCAGTGGCGGTGTCGAGGTACCAGCTGTTGGTGGAGCCGTCCTTGGCGACCGGGGCACCCACGCCGGAGTTCCAGCTCGTGCGGAGGCTCTCGACCGCCGCGGTGCTCAGCTGTCGCTTGCCGAGCGAGCGATCGGCGATGTCGGCACCGGTGACGGACTTGTCCTTGATGTCCTTGCCGGTGATCAGGKCGCCGGCCGTGGCGCCGCCGACGCCGGCCGACACCACCAGGGCACCGGCGACGAGGATGGCGGAGACGGTGCGGCCCTTCGGGCGCGAGAACGTGAGCGAACGCAAGATGGTGACCCCCCAGAGTCGAGTGGCGCCCCCTCGATGGCGGCGCGGCTCCCGGAGCCTAGGTACCGCAGCCGCCCGCGTCCGGCGATCGGCACATTCACCCCTGAGGGTGTGACAGACGCCACAAGGCCCCCGCCGGAGGCGGGGGCCTTGCTGATGGTGCTGGTGGAGCGGGTGGTTCCGATCAGACGATCAGAAGTCCATGCCGCCCATGCCGCCCATGTCGCCGCCGGGCATGGCCGGCGCCTTCTCGGGCTTGTCGGCCACGACGGCCTCGGTGGTGAGGAACAGCGCGGCGATCGACGCGGCGTTCTGCAGCGCCGAGCGGGTGACCTTGGCCGGGTCGATGATGCCCTCGGCGATCATGTCGACGTAGTCACCGGTGGCGGCGTTGAGGCCGTGGCCCGCCTCCAGGTTGGCGACCTTCTCAGCCACGACGCCACCCTCGAGACCGGCGTTGATGGCGATCTGCTTGAGCGGGGCGGAGGTCGCGACGCGAACGATGTTGGCGCCGGTCGCCTCGTCACCCGACAGGTCGAGCTTGTCGAACGCGGTGGCAGCAGCCTGGACGAGCGCCACGCCGCCGCCGGCGACGATGCCCTCCTCGACCGCAGCCTTGGCATTGCGGACGGCGTCCTCGATGCGGTGCTTGCGCTCCTTGAGCTCGACCTCGGTGGCCGCGCCGACCTTGATGACGGCCACGCCGCCGGCCAGCTTGGCGAGGCGCTCCTGGAGCTTCTCGCGGTCGTAGTCGGAGTCCGACTTCTCGATCTCGGCGCGGATCTGGTTGACCCGGCCCTCGATCTGGCCCTGGTCGCCGGCACCCTCGACGATGGTGGTCTCGTCCTTGGTGATGACGACCTTGCGGGCCTGGCCGAGCAGCTCGATGCCGGCCGACTCGAGCTTGAGGCCGACCTCCTCGGAGATGACCTGGCCGCCGGTGAGGATCGCGATGTCCTGCAGCATGGCCTTGCGCCGGTCACCGAAGCCCGGCGCCTTGACGGCGACGGAGCGGAAGGTGCCCTTGATCTTGTTGACGACCAGGGTCGACAGCGCCTCGCCGTCGACGTCCTCGGCGATGATCAGCAGCGGCTTGCCGGACTGCATGACCTTCTCCAGCAGCGGAAGCAGGTCCTTAACCGTCGACACCTTGGAGTTGGCGATGAGGACGTAGGGGTCCTCCAGCACGGCCTCCATGCGCTCGAGGTCGGTGGCGAAGTAGGCCGAGATGTAGCCCTTGTCGAACCGCATGCCCTCGGTCAGCTCGAGGTCCAGCCCGAAGGTGTTGGACTCCTCGACGGTGATGACGCCTTCCTTGCCGACCTTGTCCATCGCCTCGGCGATGATCTCGCCGACGGTGGTGTCAGCGGCGGAGATCGACGCGGTCGAGGCGATCTGCTCCTTGGTCTCGACGTCCTTGGCCATGGCGAGCAGCTGCTCGGACACGGCGGCGACGGCGGCCTCGATGCCGCGCTTGAGACCCATCGGGTTGGCGCCGGCCGCGACGTTGCGCAGGCCCTCGCGGACCATGGCCTGGGCCAGGACAGTGGCCGTCGTCGTGCCGTCACCGGCGACGTCGTCGGTCTTCTTGGCGACCTCCTTGACCAGCTCGGCGCCGATCTTCTCGTAGGGGTCCTCCAGCTCGATCTCCTTGGCGATCGAGACACCGTCGTTGGTGATCGTGGGGGCGCCCCACTTCTTCTCCAGGACGACGTTGCGGCCCTTGGGGCCGAGGGTGACCTTGACCGCGTCGGCGAGGGTGTTCATACCCCGCTCGAGGCCGCGGCGGGCCTCCTCGTTGAAAGCAATCAGCTTGGCCATATCGCGTGCGATTCCTATCGACGTGAGTCTGTGTGTCGGCTCCAGGCAGGCTGCCCGCGACGGACGATCCCGCTCGGCCGGCGATCCATTCCCGCCGGCGTCGGAGACCTCAGCGTCACCTGGGTCGTTGTCACTCTCGTGAGGAGAGTGCCAACGTCATGTTTAGCACTCGCACCCCGAGAGTGCAAACGCCTGACGGACGCTCGCGGTCTGGCCGGCGCGTGCCGGTCCGGCGCGCCGGGCGAGGTGTCGCCCACGTCACTTCGGCAGCTTGACCAGCCTGATTCCCCCGGACAGCGACGTGAGTGCCGTCTGGAAGATCGGACCGAGCTCGGACCCGTTCGATGCGCAGTAGTAGTAGTCACCGTCGCCGTTCTCGGCCGTCTTCTCCGCCGTGGTGCTGCAGTCGCTCTCGGCCTTCGAAGCCGCTCCCGTGACGGGATGCGGTGACGCCGCCGCCGCAAGTGCGTCTCGCACGTTGCGGGTGGCCGTGCTGCTGCCGCAGGTGGCTGTGTTGGCGTCCCCGAACCCGATGGTGATGATGAT
The DNA here is from genome assembly GCF_056401175.1 of Nocardioides sp. P4_G10. Taxonomy (NCBI): domain Bacteria; kingdom Bacillati; phylum Actinomycetota; class Actinomycetes; order Propionibacteriales; family Nocardioidaceae; genus Nocardioides; species Nocardioides sp. P4_G10. The sequence continues at coordinate 117,837 of NZ_JBFUJV010000010.1, read as the reverse complement.
CGGCTTCTGGGCATCGTTCTTGGTCTGGGTTGCGATGTCGGTGAAGTTCTTGCAGGCCTGGCTGATCTGCGAGTTCGACTCGCCGCCCACGCCCATGTCGCCGGCCGTGTTCAGGCCGAGACCGGTCGAGTTCTTGTTCAGCACCTCTTGGGGCTTTCCGTCGGTCTCGAAGATGATGGCCTTCTTCACCACGCCCGGCCTGTTCGTCGGCAGGGATGCCAGGTTGTTCGGGTCCTTGCCGAGCAGGTAGCGGGACGCACCCTTGAGCGCGCTGGCGAGGTGGGTCCGATAGGGAATGGGCGAGTACGAGCTGCGGATGCAGTTCACGGCCCTGGCCAGGACGCTCGTCGAGTTGAGGGTCGGGGTCGATGCGCCGGTCAGCAGATAGTTGTTGCTGAACGGGACGGGTACCCACTTGCCCTTCTGAACTTCGCCCTGGATGAACGTGTCGTACGCGCTGTCGCTCTCGCGGCTGCCCTGGGCCCGCGGCTCCGGCCACGGCGAGGTCATGCAGGACGCATTGGTTCCCTCGGACTTGTGAAGGGCGCCCAGCGCCACATAGTGCATCGTCGGATTCATCGTCCGGAGTGCGGACTCGATGCCGTCCACCATGGATCGACGGTTGGTCGTGCTCATCGAATAGGTCCGGTCCGCCATGATCACGATGTCCATCGGGTTTGGCGCTTCAGCACCGCACGATCCCTTGCAGGCCGCGGAGGCGACAGATCCGGTACTACCTTCACTGTCACCGAAGACGTTGGCGAAGCCGAAAGGCACCTCCTTCTCGGCCACCACCTCGACCGTGTTGCACGAGGTCGAGGGACTGGGAGCGCAGGGAATCTTGCAGATGATGCCGTTGCAGCGGAGGTCGGGGTACCTCGAGACGTCGTAGGGCCCCGCGCCCGGGTTGCAGGTGCTGCCGATCTGCGTCGTCTGCACACCCGGTGGCGTCTGCCCGTTGGAGGCCACGACGCACCACAGGCGGATCTTCGGGTTCTGCTGGGTGAAGTCCCACTCCAGGTCCGGATCGTTGGCGAAGGCGATGCTGCGCGCGGCGGCGATGGCCGAAGCACCATCGCCCGGCATGGCGAACGCCCCGGCATGCGCTGCCGCGTCGACGGCGTCGTGCAGCTTCTGCCGCTCCATCGCCAACGTGGCGATGTCGATCGCGATGGCAGCGGCCCCGAAGATGACCAGCGACAGGAACACGGTCATGAGGGCGACGGCACCGTCCTCGCCGCGGCTCCGCGGCGACCGGCGCATCACTCGATCCTCATGTAATTGGTCTTGACGAGGTGGAGGTTCTCTCCGCCGTCGACCATGTCTCCCACGGGCGTGATCCAGGTGTGCGTGAAGTCCACCTTCACCGCGGCGATCCCGCCGCTCTCCTGCCCGGCGTTCCAGCTCGTGCAGTTGGTCGTAGCGTCTTTCTTCTTGCAGCTGACGGTGATCGTGTAGCTGCCGCCGAGGTCGGACATCCCGTGCGTCACGGCCGCCCGGATCTCGGCCTCGCTGGCGCCGAGGCTCGCCTCACGCACGCCCTCGCGAGCCGCGTTGTTCACGATGGTGTAGCGGTTGATGGCGAACCCGAAGTCGATGATCCCGAAGAGGACGACGAGCAGGATCGGCACGATCAGTGCGAACTCCACCGCCGCCGCACCGCGATCCTCGCGTGGGCGTGAAAAGGGCATGACTATTTCCTCCCGCAGGTGCGACGCGCGAGAACGCTCCCGACGCCGCGAAGGTTGTGACGGTGATCCGGCACGGATGACGGATCACCGGCCCTGCCCGCACCCCCCAGCGCAGGCAAGACAAGGGCAACCTAACTTGAGGGGGGCATGTCCCACCCCCCGGACCCAGATTTGTTTGCCGACCTGTCTAGACAGGCGGGTCAGCCCCGGCCGGCGGCCCTCGCAGCGAGCAGGTCGGCGAACGGCTCCGCGTTGGCCGGCGACACGTCGAGGTAGAGGCCCGGCTCGATCAGCTCGAGCTCGCTCACCACCCACTGGTCGTCCCAGCGCAGCAGGTCGACGCGGAGGTAGTCCATCGGCCGGCCGAAGCGCTCGGCCATCGCGTCGTACGCGCTCATCACCAGGTCGCCGACATCACCGGTCTCGACGGCGCGCACCCGGCCGCCGAACTCCTCGTTGACGCGTACGTCGCCCTCGCCGGGCAGCTTGTCGAAGCGCTGGCCGAGCCGCCCGTCGAGGACGTAGACCGACGCCTCGCCGTGGGTGCGGATCGACTCCACGAGCGGCTGGACGACCCACGGCCCGTCGACCTCGGGGTAGTCGGCGTGACTGCGGACGGGGCGGCCCAGACGGGGGTCGTCGGGGTCGGTGACCACGAGGAGGCCCGCTCCCCCGGCGCCGACGCGGGGCTTGACGACCGCGGAGCCGAAGCGGCGCACCGCTTCAGCCAGGCCGGCCCGGTCGTCGGCGAGCAGCGTCGGCACCGCCGGCAGGTCGCCGAGATCGGTGAGGTAGCGCTTGTCGTGGTTCCAGGCGAAGACGTCGGCGCCGTTGAGCAGGCGGGCCTGGTCGAGCGACGTCGCCCAGGCGAGGAACTCGCCGTGGCGGGTGACGTAGTCCCAGGTGGACCGCACCGCGACGAGGTCGGCGGTGGACCAGTCGACGGACGGGTCGTCCCAGCGGGCCCAGGCGAAGTCGGTGCCGCGGGCGTGGAGGACCGCGTCGAGGGCGCCCGCGCCGGGCTCCCCCTGCGGCAGGTCACCGCTGGTGGCGAGCAGGACGCTCATGCGTCGTCGGAGCCGTCGGAGTCGTCGGGCAGCTCGGAGGCGCCGTAGAGCTCGTGCGCGACGTTGTCGCGGTTGGTGCCCTCCCGGTTGTCGCCCTTCTCGATGATCACGAGGTTGTGGTAGCAGTGCACGGCCCGCACCCACTGGTCGGTGTAGGTCGGCTCGTAGCCCTCGAGGAGAAACTCCTCGTGGTTGAGGCCGTCGACGAGGTCCTTGACCAGGTCCATCGACGTGCCCGGGGCGCGCGGGTCGAGCTGCCCGCCCCACGCCGGCCAGTAGGACGTCTGGGTGTCCTCGATGCAGTAGATGCCACCGTCGGGCATCAGCGGGAACAGGATCCGGAACGACTCGCGCACGTGGGCCGGGATGTGGCTGCCGTCGTCGATGACCACCAACGGCGCGCCCTGCTCGTCGATGATGCGCTGGAGGACCTCGGGGTCGGTCTGGTCACCGAGGTAGGTGTGGATGTGCCCCCGCGTGAGCCACGACTTGTCCTCGATGTCGAGCCCGACGATGCGCGCCTTGGGGAAGAACCAGCGCCACATCTTCATCGAGGCACCGCTCTTGCGACGCTTCTTGTAGCCGCCGATCCCGAGCTCGAGCAGCGTGAAGGACTCGCCGCGCAGGTGCTGGAGGTGGCGCTCGTAGTGGGGGGTGTACTTGTGGACGCCCCACTTGTCGGTGCGGAACTCGATGGCCAGCTCGGTCAGGTTGCTGGCCAGCAACCGACGGCGGCGCTCGGCCTTCGGGTCGAGCGGCTCGGGCTCGACCGGTGCGGGCGATGCCTGCATCCGGCCGGCCTTCTTGGCAGCCTTCTTGACGGCCTGGCCGGCTCGTCGAGCAGTGGTGCGCACCCGGGAACCCTAGCCTGACCCACCCACGTCGGGTGCGTGGTGCCCGAACGGCACGTCGGCCACGACGCCGAGGGCCGCGAGCACCGACGGGAGCATCGCCTTCGCCGTGCGCTTGTAGCCGTGCGCGCTCGGGTGGAAGCGGTCGAGGCTGAACATCTCCTCGGGGAAGGTGTAGAAGAACGGACCCACCACGTGCGCCAGCGAGACCACCCGCGCGCCGCGCGCCAGGGCCGCCTCCCGCTGGGCCTCCGCCAGCTGCCGCGAGGCACGTGAGCCGAGAGCGCGCAGGGGCTGTGGCACCGGGCGGAGCGCGCCGAGGTCCGGGCAGGTGCCGACGACGACCTCCGTCCCGCGGGCCCGCAGGTCCTCCACGGCCTCGACCAGGTGGCGTACGGACTCGGCGACCGGCACCCGGTGGGTGACGTCGTTGCCACCGACCACGATGACGGCCACGTCCGGGCGATATCCCCGGGGCAGGGACGCGAGCTGGGAGGCGAGCATGCTGCTCTCCGAGCCGACCACTGCCGCCGTCCTGAGCCGCACCGAGCGACCGGCACTCGCGGCGATGCCACGCGCCAGTCGGCTGCCGAGGGTGTCCTTGGCCCTGTCCGCGCCCAGGCCCGCGGCGATGGAGTCGCCGAGCACCAGCAGGTCCACCGGCTCGCCGTGCTTCTTCTTGTAGTGGCGGTCGGCGTCCGGCGCCCGCTCCCCCAACGGCTTGCCGATCGCGCGCCGGGCCTGCGCCGCCTGTCGGTGCAACAGCTCGCGCGCGCCGTACGCCATCCCTCCCGCGACGCCGCCGAGGACGGCCAGCGCGACGCCGGCCCGGGTCAGGTGTCTGCTCCCCACGCCCCCTGTGAACCAGACCCACCTGAACGCCTGCGCAACCCTGGGCATCCCGCCACCCAACGGCACCCCACATATGGGTCGATGTACTCAGGACAACCCGGCCGCACCGGGCCACGGTGGGGGCATGACCGACACCTCGTCACCGGCACCCGCCCTCGCGACCCGACCGGTCGCGCCGCAGCAGCTCGCCTGGCTGCGCCACGAGCTCGCCGACTGGACCTCGGAGGGCCTCATCGGCGAGGAGCAGGCCGCGCGCATCGCGGCGCGCTACCGCTCCGAGCACCACGCCCGCGTCAGCGTGGGGCGGGTCCTGCTCTACCTCGGCGGCGGCTTCGTCGGCGTCGGGCTGATCTGGCTGGTCGCCGCCAACCTCGACGAGCTCTCGCCCCTGGCACGCTTCGCGGCTGTGGCGGCCCTGTGGCTGGCCTTCCTCGTCGGCGGTGAGACGCTCGCGGCGCGCCACGCCTCGCCGCCCCTGGTCGGCGCCGCACGACTCCTCGCCGCACTCGGTGCCGGCGCCGTCATCTTCCAGGCCGCCCAGTCGCTGCAGGTCCCGGCGTACGAGCCGCGACTCATCGGCCTCTGGGCCGTCGGCGCGTTCATCCACGCCTACCTGACGCGGGCCCACCTGCCCTTCCTCGTCGGTGTCGTCACCGGCGTCACCTGGTGGTTCATGCAGCCCCTGTGGGACGCCCAGGACGGGACCACGGTCGTCGTGCTGCTCGGCGCCGGCGCCGTCCTCGCCGCAGCACTCGCGGTCCTGCACGACGGGTGGATCGACGGGTTCGCCTGGACCTGGCGCACCGTCGCCGGCGGCATGGCGCTCGCGGCGCTCTTCGTCGCCGCGATCCCCGACACGGGCAGCGACGGCCTGACGTGGTCGACCTGGCTCGTAGTCGCGGTCGCCGTCGCGGCAGCTGCGACGGTCCTCGCCGGCGTCGTCCGCCGCGGCGCAGGCATCCTCGAGCCGCTGGGCGCCATCGCCGTGCTGCTGACCGCCACGTCGCTGAGCCTGTGGGCCACTGGAACCGACACGACCGCTGTCGACGGGGCCGACTGGGCGCACGCGGCGATCTCCGTCGTCGCCTACGTGCTTCTGGCCGTCGCCCTCGTCGCGCTCGGCACCGTGCGCGACCACCAGGCCCTGACCTGGATGGCGATGGTCGGCCTGGTCGTCTTCACGACCTTCCAGAGCTTCGCCGTCTTCGCACCCATCGTCACCGGCGCCTGGCTGTTCGTCGTGCTCGGCACCGTCTTCCTCGGCACCGGTTTCCTGTTCGACCGGGCCCGCCGGGAGCTGGTGCAGGCCCTCGACCCCGCCGACACCGCCACCGACACCGCATCGAAGGGAACCGACCGATGAAGATCGTCCTGACCACCGCGGTCGTCGCCACCAGCCAGCTCGCGCTCGTCGGCCTGGCCGTCGCACCGCAGCTCTCCGCCAGGATCGCCGGCGACACCTATCTGGTGCGGGTGGCACCGGTCGACCCGATCGACCCGTTCCGCGGCGCGTACGTCGCCCTCGACTACCCCGACCTGCGCCACGACGGGTCCCAGTCACTCGTCGAGCCCGGGCTCGGTTCGCTGGAGGACGGGGAGTCCGGCGACGTCTACATCACGCTGGTCGAGGAGGACGGCGTCTGGATCGGTGAAGCGTGGTCGCGCATACGCCCCGACGACGGCCCCTACCTCGCCTGCGACGACCGGTCGTGGCAGGTCCGGTGCGGTATCGAGAGCTGGTTCCTCCCGCAGGACGACGCCCAGGAGGCCGAGCACCTGCTGCGCGACGGCGCGGTCGCCGAGCTGCGGGTCGACGACCGCGGCAACGCCGCCGTGGTCGACGTACGCGCTCGATGACCGGCACGGTCGCCGGGGCTCAGCCCCCGGCGACCGCCGGGATCACCGAGATCTGCACACCGTCGGGCGTGGCGGTCTCCAGCTCGTCGAGGAACCGCACGTCGTCGTTGCCGACATAGACGTTGACGAAGCGGCGCAGCTTGCCCGCCTCGTCGAGGATGCGGCCCTTGATGCCGGAGTAGCGGGCGTCGAGGTCGTCGAGCACGGCCGCGAGCGTGTCGCCCTCGGCGCTGACCTCGGACTCACCACCGGTGTAGGTGCGCAGGATGGTCGGGATACGGACGGAGACTGCCATGGCTCGTTCCTTCGTGCTCAGAGGATGTCCGCCGCCACGAAGGCGTCGTAGGACGGGGCGATGGTGGCGGCCGGACCGACGCGGTCGGACACCGCGTCCAGTGTCTTGAGGCCGTGGCCGGTGTTGATGACGACCGTCTCCAGGGAGGTGTCGAGCTGACCGGACTCGACGAGCTTCTTCAGCACGCCGACGGTGGTGCCGCCGGCGGTCTCGGTGAAGATCCCCTCGGTGCGAGCCAGGAGCACGATCGCCTCGCGCACCTCGTCGTCACTGATGTCCTCGACCGCGCCGCCTGAACGGCGACAGATGTCGAGGACGTAGATGCCGTCGGCCGGGTTGCCGATGGCCAGGCTCTTGGCGATGGTGTCCGGCTTGACCGGCCGGATCGCGTCGGTGCCGGCCTTGTAGGCGACCGAGACCGGCGAGCAGCCGGTGGCCTGGGCGCCGAAGACCTTGTAGGGCTTGTCCTCGACCAGGCCGAGGGCGATGAGCTCCTTGAAGGCCTTGTCGACCTTGGTCAGCTGCGAGCCGGACGCGACGGGGATGACGATCTGGTCGGGCAGCCGCCAGCCGAGCTGCTCGGCGATCTCGTAGCCCAGCGTCTTGGAGCCCTCGGCGTAGAAGGGGCGCACGTTGACGTTGACGAACGCCCAGCCCTCCTCCTCGCCGGCGATCTCCGAGGCGAGCTTGTTGACGTCGTCGTAGTTGCCGTCGACCGCCACGAGGCGGTCGGTGTAGACGGCCGAGTTGACCTGCTTGGGCTTCTCGAGGTTGCTCGGGATGAAGACGACCGTCTTGATCCCGGCCCGGGCGCCGGCAGCGGCGACGGCGTTGGCGAGGTTGCCCGTCGAGGGGCAGGCGAAGACCTTGGCGTCGAGCTCGCGGGCCGCGCTCAGGGCGCAGGCGACCACGCGGTCCTTGAACGAGTTGGTCGGGTTGGTCGAGTCGTCCTTCACCCACAGCTTCTCGAGGCCGAGCTCCCGGGCGAGGTTCTTCGCCTCGAGCAGCCGGGTGAAGCCGGGCTCGGTGTTGGGGCTCTGCTCGATGTCGTCGGGCACCGGGAGGAGCGCCTTGTAGCGCCAGATGTTGCGGGGGCCGGCGGCGATCTCCTCGCGGGTCACCGTCGGGAAGTCGTAGGCCACCTCGAGCGGCCCGAAGCACTCCGGACACGCGTAGAAGGGGCCGAGAGCGACCTCGTGCCCGCACTCGCGGCAGGCCAGGGCGCGGGCGTTGCCGAAGGCACCCTCGCGCAGGCCCCTCGACGGGGTGCCAGTGGTGTTCTCGTCCAGCAGGGTGCTCATGAAGTCCTCCTTCTCATCTGTCCCCGCGACTCTCGCTGGGGTCGGATTTGGCACCTGCTCCCGCGACTGCCGGCCGTGAGGCGGACAGGAGGCTCGCGGGTGGTTGCCGGGACTTCGTCGGGCCGTTCCCTCAGTCCCTCGTGATGAGCACGCTCAGCCTAGGCAGGCCGTCTCACGATGTGCACATCTAGTCCACGATGTGGTCAGGACGGCGTCCGCGGAGCGGTCAGCGGCGGGTGGAGAGGGCGGTCAGGAGCTCCACGACGCCCTGTGGTCCGTCGACGACCACGTCGGCGAGCCGCATCAGGTCGGGTCGCTCTGTGGAGGCCGAGCACACCACCAGGCCGGGCAGGCCCTCGGCGCGCAGCGAGCGGACCGCCTCGAACGCCTCGACGTCGCCGAGATCGTCGCCGCCGAAGACCACCCCGGTGGCCTCCTGCTCGGCGACGAAAGCCCGCAGGGCGTGACCCTTGTGCATGTCACCCGAGCGCACCTCGATGACGTTGCGACCGGGCTCGATCGTGAGGTGGTGGCGCTCGGCGAGGGCGGAGATGGGCTTCACCAGCCGCTCGAAGGTGCCGGTCGGGTCGTCCATGCGGCGGGTGTGCACGGCGACCGCGAGGCCCTTCTCCTCGACGTACGCCCCGGCAGCGCCGGCGCTGCGCAGGACGGACGGCAGCTCGCGCTCGAAGCTCGCCAGTCCGGCCGGCGGCCGCGGCGACCGGATGCGCTGCTCGGTGGCCGACCAGCGCTCGTTGCCGTACTGGCCGAAGACGAACAGCTCGGCACCGCGGTCGAGCATGGCGTTGCCGAGCGCGTCGAGGTCGCCCATGGCGATGGCCTGGCGCGCCGGCCGGCCGGTGATCACCGCGACCGCGCGCACCGCCTCGGCGAGCTCGAGCAGCGCGCCCGGGGCCGCAGGGTGCAGGCGGGCCGCCTCGGGGTCGTCGACGACGGGCGACAGCGTGCCGTCGAAGTCGAGGCCGACGACGACGCCATCGAGGACGTCGCGTACGGCGTCGTAGTGGGCGCGCGCGTCGTCGGAGGTGAACTCCATGGGTCAACCCAACCACGTGCGGCGCACGTGCGCCGACCCTGCCCGCGGTTGCATCGGGGCGAGGGAGGGCCGAGGGTCAGCGCGGGGCGTCGGCGGTGAGGATGATGGTGAGCCGGTCGCGCTTCATCACGCCGACGGCCGGCGCCGTGCGCTTGATCCCCAGGTCGAGGGCGAGCTGCCTGCCGGCAGCCTTGAGCCGGGGCGGGAAGTAGACGGTGCTGGTGGGGATGAGGCCCTGCCAGTTGTCCTCGCCGACCACGGCCCAGCCGACACCGGTGGCCTTCGCGGCGGTCTCGGCGGCGAGCCCCCGGATGCCGGAGTTGTTGTAGACCTCGACGTAGACCTCGCCCCGCTTGACCTGCGGCTTGGGCTTGGGCTCGGGCGACGGGGTCTCGGCCACCGTCGGGGACGGCTCGGCGCTGGGCGACTGTTCGGCGCTGGCGATCGTGGCCGTGTCGACGCGGCGCTCGGTCGGCGCCTGGTCGCGGGTCGCGACGAAGGTGATCGAGGCCATCGCGACGGCGAGGACCGACAGCATCACGAGCGGGGACGGGAAGGCGACGCCGCGCTCGTCACGACGACGGGACGCGGGTCGGCCGGGGCTGGGGAAGGAGGCCATGGGGAAGGTGACCAATCGTGAGAGGGCGGGCCGTTGGGTCAGAGGTGAGTCACAGCTGGTGTCAGATCTCGAACCCGAGGCGGCGCGCCGAGCGCTGCCGCTGGCGGGAGGCCCGCAGCCGGCGGAGGCGGCGTACGAGCAGCGGGTCGGCCTCGAGCGCCTCGGGACGGTCGATCAGCGCGTTGAGGACCTGGTAGTAGCGGGTGGAGGACATGTCGAACTTCTCGCGGACGGCCTGCTCCTTGGCACCGGCGTACTTCCACCAGTGCCGCTCGAACTCGAGGATCTCGCCGTCACGCTCGCTCAGCCCGGCAGCAGTCGCCTGCTGGGCTGTGATGTGCTCGGCTGCGTCCATCGGACATCTCCTCCTCGACCCCACACCACCCGTGACCGGGTGGACGAGGACGAGTCTAGGCGACGAACGACAACGATGTCATTCGCCTCCGGCGAGTCGTCTGGACAAAACCTGCGGCGGTCTCGTGGAGCGCGCCCGCCAGATCGGGGAGACGGGGACACCGCGGGGTGGTCTGCGTCTCACCGGCCGTCGCTAGGGTTGCGGGCGTGAGTGGAGCGGCGCAGGCAGACCTCGTGATCGTGGCCAACCGGCTGCCCGTGGACCGGGTGAGCCAGCCGGACGGCTCGGTGTCGTGGCGGCCCTCCCCCGGCGGGCTCGTCACCGCCCTCGAACCGGTGCTGCGGGCCAACGACGGCGCGTGGATCGGCTGGCCGGGCTCGGCCGACGACGACGAGTTCGAGCCGTTCGAGGAGAACGGGCTCTCCCTGATCCCCGTCGCGTTGAGCGCCCGGGAGGTCGAGGAGTTCTACGAGGGGTTCTCCAACGGCACGCTCTGGCCGCTCTACCACGACGTCATCGCCAAGCCGGAGTTCCACCGCGAGTGGTGGGACTCCTACGTCGCGGTCAACCAGCGCTTCGCCGACCGGGCCGCCGAGGTGGCGGCCGAGGGCGCCACCGTGTGGGTGCAGGACTACCAGCTCCAGCTGGTGCCGCAGATGCTGCGCGCCTCCCGCCCCGACCTGCGCATCGGGTTCTACCTCCACATCCCCTTCCCGCCGGCCGAGCTCTTCTCCCAGCTGCCGTGGCGCCGCCAGATCCTCGAGGGGCTGCTGGGCGCGGACCTGATCGGCTTCCAGCTGCCGGGTGCGGCCGCCAACTTCGTACGCCTCGTGCGCAGCCGGGTGGGCCACAAGACCCACCGCGACACCATCTACCTCCCGGACGGTCGGCCCGTGAAGGCGACCGCTTTCCCGATCTCGATCGACACGGCCGGGTTCGAGGAGCTGGCCCGCTCCGAGGCGGTGGAGAAGCGGGCCGCCGAGATCCGCGAGGCGCTCGGCAACCCGCGGCGGATCTTCCTGGGCGTCGACCGGCTCGACTACACCAAGGGCATCTACTCCCGGCTGCGGGCGTTCGGCGAGCTCGTGCGCGACGGGCACCTCGACGTCGAGGACGCCGTCTTCGTGCAGGTCGCGACGCCCTCTCGCGAGCGCGTGGAGCRGTACCGCATCCTGCGCGACGACATCGAGATGCTCGTCGGGCGGATCAACGGCGACTACGGCAAGATCGGCAACCCGGCCATCCACTACCTCCACAACTCCTACCCCCGCGAGGAGATGGCCGCGTTCTACCGGGCGGCCGACGTCATGGTGGTGACTCCGTTCCGCGACGGGATGAACCTCGTCGCCAAGGAGTACGTCGCCTGCCGGTTCGAGGACGACGGCGCCCTGGTGCTGTCGGAGTTCGCCGGTGCGGCGCAGGAGCTGCGGCAGGCCTGGCTGGTCAACCCCTACGACATCGACGGGATGAAGTCCGCGCTGCTCGACGCCTTCGCCGCGGACAAGAAGGAGACGTCCCGGCGGATGCGGGCGATGCGCAGGACCGTCGTCCAGCACGACGTCGCGAAGTGGGCCGCCGACTTCCTGCGCGAGCTCGAGGACCTGCCCGAGCACCACGACAAGACGGTGCGCGAGTCGCGCTCGCGCTGACCGCCGCCCTGATCCCCGCTCGGCCCGGCCTCGGCGGACCGAGGCTCAGGCGGGAGTGCGTCGTGACGGTGCGGTCTCGTCCTGGGCGACCATGATCGCCTCGATCTCGCTCACCAGGTGTGCGCCGAGGCGCGGCCACGTCGGGTCGTAGCCGTAGACCTCGCCGAGGCCCACCGCGGACCGCGTGCCGTCGAGGATGTCGATGTCGCGGGGCGCGATCAGGCCGGGGTGGACGACGCCGACCGCCTCGGAGACCTTGAGCAGGTCACGTCGCAGCGAGCGGACGTAGTTGGCCGCCCGGACGCTCTTGAGGCCCACGTCGAGGCCCCGCGTGTAGCGCGGGTTCTGAGTCGCGACGCCGACCGGGCAGTGGTCGGTGTGGCACTTCTGGGCCTGGATGCAACCGATCGACATCATCGCCTCGCGGCCGACGTTGACCATGTCGGCGCCGAGGGCGAAGGCGACGACAGCGTTCTCCGGGACGCCGAGCTTGCCCGCCCCGATGAACACGAGGTCGTCGCTGAGGCCGGCGGTCGCGAACCGGCGCCACACCTCGCTGAAGCCGATGCGGAACGGGTAGGCGACGGAGTCCGCGAAGATCATCGGCGCCGCCCCCGTGCCGCCCTCGCCCCCGTCGATGTTGACGAAGTCGACGCCGCGCGTCCCGGAGCCCATCTCCTCGACGAGCTCGTCCCACATCGTCAGGTTGCCGACCGCCGACTTGATCCCGACCGGCAGGCCGGTCGCCTGGGCCACGGACTCGACGAAGTCGAGCATGGAGTCGATGTCGTGGAAGACGGTGTGGCGGCTCGGTGACGCACAGTCCTTGCCCTCCTCGATGCCGCGGATCTCGGCGATCTCCCGGCTCACCTTCTCGGCGGGGAGCATGCCGCCCAGCCCGGGCTTGGCGCCCTGGCTGAGCTTGACCTCGATCGCGCGCACCGGTGCCGACTGCACCACGTCGACCAGTCGTGCCATGTCGAAGCGGCCGCGGTCGTCGCGGCAGCCGAAGTAGGAGGTGCCGATCTGGAAGACGATGTCGCCGCCGTTGCGGTGGTGGGGCGACAGGGCGCCCTCGCCGGTGTTCTGGAAGCAGCCGGCCATGGCCGCGCCCTTGTTGAGGGCCTCGATGGCCTTGCCCGACAGGGAGCCGAAGCTCATGCCGGAGATGTTGACCACGGAGGAGGGCCGGAAGGCGTGCGTACGACCGCGCGCGGCGCCCATCACCTTGGCGCAGGGCAGCACGATCTCCTCCTGCGCGTGCGGCATCGTGACCGCACCCGGCCCGGTGAAGGTGCGGTGCTTGATGATCGGGTAGCCCGCGAGCCCCTCGACGTCGTTGTCGGTGCCGAAGCCGAAGTAGTTGTTCTCCAGCTTGGAGCTGGCGTAGACCCAGCGCCGCTGGTCACGGCTGAACGGGCGCTCCTCGTCGTTGCTGGTGACGATGTACTGCCGCAGCTCGGGCCCGAACCTCTCCAGGAAGAAGCGGGCGTGCCCGATCACCGGGAAGTTGCGGACGATCGCGTGCTTCGTCTGGACCAGGTCGTGCACGGTCGTCACGGCCGCCGCCGCTGCCGTGCCGCCGAGGATGGCGTACCTCCACTTCATGACCCGTTCCTAGCCCTCCCGTCACGCGTTGTCGAGGACAGACCGTCCCGATGGAGGGGTCAGGCGAGCTCCCCGCGCGCGATGCTCACCCCTGAGTGGGTGGGGTCGCCGTCGTCGGGCTCGACGGAGATGTCGACGATGCGGTAGCCCTCGTCGATGAGGTCCATGGGGACGGCGAACTCCCCCTCGTCGCCCGAGGCGAGCAGGCCGATGGAGATCATCCGCTTGCCGTCGACGTTGATCAGCCACACCTCGTGCACGCCGGGCTCGTCGCCGAGCTCGCTCGCGCTGACCCGGATGGTGAAGGTGTCGTCGGTCTTCACGGCGCTCGCCTCGCCGCGCTCGGCGTCGCTGTCGAGGGCGGTGAGAGGGGTCGCGGCCACGACGGTCCCGGTCTCCGCCGGGGGGCTGACGGCCTCAGGAGACTCGTCCGTCCCGGTGCCGAGGCGCCCGAGGCCGACTCCGGCGAGGAGGGCGAGCGCGGCGGCGACGCCGGCCACCCACAGCGGCACGCCGCGTCGGGGCACCGGCTCGGTGCGGGCGGGCAGCGGCACCGGCGGGGCGTCGCCCGACCGGACCTCCGCCATCACCTTCGCGCGCAGCTCAGCGGGGGGCGGGACCAGGGCGTCGGCGCCGGCGCGGCGCCGTACGCCGGTGAACGCGGCGACCAGCCCTGCGCACTCGGGGCAGGTCTCGACGTGCTCCCGCACGTCGACGGGGCCGTCGGTGGGGTCGAGGGCGAGCCCGGCGAGCTGCTCGGGATCAACGTGACTCATGGCGCACCCCCTCGAGCTGCTGGTGGAGCTTCATCAGGCCACGGCGGACGTGGCTCTTCACGGTGCCGAGCGGAAGGCCGACCTTCTCGGCGATCTCGGCGTGGCTGTGTCCCTCCCAGAAGGCGAGGAACATGATGGTGCGGCGGGGATCCGGCAGGTCCTCGACGGCCTGACGGACCACCAGTCGTTCGGCGACGTCCTCGTCGGCGGATTGGTGGGCGCCGGGGAGCGACACCACGGCCGCGATCCTGTCGGCGTCGCGGGCCCGGGCCGCTCGTACGTCGGCCACCTTGTGGCGCGCGATCCCCACCAGCCAGGCGGGGAGGGCGGAGGGACTCGGGGTCAGCGTGCGCCGGCTGCGCCACGCAGCGACGAACACCTGCTGGGTGACCTCTTCCGCATCGTGTGCGTCACGCAGGGCACGGAGCGCGTAGGTGTGCACGAGGGCCGACCACCGGTCGTAGACCTCCTCGAGGGCGGCCTCCTCGCCCGCGACGAGGCGAGCGGCGAGCGCCTGGACGCCGGCGTCCTGCTCGTCATCGAACGCCATCGCCTCGGTGACCACCGGGCCACCGTACCGGCGTGCCGCGCGGGCGGAGAACGGGATGATGGTCATCGCGCCCTCCGCCCGTCAGGCGTCCGTGCTGCCGGGCCTCAGAGGTCGATCGGGCGGAGCACCCGGTCGATGCCGTGGGCGACCTGCTTGTTGCCCTTGTTGAGGTCGAGGGCCTTGAGGATGGCCTTCGGGTCCTGGGCGTTCTTGTCGCGGTCCTTGAGCGTGACGCTCACGCTCGGCTTGGTCTTGACCTTCACGGTGATCTTGCCGCCCTGGGCGGTGGTCAGCTTGGCGCCGTTGGCCTTGAGCACCTTGTTGCTGGTGAGCGTCTTGCCCGGGACGACGTGGTAGAGCAGGACGGTCTCGATCATGTCGACGCCGGCGAGCTCGACGAGCGCGTCGAAGATCTTCTTCTCGCTCTTGATCGTCTTCCCGGTCAGGTCCTTGGCCAGCAGGCGGAACGCCTCGTCGGTGGGCGCGAAGACCGTGAGGCGCTTGCTGYCGTCGGCCAGCAGCGCGACCGGGGAGTCGGGCTTGGCGCCGACGACGGCGAGGGCGGCCTCGGTGACGATGTCGAAGTCGTTCTTGTTCTTGTCGAACGTGTTGCCGTCGGAGGTGAGGAGGGCCGCGAGGCTGTCCTCACCGACGGCCTTGGCGCTCGCGGCGGGGGCCGTGGCCTGCACCGCGCCCAGGGCGAGGGCCGAGGCCGCGAGGATGGCGGGAACGCGTCGCTTCATGAGGGAGGTCCTTCCGTCAGGGGCGCCCGTTGGCGCCCGTCCCCCTCTTCTCCGGACGAACCCCTCGACTGGATGCACCTCCCCCGAAATTTTCTGCACGTAGATTTCCCCCATGGACCTCATCCCCAAGCCCGACCAGGTGGTCGCCGCGGCCGGCAACGTCGCGCACACGCTGCTCTACGGCGGGCTGGCCGACCTGCGGCCGATGCCCCGGACGCTGATCGACGACGGCGAGCTGCGCGAGGTCTACCACTACCGACCGGCCGCGGGCGTCCCCCAGACCGGCGACCCGGTCCTGCTGGTGACGCCGCTGGCGGCGCCCTCGCTGTGCTTCGACCTGCGCCGCGACTGCTCCCTGGTCGAGCACCTCGTCACGCAGGGACGTCCGACCTACCTGCTGGAGTACGGGCAGGTCTCGTTCAAGAACCGGTCGCTGGGCATGGAGCACTGGGTCGACGAGGTGCTGCCCGAGGCGATCCGCGTCGTCAGCGAGCACGCGGGCGGCCGCGGGGTGCACCTCGTCGGCTGGAGCCTCGGCGGGATCTTCACCCTCCTCGTCGCCGCGGATCGCCAGGACCTGCCGATCGCCTCGATCACCGTCGTGGGGTCCCCGGTCGACGTGACCAAGGTGCCGCTCGTCGCGCCGGTGCGGCCGCTGCTCAACCTGACGCAGGGCCGGGGCGTCATCACCCGCGCCTACCGGGTCCTCGGCGGCGTGCCGACCCCCTTCGTCAGCTGGGCCTTCACCGCCGCCTCCGCGCAGAAGGTGCTCACCAAGCCGCTCGCGGTGCTGACCCACCTCGACGACACCGACTACCTCGCCCAGATGGAGGCGGTCACCCGGTTCATGTCCAACATGACGGCCTACCCGGGCCGCACGTTCGGGCAGCTCTACCACCGCTTCGTCAAGGGCAACGCCCTCGCGACCGGCAGCATGGAGATCGGCGACCGGACCGTCGACCTCGCATCGATCTCGGTCCCGACGTTGGTGTTCGCAGGCAACACCGACGGCATCGCCCCGCTGCCTGCCGTACGCGCCGTGGTGCCGTTGCTGACCGGGTCGCCGCAGGTGCGTTTCGAGGTCGTGCCCGGCGGCCACCTCGGCATGCTCACCGGCCGGGCCGCCCGATCGACGACCTGGACCGCCATCGACGAGTGGGTGGACGAGTGGTCGCGCGGCCCGCTGCCGAAGGCCAAGGCGTCCCGCGGGACGATCGGCTCGAACCCCTCGCGCCGCTATGGGTCGGCCGGATCCCGCGCGCTGGGTGGACGATGAGCACGTCGGTCGACGCAGGGCGGCTGCCGCTCGGCGTACGCATCGGCTACGGCAGCGGCTCGGTCGCGACCGGGGCGTTCGGCACGGTGCCGGGCCTGATGCTCCTGCCGTACCTCACCGACGAGCTCGGCATCGCGGCGCTCTGGGCCGGCGTGATCGTCTTCCTGCCGAAGGCGTGGGACGTCGTCCTCAACCCGATCGCCGGGCGGGTCAGCGACCGCACGATCGACCCGGCCGGTCCGCGACGCCCGTGGCTGGTCCGTGCCGGGCTGATGCTGGCGGGGGCGTTCGCGCTGATCTTCGCCGCGCCCGACCTCGACAGCCGGTGGCTCGAGGCCGGGTGGGTGCTCGTCTTCTTCGTGCTCGCCGCGTCGGCGTACGCCTTCTTCCAGGTGCCCTACGTCGCCATGCCGGCCGAGATCACCACGTCCTACGACGAACGCACCCGGCTGATGACGTGGCGGGTCGCGATCCTCGCCTTCACGATCATGCTGGCCGGTGCGACGGCGCCGGTGATCCGGGACGCGATCGGCGGGCGCGACGGATACCGCGTGATGGGCGTCGTGATGGCCACGGTCATCCTCGTCGGTGTCCTCGCCGCCTGGTGGGGCACCCGCCACGCGCCGATCGGGGCGGTGGGCGCGGGCGCCGGCACGCTGCGCCAGCAGCTGCAGGTGGTCTCCCGGGCCCGCGACTTCCGGGTGCTGCTCACCACCTTCGTCCTGCAGGCGCTCGCCACCGGGTGCATGCTCGCCGGCGTCGCCTACGTCGCCGAGGACCTGTTGGGTCGCACCTCGGCGGCGACCATCCTGTTCGTCTGCTTCGTCGGGCCGGCGCTGCTGCTGACGCCCCTGTGGGCCCGCTGGGGTGAGCGCGTGGGCAAGAAGCAGGGCTACGTCGCCTCGTCGCTGCTCCTCGCCGCGGGCGCCGCCCTCGCCGTGCTGGCGCGAGGCGGCAACGACGTCTGGACGTTCGTGGCGACGGGCCTCGTCGGCGTCGGCTACGCCGGATGCCAGGTGTTCCCGATGGCGATGCTGCCCGACGTCGCCGCCGTGGACGCCGCCCGGACCGGGGAGAACCGGGCCGGGGTCTACACCGGCGTCTGGACGGCCGGCGAGACGCTCGGCCTCGCCATGGGCCCGGCGCTCTTCGCCCTGATGCTCGCGCTCGGCGGCTACCTGTCGAGCGAGGGCCGCGAGATCAGCCAGCCCGACTCCGCACTCACGACGATCGCGCTGGGCTTCTCGATCGTGCCGGCGATCCTGACGCTGGTCAGCCTCTGGTGGCTGCGCCAGTACACCCTCGACCCCGCCGAGGTGGCGGCGGCGGAAGGAGCAGTCCAGTGACCGACGCGATCCAGAGGCTCAGTGCCCTCCAGAGCCGGGACCTGCCCGTGCACGGAGGCCGCACGCTGGCCTACGTCTACGACTCCGGCGACCCCGAGGTCGACCGTGTCGCCCGGGAGGCGGTCGCGGCCTACGCCGCCTCCAACGCGCTCGACCCGACGGCGTTCCCGTCGCTGCTGCAGATGGAGAACGAGCTCGTCGGCTTCGCCTGCGGACTGCTCGACGCCCCGGCCTCCGCGGTCGGGACGGTGACGTCGGGCGGCACGGAGTCGATCCTGCTGGCGGTCCAGGGCGCGCGCGACAGCCGCCCGGACGTCGTACGCCCGCGGATGGTGCTGCCCGCCACCGCGCACGCCGCCTTCCACAAGGCCGCGCACTACTTCGGCGTCGAGGCCGTCCTCGTGCCTGCCGGGCCGGACTTCCGGGCCGACGCCGCGGCGATGGCCGACGCCATCGACGACGACACGGTGCTGGTCGTGGCGAGCGCTCCGTCGTACGCCCACGGGGTCGTCGACCCGGTGACCGAGATCGCGGCGGCCGCGGCTGCCCGCGGGGTCCGCTGCCACGTGGACGCCTGCATCGGCGGGTGGGTGCTGCCGTACGCCGCCCGACTGGGGCGGCCGGTGCCGCCGTGGACCTTCGCCGTCGAGGGAGTCACGTCGATCTCCGTCGACACCCACAAGTACGCCTACGCCCCGAAGGGCACCTCGCTCCTGCTGCACCGCGACGCGGCGCTGCGCAAGCCGCAGTTCTTCGCCTCCGCGGCGTGGCCCGGCTACACGATGCTCAACGCCACGACGCAGTCGACCCGCTCGGGCGGCCCCGTCGCCGGCACGTGGGCGGTCGTGGAGCACATCGGCGACGACGGCTACCTCGCGCTCGCGGAGCGCGCCCTCGCCGCGGTCGACGCCATCGTGGCGTGCATCGAGGGCGAGCCGGCGCTCCGGCTGGTGGTGGCGCCCGACTCCACCCTCGTGACCCTGGCGACCGACGCGTCCTGCGACCCGTTCACCCTCACCGACGAGCTGGTCGCCCTCGGGTGGTACGTCCAGCCACAGCTGTCCTTCGGGGATGACGGGCCGAGCATCCACCTGTCGGTGAGCGCCGGCACGCACGCGCACGTCGAGGAGTTCGCCTCGGCGCTCTCCGCCTCCGTGGCGGCGGCGCAGGCGGCCGGCCCGGTGGCCGTCGACCCCGGCGTGGTCGGGTTCATCGAGGCGCTCGACCCGACCGCGCTCGGCGACGACGACTTCGACGGCCTGCTCGCCGCATCGGGGCTCGTGAGCGAGTCCGCCGACGGCGAGCTCGAGCTGCCGAGCCGGATGGCGGAGGTCAACGCGATGCTCGACGTCGCGTCGCCGGCGATGCGGGAGGCACTGCTGGTGGCGTTCCTCGACCGGCTCCAGCGACCCGTCCGCGGGGACGCGGGACGACCACCCCGATGAGCGCTCTCGCCGGGCTGGTCGAGAAGGGGCTGGTGGCTCCCGACTGGGCGGAGGCGCTGGCGCCGGTCGACGAGCACATCGCGGCGATGGGTCGCTTCCTGCGCGACGAGGACGTCGCCGGCCGGGGCTACCAGCCCGCCGCCGACCGGGTCTTCCGGGCGTTCCAGCGCCCGCTCGCCGACGTACGCGTCCTGGTCGTGGGGCAGGACCCCTACCCCAACCCCGCGCACCCGATCGGCCTGAGCTTCGCCGTCGAGCGGCACGTCTGGCCGCTGCCGCCGAGCCTGCTCAACATCTACGTCGAGCTGCGCGACGACCTCGGCATCGTTCCGCCGCGCCACGGCGACCTGTCGGCGTGGGCCGACCAGGGCGTGATGCTGCTCAACCGGACCCTGACGGTGCGGCCGGGCGACTCCAACAGCCACCAGGGCAAGGGGTGGGAGCCGATCACCGAGCGGGCCATCGCCGCGCTCGCCGAGCGCGGCGGTCCGTGCGCGGCCGTCCTGTGGGGCCGGCACGCGCAGAAGCTCAAGTCGTTGCTCGGCGAGGTGCCGTGCGTGGAGTCGGTCCACCCCTCCCCGCTGAGCGCCCGGCGAGGGTTCTTCGGGTCGAAGCCCTTCAGCACGGTCAACCGGCTGCTGGAGGACCAGGGCGCCGAGCCGGTCGACTGGACCCTGCCGGCGTACGACGACGTCCCGGCGCGGTAGTCCAGTGGCGAACGGTCTCGCGAACGGCCCGCCGCCGACCACTTGCCACTGGACTACCGCGGGGAATATAGTTGAACCAACAACTATTGAGGACGTCATGACCACTCCCATGCCTGCCCTGTACATCGGCCACGGTGCGCCGCCGCTGCTCGACGACCCGATCTGGTCCGGCCAGCTCGCGGCGTGGGCGAAGGACCTGCCGCGACCGAAGGCGATCCTCATCGTCTCGGCGCACTGGGAGTCGGCGCCGGTGAGCCTGACCGCGAGCGGCGCTCCCCTGGTCTACGACTTCGGCGGATTCGCGCCGAGGTACTACCAGATGACCTACGAGACCCCTGACGCCACGGCACTGGCCCAGCGCGTCGCAGCGATGATGCCGAGCGGCGAGCCCGTGCACCAGCACGTGTCGCGCGGGCTCGACCACGGCGCGTGGGTGCCGCTGAAGATCATGTACCCCGAGGCCGACATCCCCGTGCTCCAGATGTCGCTCCCGACCGACGACCCGCACCGCCTGATGAAGCTCGGCGAGCGGCTGCGTCCACTGCGCGAGGAGGGCGTGCTCATCATCGGCTCGGGCTTCCTCACCCACGGCCTGCCCTTCCTCAAGGAGTTCCGCATCGAGGCCGCCGCCCCCGGCTGGTCGGTGGACTTCGACCTCTGGGCGGCCGACGCCCTCGCCCGCGGCGACGTCGACACGCTGTCCGCCTACAGGTCGAAGGCGCCCGGCATGCCGTACGCCCACCCGACCGTCGAGCACTACACACCGCTGTTCGTGACCCTCGGCGCGGCGACGACCGCCGACGAGCCGGGCATCCAGGTCATCGACGGCTACTGGATGGGCCTGTCGAAGAGGTCGCTCCAGGTGGCCTAAAGTCGGTGCGTGCGCGTCCTCTCGATCCAGTCCCACGTCGCCTACGGCCACGTCGGCAACTCCGCTGCCGTCTTCCCGCTCCAGCGCCTCGGTCACGAGGTGTGGCCCGTCCTGACGGTGAACTTCTCCAACCACACCGGGTACGGCGCCTGGCGCGGGCCGCTGATCGCAGCGGAGGACGTCGCCGCGGTGATCACCGGGATCGGCGAGCGGGGCGCGTTCGAGACGTGCGACGCGATCCTCTCGGGCTACCAGGGTTCCCCGGAGATCGCCGACGTGATCGCCGACGCGGTGGCGCAGGTGAAGGCGGCCAACCCCGACGCGACGTACACCTGCGACCCGGTCATGGGCAACGCCACCTCGGGCTGCTTCGTGAACCCGGCGATCCCGCCGAAGTACCGCTCGACGGTGATCCCGGTCGCCGACGTGCTGACGCCCAACCAGTTCGAGCTCGGCTTCATCACCGACCGTGACGGCCTGAGCGGTCCCTCGTCGCTCGACGACATCCTGTCCGCCGTGGACGAGGTGCGGGGTCTCGGCCCGTCGACCGTGCTGGTCACCTCGGTCGACCGCGAGGGTGCGGACGACGACGTCATCGAGATGCTCGCCGTCACCGCCGACGGCGCCTGGCTCGTCACCACCCCGCGCCTGCCGATGAAGGCCAACGGCTCCGGCGACATCACCGCCGCGCTCTTCACCGCACACCTGCGCACGACCGGCTCCCCCGCCGACGCCCTCGCCAGGACCGCGTCCTCGGTGTTCGCCGTCCTCAAGGAGACCCTCGACTCCGGCGAGCGCGAGCTCCGGCTGATCGCCGCCCAGGACGCCATCGCCTCGCCGGCCAACGAGTTCGAGGTCGTGCAGGTCCGCTGACCCCATCGGTGGGCGAGTAGCCGAGCGAGGAACGAGCGAGGCGCGTATCGAGACCCGTCCCAACGAGGGGGTCTCGATCCGCCGCTCGCTGGCGCTCGCGTGCTACTCGACCGGCGAGGGTGATGGAGCCGGTGACAGGAGTCGAACCCGCGACATCTTCTTTACAAGAGAAGCGCTCTACCAACTGAGCTACACCGGCGTGCGCCCGAGGGCGCGGCGGCCATCCTAGGTGAGGGAAGATGTGGCCCGTGAGCCTCCTCCACGACCCCCACCACGACGGGTCCCCGCTCTACGTCTCCGACGAGGCACCGGAGCTCGGCGCGACCGTCACCGTGCGCGTCCGCACGAGCGCGACCGACCCGGTCGAGGCGGTCTGGCTGCGGACGACGTACGACGCCGAGCCGGTCTTCCACCCGACGACGTCGACCACCACCGGCGACGTGGTGTGGTGGGAGGCAGAGCTGCCGGTGCACAACCCGGTCACGCACTACCGCTTCCTCCTCGTGCGCGCCCTCGCCGACGGGGAGGGCGAGCAGGAGTGGCTGACCGGCGCCGGGCTGGTGGGCCACGACCTGCCCGACGCCGTCGACTTCCGGCTGGCCGCCCACCCGCCCGCACCCGACTGGGGTCGCGACGGCGTCGTCTACCAGGTCTTCCCCGACCGCTTCGCCCGCTCGGCCGCGGCCGACGATCGGGAGGTCCCGGACTGGGCGCTGCCGGCGGAGTGGGACGACGAGGTCGTCTTCGAGGGCAGCGACCCGCGCACGCCCATGCAGCTCTACGGCGGCGACCTGGACGGCATCACCGAGCACCTCGACCACGTCGCCGCGGTCGGGGCCGACGTGCTCTACACGACGCCGGTCTTCCCCGGCGAGAGCAACCACCGCTACAACGCGACCACCTTCACCGAGGTCGACGAGCTGCTCGGCGGCAGCGAGGCGTACGCCCGGCTGAGCGCGGCCGTCCACGAGCGGGGCTGGCGGATCCTGGGCGACCTGACCACCAACCACACGGGCGATACCCACGAGTGGTTCCTCTGCGCGGTCGACGACGCGCGCGACCCGCACCGCTCGTTCTACTACTTCGGCGACGACGGCACCTACGCCAACTGGATGGGCCACGGCACGCTGCCCAAGATCAACCACGCGAACCTCGACGTCCGCCACGCGATGGTCGACGGACCCAACTCCGTGGTCGGTCGCTGGCTGCAACCGCCCTACGCCGTCGACGGGTGGCGCATCGACGTCGCCAACATGACCGGCCGGCTCGGTGCCATCGACGTGGCCCACGAGGTCGCCCGCACCGTGCGCGCCACCGCGGCCGCGCTGCACGACGACCCGTGGGTCATCGGCGAGCACAACCACGACGCCAGCGGCGACGTCGACGGCGACGGCTGGCACGGCACGATGAACTACTCCGGCTTCTCCTGGCCGGTGTGGTCGTGGCTGCGCGATCCCGCATCGCCGGCGCGCCCGTTCGGCCGACCGGTGCCGGTCCCGCGTCGCGGGGGCGGTCCCGTCGTCGAGACGTTCCGGGCCTGGCAGGGCGCACTCGGCTGGCGCGCCACCGCGTCGAGCTGGAACATCCTCGGCTCCCACGACTCCGCCCGCATCCGCACCCTCGTCGGCGGGGACGCTGCCGTCCACCGCGTCGCCGCCGGGCTGCAGTTCACGATGCCCGGCGTCCCGATGATCTTCGCGGGGGACGAGATCGGGCTCGAGGGCGTCAACGGCGAGGACGCCCGCCGCCCGATGCCGTGGCACCGCCGCGAGGAGTGGGACGAGCAGACGCTCACGACGTACGCCGACCTTGCGCGGCTGCGGCGGGAGCACCCGGCGCTGCGCCGGGGCGGGCTGCGCTGGGGCCATGTCGACACCGACACCATCGCCTACCTCCGCGAGCACCCCGACCAGACCGTGCTGGTGGTCGCGCGCCGCGCTGCGGGCGGCGCGTTCACCCTGCCGGTCGGGGCGGGCCGGCACCTCTTCGGGTCCGAGCCGGGCGGCGCCGACCTCGCCCCTGGCGCCGACGGCGTCGAGGTCGCGGCGTCGGCAGGGTCGCGACTCGACGTCTGGGAGATCACCGCGTAGCCGGTCCCGGCCCGACACCCCAGACCTCGCCCTCGCACCTCGTGCGCGGCTAGGGTCGCGACCATGGCCATGCGGATCGTCGCCAGCCGGCCGGACCCGGCCATCCTGCGCCTGCCCTGGCACCTCCCGCTGGAGGAGTGGCCGGACGACGTCGTCGTCCCGCTGCCGCGTGGCCTCTCGCGCCACGTGGTGCGCATCGTGCGGCTCGGCAGCAGCGTCTACGCCGTCAAGGAGACCAACGACGACATCGCCTTCCGGGAGTACCGGATGCTGCGCGACCTCCAGCGGATGGGGATGCCGTCGGTCGTCCCGCAGGGCGTCGTCACCGGCCGCGAGAGCCGCGAGGGCGAGGACCTGCCCGCGGCGCTGATCACCCACCACCTCCGGTTCTCGCTGCCCTACCGCAGCCTCTTCAGCCGCGGGATGGACGCCGAGCACGTGCCCACGCTCATCGACGCGATCGTCGTGCTGCTGGTCCGGCTGCACCTCGCCGGCTTCTACTGGGGCGACGTCTCGCTGTCCAACGTGCTCTTCCGCCGCGACGCCGGGGCGCTGGCCGCCTACCTCGTGGACGCCGAGACCGGCGAGCTGCACGAGGCCGTCGGCGACCGGCTGCGGGAGTACGACATCACCGTGGGCTGCGAGAACATCTTCGCCGAGCTGATGGACCTCAGCGCGAGCGGCGCGGTCCAGCGCCCCATCGACGGCTTCGCGATCATCGAGCACCTGCGCTCACGCTACGAGGCGCTGTGGCGCGAGCTGACCGACCTCGAGGAGTTCGGCGCCGACGAGATGTGGCGCATCGAGCGCCGCGTCGAGCGGCTCAACGACCTCGGCTTCGACGTCGACGAGCTCGACATCGTCACCGACCTGGGCGGCGACAYGATCCGCATCCAGCCCAAGGTCGTCGACCTCGGCCACCACACCCGCGAGCTGCGCGACCTCACCGGCATGACCGTCGAGGACAACCAGGCCCGCCGCATCCTCAACGACGTCGCGTCGTTCGCCGCCCACTACGACCTCGGCCGCGAGGACCGCCACGTCGTCGCGAGCCGCTGGATGCACGAGATCTTCGAGCCGATCATGGCGATGATCCCGCCCGACGCCACCGGCAAGCTCGAGCCGGCCGAGATCTTCCACGAGATCCTGGAGCACCGCTGGTACCTCTCGGAGCAGGCCGGCCACGAGGTCAACATCCACGCGACCGCGCGCGACTACATCGACCGCTTCCTCACCGCCAAGCCCGACGAGGCGATCACGGGCCAGGTGTGACGGGCTCCCACTCGCCGACCTGCCACGTGCCGTTGGTGCGCAGCCGCACCCACTGCAGGCCGACCGGTCGCCCGTCGGCGTACGTGACGAGGCTGACCTCGGCGTCCCGGCGCGGCTTGCTGCCCAGCGCGAAGGCGTACGCCGCCCCGCCGGTCGTGCCGTTGGTCCAGGTGTAGCCGGTCGCGTCGCCCTCGCCGTCCACGGCATCCGGACCGTTCTGCACGTGCGTGTGGCCGCCGACCACGAGGTCCACGCATCCGCGGGCGAGCGCCTCGCGACCGAGGTTGGCGTCGTGGACCAGCATGGTGCTGATCCGCTCGCCGTCCTCAGCGGCGGCGCAGGCCCCATCGGCGAGCCGGTCGCCCACCTCGGCGAAGCTCAGCCCCGACTCGTCGCGCCAGCTGCCGAGACCGCTGCTGCGCGGGTCGTCGACGCCGAGCAGGGTGCCGCCCCACGGGGCGTCGACCACCTCCCCGTCGAGCATGGTCCACCCGAGGTCGGCGAGGTAGGTGCTGACGAACGTGCCGTGGTCGTGGTTGCCCGCGACCCCGAAGCGGTCCCAGTCGTCGAACGCCGCCTGGAGCGAGTCGAGGCTGAAGGCCTCCCAGGGCTGGCCGGTCGAGGTGTCGTCGCCCGCGTCGAGCACGACGCTCGCCCCGGCGGCCTCGCCGATGGCGCGAGCCACCCGGTCCATCCCGATGTTGTCGTGCCGGTCGCTGACCAGCAGGGCGACGGTCTCGTCCTCCTCGGGCGTGCGGAGGCCCTGATCGGTCAGGTCTGCGGCCGCCTCCGCTGCGGTGGAGTAGAACTCCTTGCTCTTGTCGTAGGTGTCCACGGCGCTCAGCACCAGCCGCTTGCTCTGCGTGGTGACCGGCCCGGTGCGCACCTCGATGTCGCGGACCTCCTCGGGGAGCTCGACGTCGGGGCCGGCCAGGTCGGCCAGCGTCTGCCAGCTCCCTTGGTCCTCCTGGGTCTCCTCCTCGCTCTCCCACGGCTGCCACACGAGGAGCGGGAGCGCCAGCAGCAGCACCAGGGCGAGCAGGCCCTGCCTCGTCCCGAGCCCCCGGAAGAGCTCGCCGCGACGGTGCCGGCCCAGGAGCAGGAAGACCGCGACCGGCAGCAGCCCGACCGCCAGGCCGCGGAGGGCAGCCGAGACAGCCATGTCGAGGACGACGTCCTGCACCTTCTCGGCCGGCACGGTCGGGTCGCTCGCGATCAGCGCGTAGCGCTCGACCAGCTCCTCGATCGACCCGACCTCGGTCTTGCCGAGCGTCAACGTGACGCCGAGCGGGCCGACGTCGCGGAAGCGCAGGTCGGGCAGCAGCGGCCCGGTCTCGACCACGGCGTCGCGCGCCAGCGTGGGGCGTACGACGGTGTCGTGACCGACCAGAACCACGGTCCGGCTGCTGTTGAGGAACAGCGACACCGCCACGGCGAGCCCGAGAGCGACGCTGCCCACGAGCAGCACGGCACCGACGATCAGCCGCCGCGGGGTGGAACCCATCGTTACGAGCGGGCCTGCGAGATCGCGTAGAGGGCGACCGAGGCGGCCACGCCGGCGTTGAGCGACTCGAGCTGACCGGCCATCGGGATCGAGACGATCTGGTCGCAGGTCTCGGCGACGAGCCGGCCGAGGCCCTTGCCCTCGGACCCGACGACGACCACGAGCGGGCCCTCGGCGAGGCCACCGGGTGCGACCAGCTCGGGCAGCGAGATGTCACCGTCGGCCGCCAGGCCGACGACCATGCAGCCGGCGTCCTGGTAGGCCTTGAGCTGGCGGGTCAGGTTGACCGTCTGGGCGATCGGGAGCCGCGCGGCGGCGCCCGCGCTGGTCTTCCAGGCCGAGGCCGTCATGCCGGCGGCCCGGCGCTCGGGGATCAGCACGCCGTGGGCGCCGAAGCCCGCCGCGGAGCGGACGACCGCGCCGAGGTTGCGCGGGTCGGTGACCGAGTCGAGGGCGACGACCAGCGCCGGCTCCTTCGCCTCGGACGCCCGCTCGAGCAGGTCGTCGGCGTGGGCGTACTCGTAGGCGGGCAGCCGTGCGGCGAGGCCCTGGTGGACGGCCCCGCCGGTCATCCGGTCCATCTCGTTGCGGGTGACCTCGAGCAGGGTCAGCCCCTGCTCGGCGGCGAGCTTGAACGCCTCGCGCATCCGGCCGTCACGCTCGGTGCCCTCGGCGACGTAGACCCCCGTGACCGGCACGCCGGCCTGCAGCAGCTCCACGACCGAGTTGCGACCGGCGGCCCACTCGGCCTCGGCGGTCGTACGCCGCTTGGGCCGCGTGGTCTTGTCGCGCTCGGCGCGCTTGGCCGCCTTGTGCGCTTGGTGGTAGGGCCGGTCCTTGGCCTTGGGCGTCGGACCCCTGCCCTCGAGCCCCCGGCGGACCCGTCCGCCCGAGCCGGCGGTCGGGTTGCCCTTGCCCGTCTTCTTGATCGCGCCCTTGCGCTTCGAATTGCCGGCCATGTCACACGCTCCCCAAAACAATCGTCCACCGTGGGCCGGTCGAGGTGTCTTCGATCTCCAAGCCGGCCGCCTTGATCCGGTCGCGGATGGCGTCGGCGCGAGCCCAGTCCTTGGCCTCGCGCGCCGCCGTCCTCTCCTCGAGCAGTCCCTTCACCAGCGCGTCGACGACCTCGGTCAGTCGGTCGTCGGAGCCGCCGGTGGCCCACGCGGGGTCGGCGGGGTTGAGCCCCAGCACGTCGAGCATCGCGACCACCTCGCCGAACTTCTGGCTGAGCTCCTCGGACGGCCCGTCAGCCAGCAGCCGGTTGCCCTCGCGGACCGAGTCGTGGATGACCGCCACCGCGGCGGGCGTGCCGAGGTCGTCGTCCATCGCCTCGCGGAAGGCGTCGGGCATCGAGGCGAACCACGAGCCGACGACGGGAGCGGCGCGGTCGAGGAAGTCCTCGAGGCGGCGGAACGCCTTGGCCGACTCCTCGAGCGCCTCGAAGCTGAACTCGACGTGCGAGCGGTAGTGGGCCGCCACGATGTAGTAGCGCAGCTCGATGCCGCGCACGCGCTCGAGCACCGACGGGATGAGCATCGAGTTGCCCAGCGACTTGCTCATCTTCTCGCCGGCGGTGGTGATCCAGGCGTTGTGCAGCCAGTACGACGCGAACGGGCGGCCGGCGGCACGCGACTGGGCCTGCTCGTTCTCGTGGTGGGGGAAGCGCAGGTCGACGCCGCCGCCGTGGATGTCGAAGGCGGGGCCGAGGTACTTGCCGGCCATCGCCGAGCACTCGATGTGCCAGCCGGGGCGGCCGGGGCCCCACGGGGAGGGCCAGGAGGCGGTCTGTGGCTCGGACTCCTTCTTCCACCCCTTCCAGAGGGCGAAGTCGCGGGGGTCGCGCTTGCCCCGCGGGTCGGCGTCGCCGGCGGGCTCCATGTCCTCCACGCGCTGGCGGGTCAGCTCGCCGTAGGACGCCCAGCTGCGGACGTCGAAGTAGACGTCGCCGCTGCCGTCCTCGGCGGCATAGGCGTGGCCGCGGGCGATGAGCTGCTCGATGAGCTCGAGGATCTCCGGGACGTGGCCGGTGGCGCCCGGCTCGTAGGTCGGCGGCAGCACGTTGATCGCGCCGAGGGCGGCGTCGAGCTCGCGCTTCATCGCCGACGCGAGGGCGTACCAGTGCACGCCCTGCTCGGCGGACTTGGCGAGGATCTTGTCGTCGATGTCGGTGACGTTGCGGATGAAGTCGACCTGATGGCCGGTGACGGCGAGCCAGCGGCGGAGCACGTCGAAGTTGACCGCCGAGCGCACGTGCCCGACGTGAGGCTCCGACTGCACGGTCAGCCCACACACGTAGATGCCGACCCGTCCCGGGGTGAGCGGGACGAAGTCGCGGGTCTCGCGCGTCGCGGTGTCGTGGAGCCTCAGGGTCACCGGGCAAGTCTAGGGCGAGCGGTCCGATCCTCCGGCTTCGGCGAGCGGCGCCGCCGGCCGAGGGATGTGACTCCTGAGACGTGTGGGACTTTCCGGGTTATCGTCGACCGGTGCTCCGACGTCTCGCGGTCCTCGCCCTTCCCCTGCTGCTGGCCACCTCCTTCGCCCCCGTGGCGGGCGCATCCGAGGAGCCCGCGGCCCGGAAGCGCGCGACGCCGCAGGTCGACCTCACGTCGTGGAGCAGCTACGCCGACTTCAAGGCCGGGCAGCGCAAGGGCATCAAGCTGGGCCGCGGCCAGGTCTCCCTGCTGAAGGCAAAGCCCCGCACCGTCGCGGGCAGGTCCTACGAGGCCGGCACCTGGACGTCCCCATGGGCCACGCCCGGCTTCGGCGCCACCGCGATCATCCCGTCGTGGGAGGCCACCACCCCCGGCCGCACCCTGGTGCGCGTGGAGCTGCGGGCGCAGGACGCCACCGGCCGCACCGGCACCTGGGACACGGTGGCCGACTGGGCGCGCACCAACCGCCCCGTGCCCCGCACCACCTACTCCGGCCAGACCGACGACCTCGGCCGGGTCAGCGCCGACACCTGGTTCGCCACCTCCGCCGTGACGGCGTACCAGCTGCGCGTCACCCTGATGCGGCCGAAGGGGTCGAGCAAGGCCGTCAGCCTCGAGCGGGTCGGCGCCGTCGCCTCCGCCGACGCCTCGGCGCCGCGTGCCACCTCGCAGCCCGGCCCCGCGGCGGGCACCGTCCTGCCGGTGCCGACGTACTCCCAGATGGTCCACAGCGGCCACTACCCCGCCTGGGGCGGTGGCGGCGAGGCGTGGTGCTCCCCCACGTCGCTGGCGATGGTGCTCGCCTACCACGGCATCTCCCCGACCCCCACCGGCATCACGGCCGGTCACACCGACGCCGTCGTCGACCACACCGCCAAGATGGTCTACGACAACGGCTACCGCGGCACCGGCAACTGGGCCTTCAACACCGCCTACGCCGCCACGCTCGCCGGCGGCGACTCCTACGTCACCCGGATGCGCGACCTGCGCGAGGCCGAGGACTACATCGTCGCCGGGGTGCCGCTCATCGTCTCGATCGCCTTCGGGCGCAACCAGCTCACCGGCGCACCCATCTCCGCCAGCAACGGCCACCTGCTGGTCGTCGTCGGCTTCGAGGCCGACGGCGACGTCGTGGTCAACGACCCCGCTGGTGCGACCAACGCCGACGTGCGCCGCGTCTACGACCGGGCGCAGTTCGAGCGGATCTGGATCGCCGCCTCCGGCGGGACGGCGTACGTCGTCCGCAACAGCTGACATCGGGAGTCCCGGTCTGCCCCGAGCAGGCCGGCGTTCCCCGATCGTCAGCCGGCGCTGAACTCGACCGCGTGCCAGCCCGTCGCACCGTCCGGGTCCGGGGACCGTACGACGCTGGTCTGGGTCTCGCCGTCCTTGCCGGTCGCCCGGACCCGGACCTCGTGGTCGCCCTCCGGCACGTCGATCGTCACGGCCCACTGCACCCAGGTGTCCACCGACGGCACCCCGCCGAGAGCGGCACGGGTCCACTCGCCGCCGTCGACCTGGACCTCGACGTGGTCGATGCCCGTGTGCTGGTGCCAGGCCACGCCCCCGAAGGACACGGGGCCGGCCGCGACGTCGTCCCCGGAGCGCGGGACGTCGATCCGTGAGGCGATCTTCACCGGCCCCTCGGCGGACCAGCCCTTCGTCGTCCAGTAGCCGGTCGAATCGGCGAACGTGCTCACCTCGAGGTCGACGACCCACTTGGTGGCCGAGACGTAGCCGTAGAGGCCCGGCACGATCGTGCGCACCGGGAAGCCGTGCTCGATGGGCAGCGGGCGGCCGTTCATCGCCACCGCGAGCATGGCGTCGCGGTCGTCGGTGAGGGCCTCGAGCGGGGTCGCGCAGGTCCAGCCGTCGTGCGAGGTCTGGAGCACGCAGTCGGCGTCGTCGGAGACGCCGAGGTCGGCGAGCAGGTCGGCGATGCGGATGCCGCTCCAGCGGGCGTTGCCCACCAGGCCGCCGCCGACCTCGTTGCTCACGCAGTTGAGCGTGATCCACGACTGCGTCATCCGGCGGGAGACCAGGTCGGAGAAGCTGAGGGTCAGCTCGCGGTCGACCATGCCGTGGATGCGCAGCGACCACTCCTCCGGCTCGATGGTGGGCTTCGCGATGGTCGTGTCGATCAGGTAGAAGTCCTCGTTGGGCGTCTCCCACGGCGTGATGCCGGCCAGGCCGACCGAGGTGCTCGCGGGCGCCTGGCGCCGGGTGACGCCGGGGATGCGGAGCAGCCGCCGGCTGACCTCGACGTGCCGGCGACCTGCTCCCACCAGTCGCCCGGCGACCGCGATGCCGACCGCGGCGACCGCCACGGCACCGGCGACCATCAGGAAGACGCGTCGCTCGCGCGACTCCAGGTCGGGCCGGCCCCGCCCCCGCTCGAGGGCGTCGGTGAGCGCGGAGTGCAGCGTCACCCAGGTGAGCAGGCCGACGGCGACCGGCAGGGTGTCGACCGCACCGGCACCCCGCTGGCTCAGGACGGCGG
Organism: Nocardioides sp. P4_G10; assembly: GCF_056401175.1. Classification (NCBI taxonomy): domain Bacteria; kingdom Bacillati; phylum Actinomycetota; class Actinomycetes; order Propionibacteriales; family Nocardioidaceae; genus Nocardioides; species Nocardioides sp. P4_G10. The sequence continues at coordinate 86,247 of NZ_JBFUJV010000010.1, read as the reverse complement.
CCAGGCCCACGCCGGCGAGCGGGAACCAGACGAACAGCGGCCGGTACCAGCCGCCGCGGGCCAGCAGCCCCGCCAGCGCGAAGCAGCCCAGGAGGAGGAAGAGGACGACGCCGACGAGGAACGGCTTGTCGAAGTGGCCGAGGACCGAGATGGCCCGCTCGGCGATCGGTCCGGGCGTGAGCCGGATGACCACCTCCGCCACCGCCACCACGGGCGCGTCCCGGATGGTGAGGACCATCGCGGTCGCATAGCTGGTCGCCAGGCCGGCGAGACCGGCCAGCACTCCGGCGAGCACCCAGGGAGCACGGCGAGCGGTCACGGGTCCATTGTGACGGGCGGTCCGGCATGATGCCGACGTGACCTCCCCCTTCCCCGCCCCCCGCATCGGCATCGGCACCGACGTGCACCGCCTCGTCGCCGGCGTTCCCATGCACCTCGCCGGCCTCGCGTGGCCGGACGAGCCGGCCGGGCTCGAGGGTCACTCCGACGCCGACGTCGCCGCCCATGCCGCGTGTGACGCACTGTTCTCCGCCGCCGGGCTCGGTGACCTGGGCAGCAACTTCGGCACCTCCGCGCCCGAGTGGGCCGGGGCGTCGGGCGCCGCGCTGCTGGAGGAGACGGCCCGCCGGGTACGGGCCGCGGGGTGGGAGATCGGCAACGTCGCCGTCCAGGTCATCGGCAACGTCCCCCGGCTCGGCCCGCGCCGGGACGAGGCCGTCGCCGCCCTGACCGCCGCTCTCGAGGCCCCGGTGAGCCTGTCCGCCACCACCACCGACGGCCTCGGCCTCACCGGCCGCGGCGAGGGCGTGGCGGCGATCGCCACCGCGCTCCTGACCCGCTGAGGAGGCCAGCGTGTCGACTGCTGTCGTCATCCTCGCCGCCGGCTCGGGCAGCCGGGTCGGTGCCGAGGTCAACAAGGTCCTGCTGCCGCTGCGGGGCGTCCCCGTGCTGGTGTGGTCGGTCCGCGACGCGCTCGCGCTGCCCGACGTACGCCGCCTCGTGCTCGTCGTGCGCCCCGAGGACCGCTCCGCGATCGAGTCGGCTGTCGCGCCCCACCTCGGCGACCAGGAGGTGCTGGTCGTCGACGGTGGCGCGACGAGGCACGCCTCGGAGTGGGCCGCGCTGCGGGTGCTCGCCCCCGACGTCGAGTCGGGCGAGGTCGACCTGGTGGTCGTCCACGACGGCGCCCGGCCGCTGGCGGGGCGTCCCCTGTGGGAAGCGGTGGTCACCGCCGCCCGCGAGGTGGGCGGAGCGATCCCGGTGGTCCCGGTGACCCACCTGCTGACCAAGGACCAGCGGCTCGTCGGCGAGCGGGTGGGCGGCGTGCAGACACCGCAGGCCTTCCGCGCCCGCGACGTGCTGGCGGCCTACCGGGCAGCGTCGGCCGACCGCTTCGAGGGCACCGACACCTCGGCGTGCGTCGGGGCCTACCGCGACGTCGAGGTCGCGGCCGTCCCCAGCAGCCCGCTCAACCTCAAGGTCACCTTCCCCGAGGACGTCGCGCTGGCCGACGAGCTCAGCCCGACGGGGCCGTGAGCGCGTCGAGGAGGCGTACGTCGTCGGGCGAGGACACCCGCCGACCCTCCGGTGGCGCCTCGAGCGTCTCGACCGCGTGACCGGCGGCTGCCAGGTCGGCGACCGCCCTGGCGAGGTCGGTCGACGGCCACCGCGGCAGCGATGCCAGCACGGCGGCCGGGACGACGAGGGGCGAGGCGACGGCCACCAGGGCGTCGCGGTCGAGCGTCTCTCCCACGACCTGTCCGGCCGCGCCGTCAGCGACCACCTTGACGGTGTCGGTCACCGGGCGGACGCCCACGACGGGGCGCCCGGTCCCACGAGCGTGCTCGAGGCAGGCGGCGATGAAGGCCGGCGGCGTCATCGGGCACAGGGCGTCGTGGAGGACCAGGTCCTCCTCGGACTCGACGAGTCCCTCCCACGAGACGGACGCGTCGAGGATGTCCACCCCGGACTCGCCCAGCGCCCAGGCGGCGCAGGCCACCAGCGCCTCTCCGTGGATCAGTGCGTAGGGCAGGGCGCCGCGGTCCTCGTCCAGAACGAGACCGAGGCCCCGGGGAACGTCGTCCCAGGGGCCTCGGCCAGCGTCGTCCACGCTCAGGAGGCGAGCACCTCGTCGAGCATGGCCTCGGCCTTGTCCTCGTTGGTCTTCTCAGCGAGCGCGAGCTCGGAGACCAGGATCTGCCGGGCCTTCGCGAGCATCCGCTTCTCGCCCGCGGAGAGCCCACGGTCACGCTCGCGGCGCCACAGGTCGCGCACGACCTCCGACACCTTCATCACGTCACCGGAGTGGAGCTTCTCCAGGTTGGCCTTGTAGCGGCGCGACCAGTTGGTCGGCTCCTCGACGTGGGCTGCACGCAGCACGTCGAACACACGGTCGAGGCCCTCCTTGTCGACGACGTCGCGGACGCCGACCAGATCGAGGTTGCAGGCCGGGACACGCACGACCAGGTCCTGCTGGGCGACGATCCGGAGGACGAGGTACTCGCGGTCCTCTCCCTTGATCGTCCGCGTCTCGATCTCCTCGATGACAGCGGCCCCGTGATTGGGATAGACGACCGTTTCGCCAACGGTGAAAGTCATATGTTCAGTTCCCCTTCCTAGGTGAACATTCTAACACGGGATCGAGGTACCTCCAGCCGCGTTTGTGCAGGTCAGAGGCCCTATGCGGGCTTGACAAGTCACCCGTTGCTGTGGTGCGAGCCCCCCGCCGACCCACCGCTGGGCCATACTGCGGCCCATGCCTCGGGCCCTTGCAACGACCCCGTCGCTGCTCCTCGTCCGGGCAGCCCACCCGCGCCAGGCGCTCGTGACAGCGGCCGCGCTGGGCACCGCCGCCGCCGTCGCCGGACGACCGCTGCGCGAGGTCGGCCTCGTCGCCGCCACCGTGCTGGTCGGCCAGTCGCTGCTGGGCTGGGCCGACGACCTCTCCGACCGGGAGCGCGACGCCCGACGACGCCCCGACAAGCCGCTCGCCTCGGGCCGGCTCGACCCCGGCACGGTGTGGTTCGCGCTCACGTGCGCGTTCCTGCTCGTCGTACCCCTTGCCGTGGCCAACGGGCGCCGCGCCGGGGCGACCTACCTCGCGCTCCTCGTGGTCTCCGCGGTCGGCGACCGGTTGCTGCACGCACGGGCGCTGTCGTTCGTCCCGTGGATGGCGAGCTTCGCGCTCTACCCCGCGTTCCTGGCGTACGGCGGCTGGGGCGGGGTCGGCTCCCCGACACCGCCCACGCCGTTGATGGTCGCCCTGGCGGCAGCGCTGGGGCTCGGCGTCCACGTGCTCCTCGCGCTGCCGGGCCTGGTGCACGACCACGAGGAGGGCGAGAAGTCGTTCCCGATGCTGGTGGCACTGCGCACCGGCACCCCTCGCCTCCTGCTGCTGGCGGGCGTGTGGACGGGCCTCGTCGTCGCCGCGATCCTGATCGCAGGGCGGACCGTCGGACTGACCTGAGCCGACGCTAGGCTGTCGGCCATGCGACTCCGATCCCTCGCGACTGCCGCCGCGGTCGTCGCTCTCGCCGTTCCGTTGACCTCGTGCGGGTTCAGCTACGCCACCGAGCGCGACTACACCCCCGCCGGCGGGGCCAACAACCGCGAGGGCGTGGTCGACCTGCTCTCCGCCGTGGTGGTCTCCAGCGCCGAGGGGTCCGGCACCTTCGTGGCCTCGCTGTCCAACAACGACAACGTCGACGAGCAGAGCCTCACCGGCATCTCCGGCGGTGACCCCGGCAGTGACGGCACGACCGTCGAGGCCGCCGAGTTCGAGCCCGTCGTCGTCCCGGCCGCCGGCCTGGTCAACCTGGCCGAGCCGCCGGCCGACATCGTCCTGACCGGCGACTTCGCCGCGGGCGACTTCCTCGCGCTGTCCGTCGACTTCGGCAACGGCGAGCGCGTCTCGCTGAACGTCCCCGTCGTCCCCGACGACTTCGGCTACTGGGAAGGCATGGACGCCTCATGACACACACGCTCGTCCTGCTCCGCCACGGCGAGAGCGAGTGGAACGCCAAGAACCTCTTCACCGGCTGGGTCGACGTCGACCTCACCGAGAAGGGCCGTGCCGAGGCGGTCCGCGGGGGCGAGCTCCTGGTCGAGGCCGGGCTGCTGCCCGACATCGTGCACACCTCGCTGCAGCGCCGGGCGATCACCACCGCCCACCTCTCCCTCGACGCCGCCGACCGCCACTGGATCCCGGTGAAGCGCTCGTGGCGCCTCAACGAGCGCCACTACGGTGCACTCCAGGGCAAGGACAAGAAGCAGACGCTCGAGGAGTACGGCGAGGAGCAGTTCATGCTCTGGCGCCGCTCGTTCGACACCCCGCCGCCGCCGCTCGACGACTCCTCGGAGTTCTCGCAGGCCGCCGACCCGCGCTACGCCGACCTCGGTGACGAGCTGCCGCGCACCGAGTGCCTCAAGGACGTCATCGCCCGCTTCCTCCCCTACTGGGAGGCAGAGATCGTGCCGGACCTCCAGACCGGCCGGACCGTCCTCGTGGCCGCCCACGGCAACAGCCTCCGCGCCCTGGTCAAGCACCTCGACCAGATCAGCGACGAGGACATCGCCGGCCTCAACATCCCCACGGGCATGCCGCTGGTCTACCGCCTCGACGAGGGCATGCGTCCCACCGTCTCCGGCGGCGAGTACCTCGACCCCGAGGCGGCCGCGGCCGCTGCCGCAGCCGTCGCCAACCAGGGTCGCTGACAGCTTCCTCGGCCGGAGCGGTGGCCCACACACGTGCCGGGCCTCCGGAATGTGGGTCAGGCACCGCCCGGGCGCGCGCCGTCGTACGACACGCCGGCGAGCGGTGCCCCACCCACGTCCTGAGCCTTCGGAATGTGGGTCAGGCACCGCTCCACGGAGCGGAAGCAGCGGCGTACGTCAGTCGCGCGGGGGCAGGTCGCCGGTGACGACGAAGACGACCCGGTTGGCGACCGAGACGGCGTGGTCGGCGATCCGCTCGTAGTAGCGGCCGAGCAGGGCGATGTCGACCGCGGCCTCGACGCCGTGCTGCCAGTCGGTGGAGAGCAGCTCGGTGAAGCTGCGGCGCCGCAGCTGGTCCATCACCTCGTCGTCGCGGCCGAGCTCGATGGCCGCCTCGACGTCGCGGTCCACGATGATGTCCCGCACCCGGCGCACCATGTCCTCGGCCGTGCGGGCCATCTGCTCCATGGTCGGGCGCAGCTCGTCGGGCACCGCGACCGACGGCACGCGCAGGCGGGCGATCTTCGCGACGTGGACCGAGAGGTCACCCATTCGCTCGAGCTCGCTGACCATGCGCAGCGCGGAGACGATCATCCGCAGGTCGCCGGCCACCGGCTGCTGCAGCGAGAGCAGGGCGAACGCGGTGTCGTCGACCCGTTCGCGAGCCGCGTCGATCGCCTTGTCGTTGCTGATCACCTGGTCCGCGGTGTGCACGTCGCCGCTCAGCAGCGCCTTGGTGGCCTCGCGTACGGCGATCTCGACCTGTCCGCAGATGTCGGACAGGTCGGCGAAGATGCCGTCGAGCTGGTCATGGAAAGCCTCACGCATGTCGGGCACTGTAGGCAGCCGAAGCGAACAGATGTGCGTGGTCGATGAACGAGGGGTGAACACTGCGTGCCGCCCGTCCATCCGGTCAGGACGCACGTCCGCGGTGCGTACGATGTGAGCGTGGATCCGACGACGCAGGCTGCCTTGGCGGCGCTCGTCGGGGCCATCGTGGCGGGCGGCGCGGTCCTCGCGTGGCACATCAGCGACCGGCAGCGCCACACGGCTCCCGAGGCGGAGCCGCCCGTCGTCCAGGCGGGCGTCGCGGCCGTCCTGAGCATCCTGCGCTCCAGCGCCGTGGTGGTCGACGAGTCCGACCACGTCCTCAAGGCCTCGGCGCCGGCGTACGCCTTCGGGCTGGTGCGCGGCAACATCGTCCTGCTGCCCGAGCTGCTCGACCTCATCGCGCAGGTGCGACGCGACGGGCAGATCCGCGAGAGCGACATCGACATGCCCGCGCTCGACGGCGGGTTCACCCGCACGCTGACCGCGCGGGTGGCACCGCTCGGAGCCCGGCTCGTGCTGGCGCTCGTCGAGGACCGCACCCGCGAGCGCCGCGTGGAGGCCGTCCGCCGTGACTTCGTGGCCAACGTCAGCCACGAGCTCAAGACCCCGGTCGGCGCGATCCGCCTGCTCGCCGAGGCCGTCACCGACGCGGCCGACGACCCCGAGGCCGTGCAACGCTTCGCCGGGCGGATGCTCACCGAGAGCGACCGGCTCTCCAAGCTCGTGCAGCAGATCATCGAGCTGTCCCGGCTACAGGGCCACGACCCGCTCGAGCGGCCCGTCATGGTCGACCTCGACGCCGCGGTCGCGACCGCCGTCGACACCAGCGCCATGGAGGCGGCCGCCAAGCAGATCACCGTGGAGTCCCGCGGCGAGCCGAACCTGGAGGTCTTCGGGTCCCAGGAGCAGATCGGCGCCGCGATCAGCAACCTCGTCGCCAACGCGGTCGCCTACTCCAACGCGGGCTCGCGCGTGGTGGTCACGACCAGGTCCGAGGGCAACCACGTCCAGATCTCGGTGGTCGACCAGGGCATCGGCATCCCGGCCGGCGACATCGACCGCATCTTCGAGCGCTTCTACCGCGTCGACCCCGCGCGCCACCGCTCGACGGGCGGCACCGGCCTCGGCCTCTCGATCGTCAAGCACGTCGCGGCCACCCACGGCGGCGACATCGCCGTGTGGTCGGTGCAGGGACAGGGCTCGACCTTCACCCTCACGCTCCCCCGCAGCTCGGAGCCCGCCCCGGGCACCGGCAGCACCACCACCCCGGTCGAGGTCGTCGCCCCCGTGCGGCCCTCCGCCGGCACCGATCCCGGACCACGCAGAGCACAGCAGGAGACCAATAGATGAGCACCCCACGATGCTCTTCGCCTCCCCCGCTTCGCTCCTCCGCCGAACAACACCGAGGGGACCCCGCATGACCCGCGTACTCGTCGTCGAGGACGAAGAGAGCTACAGCGACGCCCTCGCCTACATGCTCCGCAAGGAGGGCTACGAGGTGGCGATCGCCGCCGACGGCAACACCGCCCTCACGGAGTTCGACCGCTTCGGTCCCGACATCGTCCTGCTCGACCTGATGCTCCCCGGGATCCCCGGCACGGAGGTCTGCCGCCAGATCCGCCAGACGTCGTCGGTCCCGGTGATCATGGTCAGCGCCAAGGACGACGAGGTCGACAAGGTCGTGGGGCTCGAGCTCGGCGCCGACGACTACGTCACCAAGCCCTACTCACCGCGCGAGCTGGTCGCCCGCATCCGCGCCGTGCTGCGTCGCGGCCACGAGCCCGACCTGATGCCCGACACCCTCGAGGCCGGCCCGGTCCGGATGGACGTCGAGCGCCACGTCGTCACCGTCGACGGGACCGAGCAGCGGCTGCCGCTCAAGGAGTTCGAGCTGCTCGAGATGTTCCTGCGCAACCCCGGCCGCGTGCTCACCCGGGGCCAGCTGATCGACCGCGTGTGGGGCTCGGACTACGTCGGCGACACCAAGACGCTCGACGTGCACGTCAAGCGGCTCCGCGCCAAGCTCGAGCCCGACCCGGGCGAGCCGAAGTACCTCGTCACCGTCCGCGGCCTGGGCTACAAGCTGGACCTCTGACCGAAGGGAAGAGGTCCAGCGCGCCGCGCTGGGCAGCGAGGGACGTGTCGAGATCTCCGATCTCTGAGGGGTGACGGGATGTCGGCGTACGACGTCCGAAAAGCGCTGGCGGCGAGTCATGACCGTACCTAGCCTTGACTTGTGACGACCACGACCCCGACCGCCGCGAGCGAGCCCACCACGACCTCCCCCGCCCCGTGGCTGCCGGTCGCCGCCGGCGCCGTCACGCTGGTCATGTGGGCGTCGGCGTTCGTGGTGATCCGGCACGTGGCGCACGACGTCAGCCCCGGGGCGCTCGGATCGGGTCGCCTGCTGGTCGCCGCGCTGGTGGTGCTGCCGCTGGTGCTGCGCCGCGGCTGGGTGCGCCCCACCCGTCGTGAGTGGACCCTGCTGGCGGCCGGCGGCATCGGCTGGTTCGGCATCTACAACCTGGCCCTCAACGCCGGCGAGCGCCACGTCGACGCCGGCACCGCCGCGATGATCATCCAGATCGGCCCGGTCATCGTCGCCCTGCTCGCGGTCCCGCTGTTCGGCGAGCGGATGCACGGGTGGCTGCTCGGTGGCATGCTCGTCGGCTTCGCCGGCGTCGCGGTCATCGCCCGCGGGTCCTCGACCGACGCCGACGCCAGCCTCCTCGGAGTGGGCCTCGTGCTCGTCGCCGCGGTGATGTACGCCGTCGGGGTGCTGACCCAGAAGGTCCTGCTGCGCCGGCTGCCGTCCGTGCAGGTCGTGTTCGTCTCGTTCGTGATGGGCGCGCTCATCTGCCTGCCCTTCTCCAGCGACCTCCCGGGCATCGTCGCCAACGGGGGCGCCGAGCTGTGGTGGATCGTCTACCTGGGCGTGTTCCCCACCGCCGTCGCCTTCACGACGTGGGCCTACGCGCTCACCCACACCGACGCCGGAGCCCTGTCGCTGACGACGTTCCTCGTGCCGGGCATCGCCACGCTCGTGGCGTGGCTGACCATCAACGAGGTGCCGCCGACCCTGAGCTTCGTCGGCGGCGCGCTGGCCATCGTCGGCGTGCTGATGACGCGCCGGAAGCCGCGGGTGGCGCGCTAGGGCGTGTCTCTCAAGTCTCGGCCCTCGCGAGCGGCGTCAGGGGCGTGCGATGGCAAGGCGGAGGAGGGAGACATGGCGGAGCCATGGCGACTGACGACAACGTAGCCAGCGTGCGTTCATGACGCCGCACAGCAGGCCATGGACTTGAGGGACACGCCCTAGGCCTCGAGCCAGCCGCGGAACGCCTCGAGGTTGCGGGTCGACTCGCCGCGGGAGATCCGCCACTCCCACTCCTTGCGGATGGACGTGGCGAACCCGAGCTCCAGGATCGCGTTGAACGACTCGTCGGCGTTCGCGAGCACGGAGCCGAGGATGCGGTCGAGCTCGTCGGGGTCGACCGAAGCCAGTGGCAGCCGCGCCTCGAGGTAGATGTCGCCGTGGCGGTCGACGGCGAACGAGACGGCGTACATCCTGAGGTTGCGCTCCAGCAGCCAGCGGTGGACCCGCGCGTGGTTCTCGTCGGGATTGCGGCACACGAAGGCGTGCACGCCCAGCGCGTGGGCGCCGACGTCGAGGCGCACGGGCGTCTGGAGCTTCTTCTCCCCCGGCAGCGTCAGCGAGAAACGCGCGCCCTCGACGCCCTCGCGGGCGGTCTCGTCGTGCTCGATCTCGTTGGCGACGAGGTAGTCGCGGACGGCGTCGACGGCCGTCGCGGTGGCAGACGGGGACGTGGCGCTCATGAGGCCATCTCAGCACGCATGCGCCCGCTGGCACGCTCGTAGGCGTCCAGCGTGCGGGCGGCAGTGCGCTCCCACGAGAAGTCCTGCGCGTGGGCCACGGCGCCGCGGCCGAGCCGCTCGACCAGCTCCGGGTCGTCGATCAGGCGGCGCAGGCTGGCGGCCCAGTCACGGGGCTCGTGGGTGTCGACGAGGATGCCGCTCACCCCGTCGCGCACCACCGTGGTGAGACCGCCGACCGCGGCGGCCACCACCGGGGTGCCGGTCGCCTGGGCCTCGACGGCGACGAGGCCGAACGACTCGTTGTAGGACGGGACCGCGACCGCGGTGGCGGCCGACGTCCACACGGCCAGCTCGGCCTGGCTGACCGGCGGGACGAACCGCACCACGTCGTCGATGCCGAGGCCGGTCGCCAGGTCGGCCAGGGCCGTGGGGTGCTCGAGCCCGGAGCCGGACGGTCCGCCCACCACGGGTACGACGAGCCGGTGCCGCAGGGACGGGTCCTGCTCGAGCAGCACCGCGACCGAGCGGAGCAGCACGTCGGGTGCCTTGAGCGGCTGGATCCGGCCGGCGAACAGGAGCACGGCCGCGTCCTCGGGCAGGCCGAGCTCGCGGCGGGCCGCCGCCCGGCCACGCGGGGCGAAGACCGAGAGGTCGACGCCGGGGTGGATCACCTCGACGGCGTCGGGGCTGGCGTCGTAGAGGTCGATGAGCTGGCGGGCCTCGGTGTCGGTGTTGGCGACGAGGAGGTCGGCGGCCTCCACCACCTGCTCCTCGCCGATCACGCGGGACACGGGCTCGGGGGTGTCGCCGTCGGCCAGCGCCTCGTTCTTGACCTTGGCCATGGTGTGCATCGAGTGCACGAGGGGGACGTTCCACCGGTCCCGGGCGAGCGCGCCGACCTGACCGGAGAGCCAGTAGTGGGAGTGGACCGCGTCGTAGTGCCCCAGGGGCTGCATCGCCTCCGTGCGCAGCACCTCGCGCGCGAAGGTGCAGAGCTGACCGGGCAGCTCGCCCTTGGTGAGCCCCTCGAACGGGCCGGCTGCGACGTGGCGCACGAGCACACCGTCGGCGGCCTCGACGACCTGCGGGAGGGACGAGGAGGTGGCCCGCGTGAAGACGTCGACCGCGATGCCCTGGGCGGCCAGGCGTCGCGAGAGCTCGATCACGTAGACGTTCATCCCGCCGGCGTCGCCCGTCCCGGGCTGGTCCAGCGGTGAGGTGTGCAGGCTGATCATCGCGACCCGCTCGCCCACGTTGCCTCCTCGAGACCTCGACTGCGTGCCCTGGTCAGGGCATCTCAGGCACAACCCCGGGAGGTCCGCTGGGATTCCCTCGTGAATTCCCGCGGGTCAGCGGGCGTGGGCGCCGGCCGGGCGACGGCTGGCCGAGCGGCCCCGGCCGCGTGCGAGCGCGAGCCCCCCGAGGACCACCGCTACGACGCCCCAGAAGCCGTCGTACCAGGACGCGCCGTCGGGCCGGAACGCCTCGATGACCGACAGCGCCAGGAGGGCGGACGCGACGCCGACGACGGCGCGCACGGCCACCGCGTCGCCCTTCACGAGCGTGGTTCCGAAGACGGCAGACGCTGCCATCAGGCACGCGAGGCCGATGCCGTGCAGGACGTCGAGGACGGAACCGTCGCCGCCGCCGAGCAGCGCGTGCAGGATCCACAGCACGCCGCCCAGGACAGCGAGCGACGCAGCGAGCTTCGCAGGAGGCATCGGGCGAGTGTGCCACGTCTCACCCCGATGGGCGGTCCTGGGGCCGTCGAGCAGACCCTCGGGCCGGTCCGTCAGGGCTCGTCGGTGCCCTGGTGGAAGCGCTGCTGCCACTGTCCGCCGGCGCGCACCCAGAGGCTGCTGCGCAGCGTCGACCGTTCGTCTGCCAGCGCGCGCCAGAGGAGCAGGATCGTGTCGCGGTCGACCCGCTCGACCGACACCACGTCGAGGCTGACCGGCTCGATCGGGCCGACCTCGGCGAGCAGGTCGTCGCGGGTCCACAAGCGACCCGAGCGCCCGACCTCCTGCCACTGCGGGTGGAGCAGGCCCGCGACGGCGGCCCGGTCGCCGCGCACCTCGTCGCTCAGCAGCGCCCGCTCCATCGCGACGACGTGCTCCTCGTCGGTCGACTCCACCTGCCCGGCCTGGTCGGCGAGGTCGCTGAACAGGTCGGGCTCCTGCTCGACCTGCCCGACCGTCGCGGCGGGGTGGGCGGTGCTGCTGCCGGCGAAGCCCGGCCCGGCATCGGGCTCCACACCGCGCTGGTAGGCGGACGCAGCGGCGTTGGCGCGCTTGTCGGCCGCCTCGTTGAGCTCGTGGCCGGCGTGGCCCTTGACCCACTCGAAGCGGACCCTGTCGCGCCGGCCGTCCATGGCAGCGTCGAGGGCCTTCATCAGCTCGACGTTGAGCACGGGCTTGCCGTCGCTCTTCTTCCAGCCCTTGCGCTTCCAGCCCGGCATCCACTTGGTGACGGAGTCGATGACGTACTTGCTGTCGCAGAACACGTGCAGCTCGTCGTCGACGTGCGCCGTCTGCTGGAGGAGGTCGAGGACCGCCATCAGCTCGCCCATGTTGTTGGTGCCGCGCGGCCAGCCGCCGGACGCCCAGCAGTCGTCGTCGACGTACCACGCCCAGCCGGCCGGGCCGGGGTTGCCGAGTGCCGAACCGTCGGCCGCCGCGAAGATCACGGGCACATCTTGGCAGGATGGCCGCATGAGCACTGACAGCACCCAGCCCCGCACCGCCGTCGTGACCGGGGCCTCGAGCGGCATCGGTGCCGCGACGGCCCGCGCCCTGGCGGCGGCGGGCTTCCGCGTCGTCTGCGCCGCCCGCCGCACCGACCGCATCGAGGACCTCGCCGCCGAGATCGGGGGCGAGGCCATCACGTGCGACATCACCGACCAGGCGTCGGTCGACGCGCTCGCCGCGGCGGTGCCGGCCTGCCACGTGCTGGTCAACAACGCCGGCGGCGCCGTCGGGGTCGATCGGGTCGACGGGGCCGACCTCGACGCCTGGCGCTGGATGTACGACGTGAACGTCCTCGGCCTCGTCCGGGTGACCAAGGCGCTGCTGCCCGCCCTCCGCGCCAGCGGCGACGCGGTGATCGTCAACGTCGGGTCGACGGCCGGGCGCTGGGCCTACGAGGGCGGCGCGGGCTACACCGCCGCCAAGCACGGCGTGAAGGTGGTGACCGAGACGCTGCGGCTCGAGCTCAACGGCGAGCCGGTGCGCATCAGCGAGGTCGCCCCCGGGATGGTCCGGACCGACGAGTTCTCGCTCGTGCGCTTCGACGGCGACCAGGAGAAGGCCGACGCGGTGTACGCCGGCGTCGACCAGCCGCTGCTGGCCGAGGACGTCGCCGACGCCATCACGTGGGTGGCCACCCGGCCCTCGCACGTCGACATCGACGAGCTGGTGATCAAGCCGCGTGCCCAAGCTGCGGCACACAAGGTCCACCGCTCCTGACGCCCGGGCCCGTCGCCGGACGTCTGCGCAGCAGGCGAGACGGCGGCGGGCGCGGGCGTGTGCATGGAAGACTGCCGCGCGTGAAGACCATCGGACTCGTCGGCGGCATGAGCTGGGAGAGCAGCGCGGTCTACTACCGCGACCTCAACCTCGGGATGCGGGAGCGCCTCGGCGGGCTGTCCTCACCCAGGCTGGCGCTCACGACGGTCGACTTCGCCGAGGTCACCCACCTCGAGGACGACGAGCGCTGGGACCAGGTGGGGGCGCTCCTCGCCGACGCCGCCCGCGGGGTCGAGCGGGCCGGTGCCGACTTCCTGCTGCTGTGCACCACGACGTTCCACAAGGTCGCCGACCAGGTCGAGGAGGCCGTCGGCATCCCGCTGCTCCACCTCGGCGACGTCGTCGCGGAGGCGGTCAAGGCCGCGGGGGTCGAGACCGTCGGGCTGATCGGCACCAAGGTCGCGATGTCTGAGCCGTTCTTCGTCGACCGCCTGGAGGCCCACGGCCTGTCGGTCGTGGTGCCCGACACCTCCCACCACGACTTCCTCAACGACGCGATCTACGAGGAGCTGGTCCACGGTGTCGTGCTCCCCCGCACGCGCGGCCGGGTCGTGTCGATCATCGAGGAGCTGTGGGACGCCGGCGCCGGCGGCGTGCTGCTCGGGTGCACCGAGCTCGAGCTGCTGGTCAAGCAGGCCGACGTCGAGCTGCCGGTCTTCCCCTGCACGACGCTGCACGTCCAGGCCGCGCTCGACGCGGCCCTCGCCTGAGGCTTCGTGACGGTCGCTCCGCGACCTCCTCAACCAGCGGGCAGCGGCAGGCCGTACGCCGTCGAGAGCCAGCGCAGGCTGGTCCACGCGGGCGAAAGCAGGTCGGTCGCGCCGGCGGACGCCGGCAGGCCGACCCGGAGCACCTGGGAGCGGGCTCCCTCGGTGCTGACCAGCAGCTCGTCCCCGGCGAGGGCGATGCCCTCGCCCTGGTCCTGGTCGGGCAGCGGCCACGACTCGACGCCCTGCCACGACGGGAACGCCGACAGGTGGGCCGTCGTGTAGGTGCGCATGACCACCCCTCCGCCGCCCGGCAGGAAGGTGGCGTCCGTGACGATGCCCGGCGCCTGGCCGACCTCGGTCAGGCGGTTGGGCCGGTCGGCGCGCAGCCGATGCGGGGCGGCGTACACCGTGCCGGAGAAGACGCCCTTGGAGACAAGGAAGAGCTGGCCGGTCACGGGGTGGCTGACCAGCGCCTCGGCGTCGCGCGCGCCGTCGGGGTAGACGAGCTCGTAGGCCTCCGCCACGACGTCGCGGTCGCCGCGCCCGACCGGCACGCGGAGCACCGACACCGACGCGCGGGCGTGCTGGTTGTCGCCGATGTCGGCGACCCACACGTGGCCCGGGCCGGCGGGGGCCAGGGCCTCCACGTCCTCGGGATCGGTCGCCCACCTGGTGATGCCGACCGTGGCGCCGGTGGCGGGGTCGACGGCGAAGACCCGGCCCGAGTCGCCGGAGTCGTTGGTGGTCACGACGAGGCCGTCCACGGCGACCAGCCCGCTGGACTCGACGATGTCGGGGTCGGTGAACCGGAAGGCCACCTCGTCCGCCGCGTCCGGAACGCCGGCAGCGGCACCGACGAGGAACGGGACGGTCACGACCGCACCCAGCAGCAGATGCGTCCCCTTCACCCCGACACCGTAGCCGTGGGCCGTTCGTCCTACCCGGACGACCACTCGCCGCGCCTCCTCCTCAGGTGTGGGGACAGGTCGACCACCCGTCCGTAACGTGACGCGGGTCATCTCGGGAAAGGATGCGCATGTCGCGCCTCGACAAGCAGGCCATCGTCGCCGGTCCGGGCTACAGCCGTTGGCTGATCCCGCCGGCCGCTCTGGCTGTCCACCTCTCCATCGGCCAGGTCTACGCGTTCTCGGTCTTCAAGAACTCCTTGGTGGCCGACTTCGACACCAGCCTGACCGCGATCGGGTGGGTGTTCTCGCTCGCGATCGTGATGCTCGGGCTCTCCGCCGCGGTGCTCGGCACCTGGGTGGAGCGGTCCGGGCCCCGCAAGGCGATGCTCGCGGCCGCCCTCTGCTGGGGCACGGGCTTCTTCGTCGGCGCGGCCGGCATCGCGACCGGCCAGCTGTGGCTGCTGTACCTCGGCTACGGCGTCATCGGCGGCATCGGCCTCGGCATCGGCTACATCTCACCGGTCTCGACGCTCATCAAGTGGTTCCCCGACCGGCCGGGACTGGCGACAGGCCTGGCGATCATGGGCTTCGGTGGCGGCGCACTCATCGCCTCACCACTCTCCAACCGGTTGATGGGCGCCTTCGACCCCGGCTTCGTGCCCACCGAGCCCGGTGCGGTGGCGTCGGCATCGGCCCTGTCGCAGACCTTCGTCACGCTCGGCGTGGTCTACACCGTGTTCATGCTGATCGGCGCCGCCCTGATCCGGGTGCCACCCGGCCATGGTGACGACCAGACTGCCGAGCACTCTCCCGGCACCAACGGCGCTCTCGTGCGCGCGTCGAATGCCGTCCGGACCCCTCAGTTCTGGCTCCTGTGGGTCGTGCTCTTCTGCAACGTCACCGCCGGGATCGGCATCCTCGAGCAGGCCGCACCGATGATCCAGGACTTCTTCCGGGTCGACGGGGTCAGCTCGATCTCGGCCGCGTCCGCGGCCGGTTTCGTCGGCGTGCTGTCGCTGGCCAACATGATCGGCCGGTTCGTCTGGTCGAGCCTGTCCGACCGGATCGGGCGCAGGGGCACGTACGTGATGTACCTCGGCGTCGGACTCGTGCTCTACCTGCTGCTGGCACTGTTCGGCAGCTCCAGCACCTTCGTGTTCGTCGCGCTCGCGGCCGTGATCATCTCCTACTACGGCGGTGGGTTCGCGACCGTGCCTGCCTACCTGAAGGACCTCTTCGGGACCCTCGAGGTGGGCGCCGTGCACGGGCGCCTGCTGACCGCGTGGGCCGCCGCGGGCGTCGCCGGCCCCCTCATCGTCAACGGGTTCCTCGACCAGGCCGGCGAACCCGGCTCGCTGGTCGCGGCCGACTACCGGCCCGCGCTGCTGACGATGGCCGGCGTGCTCGCCGTCGGGTTCGTGGCCAACCTGATGATCAGACCCGTCTCGGACACCCACTTCGACCACGACGCGCACGCGGCCAACGAGGACCGCATCTCCGACCGACTGGGGGCCACCCGATGAGCACCGACGCGAACACCAGCCCTGCCCCGACCACCGACCCGGCCACGACGAGCCCGTTGCTGATCGCCCTCGCCTGGCTGCTCGTGGGCATCCCCCTGGCCTACGGCCTGTGGCAGACGCTGGTGAAGGCCTCGGCGCTCTTCACCGGCTGATCCTCCGCTGGGTCAGCGCCGGGTCAACGCCCGGTCACGGGCCGAGCAGCTCGCCGAGCCGGGGCTTCACGGCCCAGGCGGCGAGCAGGTCGTCGTACTCGCGAGCGGCGTCGGAGCCGTCGGCCCCGGTGCGCACCGCCCGCAGCAGCGTGTTGCGCGGCGTGTGGGCGCTCTCGACGAACTCGACGACGTCGACGCGATAACCCTCCCGGCGCAGCAGCGCGGCGCGGAGGGCGTCGGTGAGGGTGTCGGCGAAGCGCTCGCGCAGGATGCCGTGGCGGGTGATCATCGCGTAGGGCTCGGGCACGTCCGTCGTGCGGAGCTGGGCGGCGATGTGGTGGTGGCAGCAGGGGGCGGCGAGGACCAGAGGGGCCTCCCACTCCAGCGCGCGTCCGAGGGCGTCGTCGGTCGCGGTGTCGCAGGCGTGCAGGGCGAGCACGACGTCGGGCGCCTGGTCGAGCCGGGCATCGGCGATCGACCCGACGACGAAGTCCGCGTCGATGCCGAGGTCGGCCGCGACGCGCGCGTTGTGGTCGGCGGACTGCTGCTTGACGTCGACGCCGGTGACCCGCACCGGGAGGCGGTCGGACAGGTAGGCGTGGGCGGCGAACGTGAGGTAGGCGTTGCCGCAGCCCAGGTCGACCACCCGCAGCGGGTCGTCAGCGGTCGGGGTGCGCACCCGCCCCTGCGCGACGGCCTCGGTGAGGCTCGCGTCGAGCAGCCGGACGAACTCCTCCACCTGGCGGTACTTCGCCTGCCGGGTCGGCTTGACCCGCCCCTGCGCGTCGCTGATCCCGAGCGCGACGAGCACCGGGTGGTCCTCGGCGAGCAGCCGGTCCTTGGGCCGGTCGTGACCCCGGGACGGCGCGACCTCGTCGGTGCGCGTCGAGGTGTGCAGCAGCGGCACGCCCTTCTTGGTCACCCGCAGCTGGTGGGTCTCGGTGGCGGTGTCGACGTGCCAGTTGGCGAACGGCTCCGCGAGCAGCGCGTCCACCGCCGCCTCGGCCGCCTCGCCCACGAGGTGGTTGGTGGTGTGCGCCTGCGTGGCGTCGTACGACGTCACCTGCAGGTGGCGCCCGGCCCGCAGGTCGACGACCCGCAGCTCGACTCGACGCACCTCGCGTCCCTCCACGACGGGCACCGGGTGGCCCTTGCGCCGACCGCTCGCGAGCGCGCGCACCAAGTGGTCGGCGTCGAGGATCGCCGAGCGGACGGTGGCGAGCCCTGCCTCCGCAGGAGTGCTCACAGGACGGCGGCGAGGACGACGATGAGGATCAGTGCCCCCAGCGCCACCGGGATCACGAGTCGACGGTGGCGGGGGTTCATGCCCCCATCCTAGTGACCGGCGGGGCGGCCACTCATTCCTCGCGCGTCGCCGCCCGGAGGCGGGGTCACCAGTGCTCGAGGGACTCCTGGAACACGGTGGCCAGGTCCTCGGCCGTGACCTCCACGGGTGCGGTGGCGAGCAGGCGCTGCTGCTTGAGCGCCCCCTCGACCAGGTCGTCGACGTCGGCCTGGCCGAAGCCGAGCTCGGCCAGGCCGCTCGGCAGGCCGACGTCCCGCATCAGCCGGCGCAGCACGTCGGGGAGCGGCTCGCCGGTGCCGCCGAGGAGCTCGGCCGCACGGCGGTGGCGCTCGGGCGCCGCGTCGTGGAGGAACGCGAAGGCGGCGGGCGCGGTCATCACGACGGCCATCCCGTGCGGGACGATCGGCTCGTCCGCGGGATAGCCCTCGGGGCGGTAGTCGCGGACCCGGCCGGCGATCGGGTAGGCGCAGGCGTGCGGCACGTGGACGCCGGCGTTGCCGAAGCCCAGCCCGGCGAAGGTGGCGGCGAGGGCCATCTGCTCGCGCGCCTCGACGTCGGAGCCGTCGCGGACCGCGCGCCGGAACGCTCCGGCGAGGAGCGACAGGGACTTCTCGGCCCACATGTCGGCGATGGGGTTGGCGCCGCAGTAGGGCACCCGCTGCTCGGGCTGCTTGGCGTCGAAGTCGGCGAACCACCGCGCCGTCCAGCTCTCGAGCGCGTGGCAGAGGATGTCCATGCCCGCCGACGCTGTCACCATCGCGGGCTGCGTCATGGTCAGGTCGGGGTCGACGACGGCGAGGGTGGGCCGCAACCGGGCGTGGGAGATGCCGGTCTTCACCTCGAGCGCCAGGACGTCGAGCACGCAGATGGTCGTGGACTCGGCTCCGGTGCCGGTGGTCGTCGGGACGGCGACGAGGGGCAGGAGCGGGTGCTCGGGCGCCCGGCCGCCGCCGACCGGGGCGTTGACGTAGTCCATCAGCTCGCCGGGGTTGGTCAGCATCAGGTCGACCGCCTTGGCGGTGTCGATGGACGAGCCGCCCCCGACCGCCACCACGGCGTGGAAGGGACCGCTCGCGCGAGCCGCGGCGACGGCTGCCTCGAGGGAGGCATCGGTCGGCTCCACGCGGGCCTCGGCGTAGACCACCACCTCGAGACCGCGGGACCGCATGCCGTCGGCGATCCGATCGGGGTGCCCGGTGGCAGCGACGCCGGGGTCGGTGACGAGCAGAACCCGCCGCGCCGCCTCGCCCGGGACGTCGCGGCACAGCTGCTGGACGTCCCAGCCGATCTCGTCGCTGGCGCCGCGGCCGAACTTCAGCCCGGGTGCGGCGTAGGTGAAGACGCTCTCAGTCACGCTCTGCTCCCAACGCGTAGGTGACGACGTCGAGCACGTCGACCTCGCCCGATGCGATCCGTGCCGTGGGCACCCACGCGACGGCGTCGGTGGTGCCGTCCACCTCCACCACCCGCGGCTCCCCGTCGGCGACGCTCGCGCGGTAGACGAGGTGCACGCCGTGGTAGTCCTCGATCCGCCCCGACGGGGCGGTGCCGGAGAAGTGGGTGTCGTGCACGCCGAGCAGAGCGCCGACCTCGCACGGCAGCCCGCACTCCTCCTCGACCTCGCGGGCCAGCGCGACCGACGGGTGCTCGCCGTGGTCCACGCCCCCGCCGGGCAGCGTCCACCGCCCGGGGTGTGCGGCGGTGGACGAGAGCCGGGTCAAGAGCACTTCGTTGTCGCCTCCGGCGCAGCGGGTGACGACGGCGTACGCCGCGACGCGCTGAAGCCGGAACGGCTGGTGGTCGACGAGGGCCTCGGTCACGACGGACGACACCGGGACGGCGCCCGAGGCGACGTCGTCGAGCGCCTTCCAGGCGGCCTCGACCGTGGAGCCGTCGACCTCGACCACCCGCGGGGTGGGCGCGTCGGGTGGCACCCAGCCCTCGTAGACCAGCCGGATCGCGTGGGCGTCGACGAGCTGCCCGTCCCGGGGCGAGCGGGGCATGTGGGCGCTGTAGACCCGGGCCCGGTCCCCCACCGTGGCGTCGAGGCCCGCCTCCTCCTGCACCTCGCGGATCAGGGCGTCGCGCGGGTCCTCGCCGTGGTCGACCCCGCCCCCCGGGAGGGTCCACAGCTCGGAGCGCGAGACCCGCGGCGCGAGGCGGCTCAGCAGGATCTCGACCCGACCGCCGCGCTCGCGGAGGATGACGGCGTACGCCGCCACCCGCTGTCGCCTCGGCAGGGATCCCATGCGCCCAACCTAGTGAAGTACGGTGAGCGCCGTGCCCCCCGCGTCCCGAGATCCGTGGCTCGACAACGTCAAGATGGTCCTGATCACGCTGGTCGTCGTGGGGCACTCGATCGGGCTGGTCGAGGCCAGCGCGGGCAGCCACTGGGTCTACGACTTCATCTACCTGTGGCACATCCCGGCCTTCGTCTTCGTCAGCGGCTACCTCTCGAAGTCCTTCGAGTGGGACCGCCGCCGGATGAAGAGCCTGGTCTACACGCTCCTGGTCCCCTACCTGCTGTTCGAGCCGGCCCTGTTCTACTACCGCCGCGAGGTCGTCGGCGAGGGCGTCACGGGACCGCTGTGGATCGAGCCGCACTGGACCATGTGGTACCTCATCGTGCTGCTGATGTGGCGCCTGATCACCCCGATCCTCAAGCTGCACTGGCTCTTCCTGCCGCTGTCGGTGATCGTCAGCCTGGTCGGCGGGGTCTGGGACACCGAGGCGCTGATGATCCCGCGCTTCCTCGGCCTGCTGCCGTTCTTCGTGCTCGGCCTGCACCTCAAGCCCCGGCACCTCGCGCACCTCGACGACGTGTGGGTGAAGATCGCGGCAGTGCCGATGCTCGTCGGCATCGGGATCATGGCGCTCTACACCGACACCTGGGCGGAGTCGGCGCTGCTCTGGTACGACACCGGGTACTCCGAGATCCCGATCGACAACGAGATCGTCTTCCAGACCCGCCTCACCGTGATGATGGTCGGGCTGCTCGGCGCCTTCTCGGCGATGTCGCTGGTGCCGCGGCGCAACCTCGGCTGGTTCACCACGATGGGCAGCGCCACGATGGTCATCTACCTGTTCCACGGCTTCGTCATCAAGACGTTCATGGCGCTGGGCTGGCCCGACTTCACAGCCGCCTACCCGACGATCGGCCTGGTGCTGACCGTCATCGGCGCAGTCGGCCTCACCTTCTTCCTCGCCTGCCCGCCCGTGCGGCGGGTGCTCGAGCCGTTCACCAACCCGCTCGGCTGGCTGGAGGCGCGCCGCCGGGCTCGGGCTGGCTCGGCCCCCACGTCGGTCTGACCGCGGCGCGCGGCACCACGTCGAGGTGGGCGGCCTCGAGGCGGGTCGGTGCGTGCCCGCCGAGGTGCGCGGGGTACCACGGCGCGTGCTCGTCGGGCCGCGGCCGGTGGTGCGACAGCTGCTGGAGCTCCTCGAGCTGCTCGGTGAGCACAGCGCCCAGCCGGTGCGTCCACGCGGTGAGGTCGTCGTCGGGCCCGATCGTCAGAGGCGGACCGAAGCTGACGTCGATCCGACGACCGCGGGTGAGGTCGGGACGCGGCTCGCGACCGCGCCCGTCGGGCATGCCGACGGAGTAGACCCGCTGCGAGCCCCACAGCGCCACAGGAACGACGGGGACGCCGGTCTCCCGGGCCAGGCTCGCCACCCCGCGCATCAGCGACCGGACGGTGTAGGAGTAGCTGATCCCTGCCTCGGGGAACGCACACACCGCCTCTCCGTCGCGCAGCAGCCGGCGCGCCACGACGTACGCCCCGGCCGGGGCCTCGCGGTCGACCGGGACGTGCCGCATCGCGCTCATCGCCCGCGCCACGCCGGGCACCTGCCACACGTCGTGGCGGGTCATGAACCGGATGTAGCGGCCCGACGACCGGGCAGCGTCCTGCACGAACACGAAGTCCGGGTACGACACGTGCGTGGCCGCGAGCAGCACGGGGCCCTTGGTCGGCACGTGCTCGGCACCGAGGCCGGTGACCTGCATCCCGAGCGCGCGCATGCCGGCCCTACCGAGCGCGACGGCCGCCCGGTAGGTGTGCTCCCGGCTCACGCGAAGGGTGGCCGGGCGTCGCGCGCCACGGAACGGCGGCCGGCCCAGCGCCAGACCCGTGCCGCGCGGTCGCGGTCGGCGTCGTCGACGAGGTTGCCCATCCAGCGCAGGGCCAGCGTCATCAGCCAGTCCGAGCGCATCCCGACCGGGCCGAGCGCCGACACGACCGTCGGCTGGGTGGCGATCCCGGCGAGGCGGCGGGCGATGGAGAACGCCTCGCCGTAGTGCTCCACAAGCGTCGAGCGCCACGCCTCACCGAGGCCGACGCCGCTCGCGATGTGCTCGGCGACGAGGCGACCGGTCTCGAGGCCGTAGTCGATGCCCTCGCCGTTGAGCGGGTTGACGCATGCGGCGGCGTCGCCGATGAGGGCCCAGTTGGGACCGGCGACGTTGCTGACCGCGCCACCCATCGGGAGCAGCGCCGAGGTCGGCGACCGGAGCTCGCCCGACAGCCCGAAGTCGGCGCCGATCGTGTCGGCGTAGGTCTGCATCAGGGGCTTGATGGCGACCTCGGCCGGCCGTCGGCTCGTCGCCAGCGTGCCGGCGCCGAGGTTCACGGTGCCGTCGCCGAGCGGGAAGATCCACCCGTAGCCCGTCACCAGCTCGCCCTGGTCGTCGCGCAGCTCGAGGTGCGAGCTGATCCACGGGTCGTCGCTCATCTCCGAGTCGACGTAGGAGCGACCGGCCACCGCGTAGACGGTGTCGCGGTGCCACTCGCGCCCGAGGAGCTTGCCGAGCGGCGAGCGGACGCCGTCGGCCACGACCAGCCACTGGCAGGCGACCTCGTAGGTGCCGTCGGCGTCGCGCAGCTCGACCGCCGCGACCCGCTCCCCCTCGCGGCGTACGCCGACCGCGCGGGCGCCGTCGACGGCACGCGCGCCGCTCTTGATCGCCACCGTGCGCAGGTGGTCGTCGAGCTCGGTGCGGGCGACCGCCGAGCCCCAGTCGGGCAGCGAGCCGCCCGGCCACGGCAGCAGGAGCGTCTGGCCGAAGCCGTGGGCGCGCAGGCCCTCGTTGACGGTGTGGGCGCGCAGCCAGTCCTCGAGGCCGAGCTTCTGCATCTCCCCGATCGCGCGCGGGGTCAGCCCGTCACCGCACGTCTTGTCGCGCGGGAACGTCGCCGCGTCGGCCAGCACGACGTCGAGCCCGGCACGGGCGGCCCACGCCGCGGCGGCCGAGCCGGCGGGGCCGGCGCCGACCACCAGCACATCGGCGGAGGTGGGGCGCGAGGAGGGGGTCGTCACGCCGGGAATTCTCTCAGGCGGTCCCGCATCCACCGAAATGCACCGCGCCCCGGCCTCCCTTGCGGGAGACCGGGGCGCGGAGGTGACTCGATCAGTTCTGGTAGGAACCGAAGTCGAAGTCGTCGAGCGCGACAGCCTGCGACGACGGACCGAAGTCGTAGTCGTAGGAGTCGTAGCCGGTGACCGAGTAGGCCGCGGCACGCGCCTCCTCGGTCGGCTCCACCCGGATGTTGCGGTAGCGCTCGAGGCCGGTGCCGGCCGGGATGAGCTTTCCGATGATCACGTTCTCCTTCAGGCCACGGAGGCTGTCGGAGCGGCCGTTGATCGCGGCGTCGGTGAGCACTCGGGTGGTCTCCTGGAAGGAGGCCGCCGAGAGCCACGACTCGGTCGCGAGCGAGGCCTTCGTGATGCCCATGAGGACCGGGCGACCCGAGGCCGGCTTGCCGCCCTCGGAGACCACGCGACGGTTCTCCTCCTCGAACCGCACCCGGTCGACCAGGTCGGACGGGAGCAGGTTGGTGTCACCGGACTCGATGACCGTCACGCGACGCAGCATCTGCCGCACGATGATCTCGATGTGCTTGTCGTGGATCGCCACGCCCTGCGACCGGTAGACCTCCTGGACCTCGTCCACGAGGTGCTCCTGGGCCTTCCGGACACCGAGGATGCGCAGGACGTCCTGCGGGTCGGGGGTACCGGACGTGATGTGGTGGCCGACGTTGATGTGGTCGCCGTCCTCCACGTTGAGGCGCGAACGCTTCGACACCGGGATCTCCTGGACCTCGGAGCCGTCGTCGGGGGTGACCACGACGACGCGGGCCTTGTCGGTCTCCTCGATCTTCACGCGACCGGCGGACTCCGAGATCGGCGTACGACCCTTGGGCGAGCGGGCCTCGAAGAGCTCGACCACACGGGGCAGACCCTGCGTGATGTCGTCGGCGGAGGCCACACCACCGGTGTGGAACGTGCGCATCGTCAGCTGCGTGCCGGGCTCACCGATGGACTGGGCGGCGATGATGCCGACCGCCTCACCGATGTCGACCAGCTTGCCGGTGGCCAGCGAGCGGCCGTAGCACTTGGCACAGGTGCCGGTGCGGGCGTCGCAGGTCAGGACCGAGCGGACCTTGACCTCGGTGACACCGGCGGCCACGAGCTCACCGATCTTGACGTCACCCAGGTCCTCGCCGGCGGTGGCGAGCACCTCACCCGACTCCGGGTGGAGGATCTCGGTCGCCGAGGAGCGGGCGTAGGCCGAGGTCTCGACGTGCTCGTCGTCGATCCGCTTGGGCAGGCCACGCTCGGTGCCGCAGTCGTCCTCACGGATGATGACGTCCTGCGACACGTCCACCAGACGACGGGTCAGGTAACCCGAGTCGGCGGTGCGGAGAGCGGTGTCGGCGAGACCCTTGCGGGCACCGTGGGTGGCGATGAAGTACTCGAGCACCGTCAGGCCCTCGCGGAAGTTGGCCTTGATCGGGCGCGGGATGATCTCGCCCTTCGGGTTGGCCACCAGACCACGCATGGCCGCGACCTGCCGGATCTGGTTCATGTTTCCGGAGGCACCCGAGTCGACCATCATGTAGATCGGGTTCTTGCGGTCGAAGTTGGCCTCCATCGCGCGACCGACCTCGGCAGCAGCCTGGGTCCACAGCTCGATGAGCTCCTGACGACGCTCGTCGTCCGTCATCACACCGCGCTCGTAGTTCTTCTGGACCTTCTCGGCCTGCGCCTCGTAGCGGGCCAGGATCTCGGCCTTGCTGTCGGGGGTGGTGACGTCGTCGATCGAGACGGTCACACCCGAGCGCGTGGCCCAGTGGAAGCCGGCGTCCTTGAGGGCGTCGAGCGAGGCAGCGACCTGCACCTTGGTGTAGCGCTCGGCGAGGTCGTTGACGATCGAGCCGAGGCGCTTCTTGCCGACCTCCTCGTTGACGAACGGGTAGTCCGCCGGGAGCGTGTCGTTGAAGTGGACACGGCCGAGGGTGGTGTCGAGCCGCAGAGCGGTCCGCTCCTCCCAGTCGGCGCCGAGCTCGAGGTCGAGCGGCGGCACCACGTCGGTGAGGCGGATGCTGATCTTGCTCTGCAGCGTGATCTCGCGACGGTCGAAGGCCATGATCGCCTCGGCCGGGCTGGAGAACACGCGGCCCTCGCCGGGCTCACCCTCGCGGTCGGCGGTCAGCCAGAACAGGCCGATGATCATGTCCTGCGAGGGCATGGTCACCGGACGGCCGTCCGACGGCTTGAGGATGTTGTTGGTCGACAGCATCAGGATGCGGGCCTCGGCCTGCGCCTCCGCGGACAGCGGCAGGTGCACGGCCATCTGGTCGCCGTCGAAGTCGGCGTTGAACGCGCCGCACACGAGCGGGTGGATCTGGATGGCCTTGCCCTCGATCAGCTGCGGCTCGAAGGCCTGGATGCCGAGGCGGTGCAGGGTGGGCGCGCGGTTGAGCAGCACGGGGTGCTCGGTGATGACCTCTTCGAGGACGTCCCACACGACCGGGCGGGCGCGCTCGACCATCCGCTTGGCGGACTTGATGTTCTGCGCGTGCGACAGGTCGACCAGGCGCTTCATGACGAACGGCTTGAACAGCTCGAGCGCCATCTGCTTGGGCAGGCCGCACTGGTGCAGCTTGAGCTGCGGACCAGACACGATGACCGAACGGCCCGAGTAGTCCACGCGCTTGCCGAGCAGGTTCTGGCGGAAGCGACCCTGCTTGCCCTTGAGCATGTCGGAGAGCGACTTCAGCGGCCGGTTGCCCGGGCCGGTGACCGGACGACCGCGACGACCGTTGTCGAAGAGGCTGTCCACGGCCTCCTGCAGCATCCGCTTCTCGTTGTTGACGATGATCTCGGGCGCGCCGAGGTCGAGCAGTCGCTTGAGGCGGTTGTTGCGGTTGATGACGCGGCGGTAGAGGTCGTTCAGGTCGGAGGTGGCGAAGCGGCCACCGTCGAGCTGGACCATCGGACGCAGGTCCGGCGGGATCACCGGGACGGCGTCGAGCACCATGCCGATGGGCTGGTTGCCGGTCTTGCGGAACGCGTCGACGACCTTGAGGCGCTTGAGGGCGCGGACCTTGCGCTGGCCCTTGCCGTTGGCGATCGTGTCGCGCAGCGACTCGACCTCGGCCTCGATGTCGAAGTCCTGGAGGCGCTTCTGGATCGCCGTGGCGCCCATGTGGCCCTCGAAGTACTTGCCGAACCAGGTCTTCATCTCGCGGTAGAGCAGCTCGTCGCCGAGCAGGTCCTGGACCTTGAGGCTCTTGAAGGTGTCCCAGACCTCCTCGAGACGCGCGATCTCACGGTTGGCGCGGTCGCGGAGCTGGTTCATCTCGCGGTCGGCACCGTCGCGCACCTTGCGCTTGGCGTCGGCCTTGGCACCCTCGGCCTCGAGGGTGGCGAGGTCGTCCTCGAGCTTCTTGGCGCGGTCCTCCACGGAGGTGTCGCGGCGCTTCTCCAGGCGCTCGCGCTCCAGGCCGACCTTGTTCTCCAGGGAGTCCATGTCGCGGTGGCGCGAGTCCTCGTCGACCGAGGTGATCATGTAGGCGGCGAAGTAGATGACCTTCTCGAGGTCCTTCGGCGCCAGGTCGAGCAGGTAGCCCAGGCGCGACGGGACGCCCTTGAAGTACCAGATGTGGGTCACGGGAGCGGCGAGCTCGATGTGGCCCATGCGCTCACGGCGGACCTTGGAGCGGGTGACCTCGACGCCACAGCGCTCGCAGATGATGCCCTTGAAGCGCACGCGCTTGTACTTGCCGCAGTAGCACTCCCAGTCCCGGGTGGGACCGAAGATCTTCTCGCAGAAGAGGCCGTCACGCTCGGGCTTGAGCGTGCGGTAGTTGATGGTCTCCGGCTTCTTGACCTCGCCGTGGCTCCACGTGCGGATGTCGTCCGCAGTGGCCAGGCCGATCTGGATCTGCTCGAAGAAGTTCACGTCCAGCAAGATGTGTTCCTTTGGTTGCTGTTTGAGTCAGGTAGCTGTGGGACTGGGGAGTCCGGGCGGCGCGAGCGCCGCCCGGACGTCACCTCAGACTTCTTCGACGGAGCTGGGCTCGCGACGGGACAGGTCGATGCCAAGCTCCTCGGCCGCCCGGAAGACGTCTTCCTCGGCGTCCTTGAGCGAGATCGCGCTGCCGTCCTGCGACAGCACCTCGACGTTGAGGCAGAGCGACTGCATCTCCTTGACGAGCACCTTGAACGACTCGGGGATGCCGGAGTCGGGGATGTTCTCGCCCTTGACGATGGCCTCGTAGACCTTCACGCGGCCCGGCACGTCGTCCGACTTGATCGTCAGCAGCTCCTGCAGGGCGTAGGCGGCGCCGTAGGCCTCCATCGCCCAGACCTCCATCTCACCGAACCGCTGGCCACCGAACTGGGCCTTACCACCCAGGGGCTGCTGCGTGATCATCGAGTAGGGGCCGGTCGAGCGAGCGTGGATCTTGTCGTCGACGAGGTGGTGCAGCTTGAGGATGTACATGTAGCCGACAGCCACCGGCTCCGGGAACGGCTCTCCCGAGCGACCGTCGAAGAGGGCGGCCTTGCCGTCCTCCTTGACCATCCGCTCACCGTCGCGGTTGGGGAGCGTCGCACCGAGCAGGCCGGTGATCTCGTCCTCGCGCGCACCGTCGAACACCGGGGTGGCGACCTTCGTGTTGGGCGTGGCCTTGTCGGCGCCGATGTCGATCAGGCGCTGCTTCCAGTCGGCGTTGCCCTTCTCACCGGACAGGTCGAGGTCCCAACCCTGCTTGGCGAGCCAGCCGAGGTGGAGCTCGAGGATCTGGCCGATGTTCATCCGTCGCGGCACACCCAGCGGGTTGAGCACGACGTCGACCGGGGTGCCGTCCTCCATGAACGGCATGTCCTCGACGGGCAGGATCTTGGCGATGACGCCCTTGTTGCCGTGGCGTCCGGCGAGCTTGTCGCCGACCGAGATCTTGCGCTTCTGGGCGACGTAGACGCGGACCAGCTGGTTGACGCCGGGGGGAAGGTCGTCGCCCTCCTCGCGGTCGAAGACCCGCACGCCGATGACCGTGCCGGACTCACCGTGGGGCACCTTCATCGAGGTGTCGCGCACCTCGCGCGCCTTCTCGCCGAAGATCGCGCGGAGCAGGCGCTCCTCGGGGGTGAGCTCGGTCTCGCCCTTGGGCGTGACCTTGCCGACCAGGATGTCACCGGTGGTGACCTCGGCGCCGATGCGGATGATGCCGCGCTCGTCGAGGTCGGCCAGGCCCTCCTCGGAGATGTTCGGGATGTCCCGCGTGATCTCCTCGGGGCCGAGCTTGGTGTCGCGGGCGTCGACCTCGTGCTCCTCGATGTGGATCGAGGTGAGGACGTCCTCCTGCACCAGGCGCTGGCTGAGGATGATCGCGTCCTCGTAGTTGTGACCCTGCCAGGGCATGAAGGCGACGAGCAGGTTGGTGCCCAGCGCCATCTCGGCGTCGTCGGTGCAGGGACCGTCGGCGATCGGCGTGCCGACCTCGAGACGGTCGCCGGCCTTCACCAGCGGGCGCTGGTTGATGCAGGTGCCCTGGTTGGAGCGCTTGAACTTGGCCAGCTTGTAGGTCTGGTAGGTGCCGTCGTCGTTCATCGTCTCGATGGCGTCGGCGGACACCTCCTTCACCACTCCGGCGTTGTCGGCCACGACCACGTCACCGGCGTCGACGGCGGCGCGGTACTCCATGCCGGTGCCGACGAGCGGGCTGTCGCTGACGACCAGCGGGACGGCCTGACGCTGCATGTTGGCGCCCATGAGCGCGCGGTTGGCGTCGTCGTGCTCGAGGAAGGGGATCAGGGCCGTCGCGACCGACACCATCTGGCGCGGCGAGACGTCCATGTAGTCGACCTCCTCGGCCAGGATCGCGTCGACCTCACCCTTCTGCTGACGCACCAGGACGCGGTCCTCGACGAATTTCATCTTCGAGTCGAGCGGCGCGTTGGCCTGGGCGATGACGTAGCGGTCCTCGTCGTCGGCGGTCAGGTAGTCGATCTCGTCGGTGACGACACCCTTGACCACGCGGCGGTAGGGGGTCTCGACGAAGCCGAACGGGTTGATCCGACCGTAGGAGGCCAGCGAGCCGATCAGGCCGATGTTGGGGCCTTCAGGAGTCTCGATGGGGCACATGCGGCCGTAGTGCGACGGGTGGACGTCACGGACCTCCATGCCGGCGCGGTCGCGGGACAGACCACCGGGACCGAGGGCCGACAGGCGACGCTTGTGCGTCAGGCCGGCGATCGGGTTGGTCTGGTCCATGAACTGCGAGAGCTGCGAGGTGCCGAAGAACTCCTTCAGCGCCGCGACCACGGGACGGATGTTGATCAGGGACTGCGGCGTGATGGCCTCGACGTCCTGGGTCGTCATCCGCTCACGCACCACGCGCTCCATGCGGGCCAGGCCCGTGCGGAGCTGGTTCTGGATGAGCTCGCCCACGGTGCGCATGCGGCGGTTGCCGAAGTGGTCGATGTCGTCGGGCTGGACCTTGACGGGAGCACCGTCAGGACCCTCGACGACGTTGCCCTCGGCGTCGACCAGGTCGGGCGAGTCGGCCTGGACACCCGCGGCGTGCAGCTGCACGACGTAGCGGATGGCGGCCACGACGTCGTCGATGGTCAGCGTCTGCTGGTCGAACGCCTCGTGGAGACCGAGCTTCTTGTTGATCTTGTAGCGGCCGACCTTCGCCAGGTCGTAGCGCTTCGGGTTGAAGTAGTAGTTGTTGAGGAGCGTCTGCGCGGCCTCGGCCGTCGGCGGCTCGCCCGGACGGAGCTTGCGGTAGATGTCGAGCAGCGCGAGGCGGGTGACCTCGTCGTTGACCTGCTCGGCGGTCGGGGCCTCGCCCCGCGCCTTCTTCTGCAGCTCCTCGTAGACGACCTCGTAGCGGACGCTGTCCTTCTCGAGGGTCAGCATCATCGACTCGTACTGACCGAACTCCTCGCGGATCTGGTCGGTGGTCCAGCCGAGCGCCTTGAGCAGGACGGTGACGTTCTGCTTGCGCTTGCGGTCCAGACGCACGCCCACCAGGTCGCGCTTGTCGATCTCGAACTCGAGCCAGGCGCCGCGGCTCGGGATGAGCTTGGCGGTGAAGATGTCCTTGTCGGACGTCTTGTCGGGGCTCGACTCGAAGTAGACGCCGGGCGAGCGCACGAGCTGCGAGACGACGACGCGCTCGGTGCCGTTGATGATGAAGGTGCCCTTGCGGGTCATCATGGGGAAGTCGCCCATGAAGACCGTCTGGCCCTTGATCTCACCGGTCTCGTGGTTCATGAACTCGGCCGAGACGTAGAGCGGGCGGGAGTAGGTGAAGTCCTTCTCCTTGCACTCCTCCTCGGTGTACTTCTCGTCGAGGAAGACCGGGTTGTCGAAGGAGAGCATCATGGTCTCGGAGAAGTCCTCGATCGGGGAGATCTCCTCGAAGATCTCCTGCAGACCGGTCTTCTCGGAGACGTCCTCACCGGCAGCCCGACGGGCAGCCACCTCCGCCTCCCAGCGCTCGCCGCCGACCAGCCAGTCGAAGCTGCTCGTCTGGAGCGAGATGAGGGGGGGAACCTCGAGAGGTTCGGTGATCTTTGCGAAAGAGGTGCGACGGTGGTTACCAGCAGAGCTGCGCACGGCCAAGAGGTGTCCTCACAGATGAGCGAGTGATCGGCGCCGCCGACCACCGCAACAGCCGTCCGGAAGGCGTCGGGCATCTGAGGGCAGGCGCAAGGAGACACGATAGCGCAACTCAGGACACGCCACAAACGCGGGGTCGATTTCCCAGAGGGTCAGCTCCACGCGTTGGCCATGACTATGAACGCCACACCGCCCCGGGTCAAGCAGAACGCGCCGATTGGCACCCGTTCTGCCGACCGTCGCCTGCGCCGCACCTACCCCGGGGTGGGAGACGTGATCAGGTCGTCGACCAGCCAGTCGCCGTCCACGCGCTGCATCGACACGGTCACCTGGTCCTTGTAGACCACCGGTTCGGCGTTGAGCTTGTTGGTCGTGGGGCGGTCCACGAAGACCAGCACCTGCACCCGGTCGTCGCTCGCCCGCACGACCCCGGAGGCGACGACCGAGGCGCTGACCTTCGTCTGCGTCTGCGGCGCGTTGTCCTCCAGGACCGTGAAGAGCTTGTCGTACTCCTCGCGGTAGCCCCCGGTCATCAGCGCCTGGGCCTCCCGCTGGTCGGCCTCGAGCGACTCGTAGTCGTAGGACAGCACGGGTACGACGGCGCGCTCGGCGGCGACCTGGGCGGCCCGGGCAGCCGAGTCGTCCCCGGCGGCGGCGCCCTGCGTCCACGTCCAGGCGGTCGCGACCACCAGACCGGCCGCCAGGACGCCCAGGCCAGCCAGGAGCCAGGTCGGCACCCCGCTCGATCCGCTGGTCGAGGAACGACGAAGTCGTGTCACGAGTCCGGGTTGTGTCCGGGCCGGCCTCGTGACGGGCGCCGGGGCGCCGGCCTCGGCCAGCGGGGGCTCGTCGGCCACCTCGGGCTCAGCTGTGGCCTCCGGGAGGGTCTCGTCGTACGCCTCCCGTGCGGGCGGGTCGAGGAGCACCTTCGCGGCCCGGTTGAGGGTGTCGAAGCGGCGGTCGCCCGGCTCGAGGTCGGCGATCCGGTCCTTCCAGGCGGCGCGGACATCCTCGTTCGAGGCGTCGCGCGGCACATCGAGGACGTCGTACCAGGTGGGTGCGTCGTTCACGGTGCGCTCCCCTCGGTGGTGCCGTCGCCGGCCCCGGGCTCGGCGGGCGCGCTCACGGGGGTGAAGTCGTCGACGAGCCACTCCCCCTCGATCATCACGAGGTCGACGGTGAAGCGGAACGGCAGCGGCTCCTGGTCGACGGTCCGCGCCTTCCCCGAACCCTGCTTGCCCGCGCCCTGCGAGTAGCTGTCGGTGAACGCCCCGGCGACCAGCACCCGGGCGGAGTCGTCGTCGACGGAGGAGACGGCGGTGGCGAAGACGTCAGCGGTGCGGGTGATGCCCCCCTGGGCGACGAGCTGCTCGGCCGTGGCCACCTCCTTGTCGAAGTCGGCGGCGAACTTGGGCGTGATCACCTCCCGGACCTGGTCGCGGTAGTCGGGCATCTGCCCGGAGTCGTCGAGCATGTCGGGGCTGTAGGTGCCGAGCCGCTTCACGAACTGGTCGGTCAGGCTCATCACCTGCTCGCGCTCCTCGGAGTGGTCGAGGCCGCCGTCGGCACTCGCGCGCCCGCCGGCCGTCAGCCAGACGAGCAGGGCGACGCAGGCCACGACGACGAGCGTGAGCGCGACGGCGAGGACGGTCCGCCACCGCGACGGCCGCTCGGGGTCGCCGGTGGCGGACCCGGTCCCGACGGACCCGGTCTCGACGGACTCGCCCGGTCGGGCGAGGTCGGTCAGCACGGACATGTTCCCTCCCTGTACCTGCGTCTGGAGCTGCGACCCCTCCTCCAAGGGGTCTGGAGGGTCAACGACCCGCTGCCCCGGACGTCACGCCCTCGCCCAGCAACGGCTCGAGGTAGAGCCACTTCCAACTGTCCTCGCCCAGCGTGCGCGGCGCCGCCGCACGCGACCCGGTGAGCCGCTCGATCTCTGCGGGGTCGGACGTCACGGCGCCCGTCTCCGGGTCGTACGCGAAGTCCGCGGCACCCCATCCGGTGGCCGCGCGGGGCGCCTGGATGTTCTGCGCGCCGCGGGCGTTGGACTTCGAGGCGGGCTCGGTGCAGCCGGCGCCCTCGTCCATCGCGGCGTCGCTGCCGTCGAGAGGAGAGCGGCGGTCGGTCCCCTCGTAGCCGCCCAGGCACACGTGCGGGTCCTGGGTGAGCACCATGCCGAAGTGGGCGTCGTACAGGCCGGTGCCGGGTGACCTCGACACGACGGTGTAGCCGCCCTCGACGACGTAGGGGTAGATCACCAGCAGCTGCTCGATGCCGTCGAGGTGCTTGACCACGATCTCGCCGGTGGTCACCAGGTTGTTGATGAGGTCGCCGAGCTCCACCTCGTTGTCCTCGAGGAAGACGCGCAGCTCGTTGGCGCCGAGCGAGCCGTCCTCGATCAGCCGGCGCAGGTCGCGGTCGTGGTTCGCCACCGTGGTGGAGAACACCGAGAGGTCCCGCGCGAACCGGCGGAACGCGCGCTCGGAGTCGATCTGACCGTTGAGGACGGTGTTGCTGTCGCGGATCAGGTCGACGGTGACGTCGAAGTTCTGCTCCGCCGCCGTGATGAACTCGCTGCTGCTGTCGAGGATGGTCTGCAGGTCGTCGCCGGCTCCGTTGAACGCGAGACCGAGCTCCGAGGTCACGGTGCGCAGGTCGTCCTGGCCGACGCTGCGGACCGTCTCGTCGAGGTGGGTCAGCAGGGTGTCGGTCTGGATCGGCGTCGTCGTCACGTCCCGCGCGATCTCCGAGCCGTCCTTCAGGTACGGCCCGTCGTCGCTCTGCGGCTGCAGCTCGACGTACTGCTCGCCCACGGCCGACCGGTTGCCGACCAGCGCGTGCGCGTCGGCCGGGATGTCGTCGTGCTCGTCCTCGATGTCGAGCACGAGGTCGACGCCGTCGTCGGTGAGGACCAGCTCCTTCACCTCGCCCACGCGCACCCCGCGGTAGGACACCTCCGCCCCCGCGAAGGCGCCGCCCGAGTCGGCGAAGTGCGCCACCACGGCATAGCTCTGGTCCATGACGAGGCGGTCGAGCCGCGCGTAGCGGGCGCCCACGAAGCTGACGCCCACCAGCGTGATGATCGCGAAGACGAGCAGCTGCAGCTTGGTCCGGCGGGTGATCATCGCGTCACCATCGCCGGGACGAGGAGGCTCACGAGCGCGGGGTCGTACACCTCGGCGAGCTCGCCGATCGTCGGTCCGCGTCCCCTGTCGGGTGGGGCGTCGGCGGGGTACGCCCCGGGCCGGGGCAGGCCGGGAAGGGGCAGGCCGGGAACGGTGATCGTCGGCAGCGTCGGGACCGGGACGGTCGGCAGCGTGGGCGTCGGCAGCGGCACGGTCGGGTCGCCCGAGCCCCCGCAGAGGCCGGGCACGGGGTACTGCTTGCACACCACGCTGATGACCGAGCCCGGCAGGCCGACGCACGCCGCCGCGTCGCCGCGACGCAGTCCCTCGAGGCAGTCGTTGATCGCGTCGATCGCGTCCTGGCACAGCTTGCTGGTGTCGGGCAGCGGGCCGTCCTGCGGCAGGGCGCTCAGCGGGATGCACGCCTCGGTCGGCAGCGTGGTCGGGATCGTCGTCGGGATCCCGGTCAGGTCGACGTCGAGGGTGATCGACAGGTTGGTGTAGTCGCCCATGTGCAGGTTGCGTGCCACCTGGGGGTCCCGGCCGACGACCTCGTCGACGAACGGGTAGGTGAGGAAGACGTGGAACGCGTTGGTGAAGTCGTCACCGGACGCGGCGAGCTGGGTCAGCACCGGATCGAGGCGCTGCAGCGAGGTGATGGTGGCGCCCTTGGAGCGGGTGATCACGTCGACCGCGACCGACGACAGCCGGTCGAGGGCGGCGAGCATCTCGACGAGGTCGTCGCGCTGGCGGTCGATGGAGTCGAGCGCGCTGGGCAGCTCGTCCAGCGCCTTGTCGATCGTCGGCAGCTGCTTCTCCGCCGCCAGCGCGAGCCGGTTGAGGGACTCGATGGCGTCGACGATGTCGGTCTTGTTCTCGTCGAGCTGGCCGGTGAAGGTGCGCAGGTTGCGCAGCACGGAGCGCGCGGAGTCCTCCCGGCCCTCGAGTGCCCGGTTGAGCTCCTGGGTGATGGTCTTGAGCTGCGCGACGCCGCCGCCGTTGAGCAGCAGGCTCAGGGCGCCCAGCACCTCCTCGACCTCGGGGTTGCGACCGGCCCGCTCGATGGGGATGACCGCTCCGTCCCGGAGCCGGGACTCGATCGCGCCCTTGTCGGGGGCGCTCAGCTCGACGAACTTCTCGCCGAGCAGGCTGGTCTGGCGCAGCTCGGCGACCGCGTTGCCGGGCAGGTCCACGTCGCGCTGGATCTCGAGCGTGACGAGGGCCTGGTAGCCCTCGAGGTCGATGGCGGACACCTTGCCGACGCTCACGTCGTTGACCTTCACTGTCGACTGCGGCACCAGGTCGAGGACGTCGGCGAACTCCACCTTGACCGTCATCGGGTCCTCGCCCACGTCGGGTCCGCCCGGGAGCGGCAGCGAGTAGACGCTGGCCTCGCACGCTGACAGGAACAGCGTGACGAGCACGCCGAGGACGAGCACCTTGAGCCGGGTCATCGCTCCACCTCCGTGTCCGGCGCGACCAGGCCGCCGAGGGTCGGGTCGAAGACGTCCTGCGCGGGCAGCCGCGCCGCTTTTCGGTCGAGCGCACCGGCGCGGGGCCGGGCGAGCAGCTCGGTGATCCGGTCACAGACCTGCCCCGAGCGCTCGACCTGGCCGACGAAGCCGCACAGGAACGCGGCCGGGTCGATCTCGAGCTGGTTGATGGACTCGCCGAAGTTGGCGCGCGTGTCGAGCGTGCCGGCCTGGGGGTTGTAGGTCAGCGCGAGGTTGTTGAGCGCACCGGGTGCCACGTGGAGGATCTCGTCGAGGGCCGCACGCTGGCGCACCAGCACCTTGGCGACCCGGTTGATCCCGGTGATGTTGCGGCTCAGCGAGCCCTTGTTCTCCTGGACGAACTCCTTGACCGAGGTGAGCGCCACCGAGAGGTTCTGCGTCGCCGCGACCAGCTCCTCGCGCTCCCCCGCCAGCATCGTGGAGACGTCGGCGAGGGACTGGTTGAACTGGCGGACCGTCTGGTCGTTGTCGGCGAGGGTCTCCATGAAGCCACCGAGGGCCTCGACCGAGCCGAACAGCTCCTCCTTGTTGTCGGCGAGCGTGGAGCTGAGCCGGGAGTAGTCCTTGACCGTCTGCCGGAAGGTCGTGCCCTGGCCGCCGAAGTTGTCGGCGGTGACGGACAGCAGGTCGGAGAGGGCGCCGGACTTGTTGGCGCCGCGGGGCCCGAGGGCGACGTTGAGGCGGTCGAGGCTGTCGTAGATCTGGTCGAGCTCGAGCGGCTGCGCCGTCTCCTCGACGGTCAGCTCGGCGCCGTCGGAGAGGACCTTGCCGGTGCCGGGGTAGGCGGGTGTGAGCTGGACGTAGCGGTCGCCCACCACCGACGGCGCGATGATCACCGCCCGGGCGTCGGCCGGCAGCTTCACCTCGTCGTCGTACGTCATCGTCACGGTCACGTCGGTGCCGGTCGGCTCGACGCGCACCACCGTCCCGACGGCGACGCCGAGCACCCGCACGTCGCTGCCCTCGTAGACGGAGATGGCGCGCGGGAAGTGGGCGACGAGGGTCTTGGACGTGTCGCCGCCGAGGAAGCTGACGGCCGCCGCGACGACGAAGCCCAGCACGACGAGCGGGACGAGGAGGCGCTTCACGAGGTCCATGGGTCAGCCCACCTGCGGGACGGGCGGGAAGTTGGAGATCCACGTGTCGAACCACGGACCGGTACCGAGCGTGTTGGCGAAGACGCGGTAGAACGGCGCCATCAGCCGCAGGCTGCTGTCGAGGTTGTCCTCGTTCTTGTTGAGGACCGCGACGACGTTCTCGAGGTGGGCGAGCGCCGGCTTGAGGTCCTCGCGCGACTGGTCGATGAGCCGGGTGAGCTCCTGGGAGAGCGTCGTGCTGGACACCAGCAGGTCGTGCACGGCCTCGCGGCGAGCGACCAGGGCCCGGAACAGCACGTCGCTGTCCTCCATCAGCTTGACGATGTCCTGGTCGCGCTCGTCGAGGACGGTCGAGACGCGCTCGAGGTTGACCAGCAGGGTGTTGAGCTGCTCGTCCTTCGCTGCGACGTTGGACGACAGCCGGCTCAGGCCGTCGAGCGCGCCCCGGAACTCCTCGGGGGTGTTGCGGGTGAGGTCGGCCAGCGTGGTGAGCGACTCCGCGAGCTGGTCGGTGTCGATCTGCGCGGAGGTCGAGGCGAGGCCCTCGAAGGCCTCGACCACGTCGAACGGCGAGGAGGTGCGCGCCGCCGGGATGGTGGCCCCTTCGTCGAGCCGGCCGCTGCCGGCGGGCTCGAGCGCCAGGAACATCGACCCGAGGATCGTCTTGACCTTGATCGCGGCGCGGGTCTCGCCACCGAAGGCGGCGGCGTCGTCGACCTTGAAGCTCACCCGCACCTCGTCGCCCGCGAGCTCGACCTCGTCGACCTTGCCCACGCGCACGCCGGCGATGCGGACCTCGTCGTTGACCTTGAGCCCGCCGGCCTCGGTGAACATCGCGTGGTAGGTGTCGCCGCCGCCGATGATCGGCAGGTCGTCGGCGCGCAGCGCGGCGACCAGCGTCACGGCGAGGACGACGAGGCTGATGGCCCCGACGACGACGGGGTTGCGCTCGCGAAATGGCTTCATGTCGGGGTCCCCACGGCGTTGTTCGGAGGAGCGAAGCGGGGGAGAAGAACGGCGTGGGGTGACTTCATCCCAGATCACACCTGTCGGAGCCGGTGTTGTACTTCACCGGGATCGAGACGTCGCGGGGCAGGTTCACGCG
Organism: Nocardioides sp. P4_G10; assembly: GCF_056401175.1. Taxonomy (NCBI): domain Bacteria; kingdom Bacillati; phylum Actinomycetota; class Actinomycetes; order Propionibacteriales; family Nocardioidaceae; genus Nocardioides; species Nocardioides sp. P4_G10. Next base: position 48,986 of record NZ_JBFUJV010000010.1, on the reverse strand, counting down.
CCCCTGGAACTCGCAGAGGTAGAAGTTGAAGAACGAGCCGTAGATCGCGGTGCGTCCGATCTTGTTCAGCTTGATCGGCAGCACCTGGATGGCGCGGTCGAGCTCGGCCTTGTTCTTGTCGATGTTGCCGGCCACCGCGCGCAGCTCCTTGATGTCCTTCACGAAGGGCTCGCGGATGCCGTCGATGAGGGACGCGGTCTCGACCGACAGCGTGGAGACCTCCTCCAGCGAGCCGAGGATCGCGTTGCGGTCCTTCTTCAGCCCACCGACGAGCGTGCGGAACGACTGGATCAGCCGGGTGAGCTGCTTGTCGCGGTCGGCGACGTGGTCGAGCACCAGCGACAGGTTGTCGATGAGGTCGCCGATCACCTCGTCGCGGTCGGCGAGCGTCGACGTGACCGACGCCGTGTGCGCGAGCAGCCCCTCCAACGTCCCGCCCTCGCCCTGGAACACCTGGACCAGCTCGTACGACAGCTGGTTGACGTCGTCGGGAGAGAGCGCCTCGAACAGCGGCTTGAAGCCGTTGAAGAGCACCGTGAGGTCGAGCGCGGGCGTGGTCCGCGACACCGGGATCGTCGAGCCGGCCGGCAACCGCCGGGTGTCGCCCACCTCCTGGGTGAGCGAGAGGTAGCGCTGCCCGACGAGGTTGCGGTAGCGGATGGCGGCGTTGGTGCCACCGTTGACCGAGGTGTCGCGGTCGACCGAGAAGGTGATCAGCGCACGGGTCCGGTCGACGATCTCCACCTCGCTGACCGTGCCGACCCGGACGCCGGCGACGCGGATGTCGTCGCCCTTGTTGACGCCCGTGGCGTCGGTGAACTCCGCCTTGTACTCCCGCGACGACCCGAAGTCGAGGTTGCCGATGGTCACCACCAGCACCGCGGTCGCGAGCGAGGTGACGACGACGAAGACGAGCAGCTTGACGAGGTCGATCGAGGTCCTGAGGTCGAGGATCCGGCTCATCGCAGCGACACCTCCGCCCCGCGTGCCATCGGCCCGACCAGGAGCACACCGAGGTCGGGTACGTCGTCGGTGCTGACGCCCAGGCCCGGGGCGAGCAGCGACTTGAGCAGCGCCGACTCGTCGCGCCCGCCTGCGAAGCCGGCGGCGGTGCCGGACCAGCCCGGACCCACGCGGCTGGTGCCCTTGCCGGTGGGCTCGTCGACACCGTCGACGAAGTCGGGCTGGGAGGTCAGCGGGTTGCTCTGGGACCACGGCGGCGACGGGAGCGTGCCGCAGTGGTAGCCGCGCTTGTCGCCGTAGACCGGGACGTCCTGCGGGCCGTAGCCGCGCGGCTGGTTGGGCAGCGTCTCGAGCACGATGTGCAGGGTGAAGCCGCGGAACGCCTCGGCCTGGAGCTTGCCCGCCCCGACGATGCCGCCGAGCAGGCAGGGGTACCCGGGTGCGTAGCGGGCGAACACCTCGAGCTGTGCCGCACCGAGGTCCGCGAGCCGGACCAGGTTGTCACCGTTGGCGCGGGTGAAGCGATCGGCGACGGTGGCCAGCTTCGACACGTCGTTGAACAGCGCCTTGAGCCGGTCCTCGCGGTCCTCGAGCGTCGACGTGGTGGTGATGGTGTTGCGGAGGATCGTGGCGACCTCCGGCAGCACGTCGGCGTACGTGTCGGAGACCCGTGCCGTGAGCCGCAGGTCCTCGATGAGGGCGGGGAGCTCGGGGTTGAAGCGGGTCAGGTAGTCGTCGAGCGTCTCGAGCGTCTCGCCCAGCTGCTCGCCCCTCCCCTCGAGGGCGGTCGCGACCGCGTTGAGGGTGGTGTTGAGGTCGGCCGGCTGCACCGCGCGCAGCAGGGGGTAGAGGTCGCTGAGCACCTGCTCGACCTCGATGGAGAGGTCGGTGCGCTGGATGACGTCACCGTCCGCGATCGGCTGGGCGGACGACCCGCCGTCGGGGACCACCAGGGAGACGAACTTCTCGCCGAAGAGCGTCTTGGGCAGGATCGAGGCGGTGACGTCGCGAGGGACGTCGGTGGTGCGGTCCTGGTAGAGGCCGAGCGTGATGTCCGCGCCCTCCGCGGTGGGCTCGTAGTCGAGCACCTCGCCCACGATCACTCCCTTGATCTTGACGTCGGCGCGCTGCGGCAGCTGGAGCCCGATCCTGGACGCCTTGACCGTGACCTCGTCGTAGTCGGTGAACTTCTTGGTGAACACGCCGTACGTCGCCCACACCGCGCCGAGCATGAGGACCAGGAACACGACTCCCAGGGACTTCGTCTTCATCGCCCCGTCACCCCGCCAGCCGCACGGTGGTCGACGCGCCCCAGATCGCCATGGACATCAGCAGGTCGAGCACGTTGATCGCGACGATGCTGGTCCGGACGGCGCGCCCCACCGCGACGCCCACGCCGGCGGGACCGCCGGAGGCGTTGTAGCCGTGGTAGCAGTGGATGAGGATGACGGTGACCGCGAAGACCAGCACCTTGCCGAAGGACCACAGCACGTCGCCGGGCGGCAGGAACGCGTTGAAGTAGTGGTCGTACGTGCCCGCGGACTGGCCGTAGAACTGGGTCACCACCAGCCGGCTCGCGAAGTACGACGACAGCAGGCCGACGACGTACAGCGGGATGATCGCGATCAGACCGCCCACGACGCGGGTGGCGACGAGGAACGGCATCGACGGGATCGCCATCACCTCGAGGGCGTCGACCTCCTCCGAGATCCGCATGGCGCCCAGCTGGGCGGTGAAGCCGCAGCCGACGGTCGCGGCGAGCGCGATGCCCGCGACGAGCGGCGCGATCTCGCGGGTGTTGAAGTAGGCGGAGACGAAGCCGGAGAAGGCAGCGGTGCCGAGCTGGTTGAGCGCCGCGTATCCCGACAACCCCACCTGCGCACCGGTGAAGAAGGTCATGCCGATGATGACGCCGACGGTGCCGCCGATGACGGCGAGAGCACCCGAGCCGAGGGTGACCTCGGCGAGGATCCGCATGATCTCGCGCGGGTAGCGGGTGACCGAGCGCGGCACGGCCTTGAGCACCGCGATGTGGAAGGCCAGCTGGCCTCCCAGGTCGTCGAGGGAGGCGAGCGGCTTGGCGTATACGTCTCGTAGGGCCATCGCTCATCCGCCCTTCGGGGGCACGACCTGCAGGTAGATCATGCTGAGGACGAAGTTGGCCACGAAGAGCAGCAGGAACGTGATGACCACGGACTCGTTGACGGCGTCGCCGACGCCCTTCGGCCCGCCCTTGGCGTTCATCCCCTTGTAGGACGCCACGACCGCGGCGATCAGGCCGAAGACGAGCGCCTTGACCAGCCCGATCCACAGGTCCGGCAGCTGCGCCAGCGCGGTGAAGCTCGCGAGGTACGCACCGGGGGTGCCGTCCTGCAGGATGACGTTGAAGACATAGCCGCCGCTCACCCCGACGACGCTCACCATGCCGTTGAGGAAGAACGCCACGAGCATGCACGCGAGCACGCGGGGCACGACGAGGCGCTGGATCGGGTCGATGCCCAGCACCATCATCGCGTCGAGCTCCTCGCGGATCTTGCGAGCGCCGAGGTCGGCCGCGATCGCCGAGCCACCGGCCCCGGCGATCAGCAGTGCCGTGCCGATGGGGGCCGCCTGCTGGATGACCGCGAGCACCGACGCCGAGCCGGTGAACGACTGCGCGCCGAACTGCTTGATCAGGCCGCCGACCTGGAGCGCGATGACCGCGCCGAAGGGGATGGCGACGAGGGCGGTGGGAACGATGGTGACCGAGGCGATGAACCACGCCTGCTGGATGAACTCGCGCAGCTGGAAGGGGCGCCGGAAGAGCCCGCGACCGACGTCGAGGGCGAAGGCGAACAGGTTGCCCGCGGCACCGATCGGTGCGAGGGCGCGCGAGGACGTCGACGTGGACATGACCGCCTCAGGCCCCCGGCGCCAGGCCGGCGTTGCTGGTCTCGAAGGATCCCGGCGGCGGGGTCACGCCGTTCTCGCGGCACCACTCCCCTGCCGGGCGCTGGCTGCGGCGCGGGATGCCGTTGGACGGCTCCTGCTGGAGCGGGATGGGCGGCAGCGGGGGCAGCTCCTGACCCTCCTCCGCCGCGAGCTCGTCGGCGTCCTTCTCCTCGGACATGCCGATCGGGCCGACGCGCTGGGCGTTGAGGAACTGTCGTACGACGGGCTCCTCCGAGCTCAGCAGCTGCTCGCGCGGGCCGAACATCGCCAGGTGGCGGTGGTAGAGGAGACCGATGTTGTCGGGCACCGTCCGGGCCGTGTTCACGTCGTGGGTGACGATGAGGAAGGTGGCGTCGATCTGCGCGTTGAGGTCGATGATGAGCTGGTTGAGGAACGCCGTCCGCACCGGGTCGAGGCCAGAGTCGGGCTCGTCGAAGAGCACGATCTCGGGGTCGAGCACCAGCGCCCGCGCCAGGCCGGCACGCTTGCGCATGCCGCCGGAGATCTCGCCGGGCAGCTTGTCCTCGGAGCCGAGGAGGCCGACGAGGTCCATCTTCTCCATCACGATGGCCCGGACCTCGGACTCGGACTTCCTGGTGTGCTCGCGCAGCGGGAAGGCGACGTTGTCGTAGAGGTTCATCGAGCCGAACATGGCGCCGTCCTGGAACAGCACGCCGAAGAGCTTGCGGATCTCGTAGAGGTCGCGCTCGGAGCAGCTCGCGATGTCGGTGCCCTCGATGAGGATCGAGCCGTTGTCGGGCTTGAGCAGGCCGATGAGCGTCTTGAGGAAGACGGACTTGCCCGTGCCCGACGGACCGAGCATCACGCAGATCTCGCCCGCAGGGATCGTCAGGGTCACGTCGCCCCAGATCAGCTGCTTGCCGAAGGACTTGGTGAGGTCGTTGACCTGGATCTCGACACCCATGTGCACCCTCCCTGCCGTCTGGCTGTGGCCCTGGCCGGGCTCCCGTCCCGCGCTGCTTACGGGGTGGACAACGCGGCAGGGCGCGGGAGGTTACGGGCGGAGGAGACGGTCGTCACTGAACGTGGATGCGGGGAGCGAGAGGGGGTTCCGTCCCACTCGCCGGTGTTCCTTGTCCATTTCCACGCAGTTCTGGAGACTGGGCGTGCACGGTGCGGGTTTCGGCGCGGATGGGCGATTCGGCGGCAGGCGGATGAGCATGAGCATCACCGGCAAGGGCCTGGTTCGTCGGTGGGGTGGTCGTGCAGTCGGGTTGGCTGTCACGGGCGTCGGCCTGTACATCGTGACGCCGAGCCTGTTGACCATGTTCGGGGCGTGGCCCCGACTCGCGGACGTCGACGAGCCGTGGTTCGTCATCCTCGCCGTGCTCGAGGCCTGCAGCCTTGCTTGTCTGTGGTGGCTGGCGCGGATCGCGCTGGCGAGTCCCGGTGACCCGGTCCCTGACGGGGCGGCAGATCAACAGGCCCAGGCGCCGCCTCGATTGGGTTGGGGGACAGCCGCGGCTGCCCAGCTCGCTGGCAACGCCGCCAGCAAGGTCGTCCCGGGGGGTGCCGCCACCGGCGGAGTCGTCCAGGGCAAGGTCCTCATCCAGTCCGGGCAGCGAGCCGGAGCGGTGGCGTCGGGGCTCACGGCCACGAACCTGCTGGGGACAGCGGTGCTGCTGATCCTGCCCGTGCTCACCATCCCGGCCCTGATCATCGGGCCGCCGCCGGCGAAGCAGCTGCAGCTGGGGTTGCTGGTCTCGTTGATCCTGGCAGCAGTCATCGTCGCCATCGGGGTCACGGCGCTGACCTGGCCATCAGTCGTGGCCGCGACGGGCATGATCACCGGACGTGTGGTCCACGTCTTTCGGAAGTCTGTGACGCCGCGCGGTCTTGCGGACGGGCTCCTGGCGCAGCGTGCGCGGGTCGCCGCTGCGTTTCGCGGTCGTTGGTGGACGGCCGTGTTCGCTGCGGCCGCGAACCGCATGTTGGACTACGCCGCTCTGGTTGCCGCCCTGGTGGCATTCGGGGCGCACGTGCGTCCCTCCGAGGTGCTGCTCGCATATGTGGTCGCGCAGGCATTCGCGATCATCCCGATCACTCCCGGTGGTGTGGGCTTCGTCGACGCGGGACTGACCGCGCTCCTGGTCCTGGTCGGCGTCCCGGCCGACACCGCGCTCATCGGCACGCTGCTCTACCGACTCTTCTCGTTCTGGCTGCCGATCCCGATCGGCGGGCTGGCCTGGGGTTGGTGGCGGATCCACCACCAGGCAGCGGATCGCCGACTGACGGACATCGGCTAGCGCAGGATCAAGCCCATTCGGGGGCGGGACCACGTGTGGCTTCCGCGCATCGAGGTGGGGCCGCTCCAGTACGGTCCGGGCATGAGAGCAGTCGTCCAGAAGCGCTACGGCTCCGTCGACGACCTCACCGTGAGTGAGGTCCCCCGGCCGGAGCCCGCCGCGGACGAGGTGTTGGTGCGAGTCCGGGCGGCTTCTGTCCATCCCGATGTGTGGCACGTCGTAGCCGGCCGGCCCGCGGTGCTCCGCCTCATGGGCTCCGGGGTCAGACGCCCCCGTGAGCCTGTGCCCGGGACCGACGTCGCTGGGGTGGTGGAGTCGGTGGGCAGCGCGGTGACCCGGTTCAAGCCAGGTGACGAGGTCTTCGGGGAGACTGTTCGCGGTGTCCAGTGGCGCAACGGCGGTGCGTTCGCCGAGTACGCCACGGCCCCCGAGGTGGGGGTGGCGCTCAAGCCACCCAGCGTCGGCTTCGAGGAGGCGGCGGCAGTGCCGACCGCCGGCCTCATCGCTCTGAACAACCTGCCCCAACGTCGGGTACCGACGGGTTCGAGGGTCTTGGTCAACGGCGCCGCGGGAGGCGTGGGCGCGATCGCCGTGCAGCTCGCCAAGGCATATGGCGCGCACGTCACGGGTGTCGATCACTCGAGCAAGCTCACGCTCGTGCGCTCCCTCGGCGCGGACCGAGTCATCGACTACACGGCCGAGGACTTCACACGTGGCGGCGAGCAGTGGGACCTCATCTTCGACGTGCCCGGGAACCATTCCTTCCGGGCGACGCGCCGCGCACTGGACCCGCGAGGCAGCTACATCCTGATCGCGCACGACGCATTCGGAGCGACGGGACATCGCTGGCTGGGCAGCATCCCGCGCCTCCTCGGACTCGTGGCACGCTCTGCGGTGTCCCCCCAGCTGCGCGGCGGGTCGTTCGCGCCACCGGACAAGAGGGAGCTGATGGACACGCTTGCGCGGTTCATGGAGAGCGACCAGCTGCGCGTGGTGGTGGACCGGACCTATCCCTTGAGCCAGGCGCCGCAGGCGATGCGACACCTCATGTCCGGCCAGCCCGTGGGACGGATCGTTCTCCGCATCGACGACTGAGGTGGTGGCTCACCCCGCCGCGGTCGCGCGTCAGCGCCCTGAGGGCCCTTCGACGTTGACGGTCGGGATGCCGCCGCCCACCCGGGCGATCACCGCGAAGGATGGCTCGTGGCTGGGGTTGGATTCACGGTGGACGGTCCAGGCAGGGACGTGCACGAAGTCGCCCGAGCCAGCATCGATGTAGCCGTCGTGGCCCTCGAACTCAAGTCTCAGCACGCCGCGCACGATGTACAGGCTCGACTCGTTGCGCTCGTGGTGGTGCCAGCCCGACACCGCTCCTGGCTCGGTCTCGACCTGGCCGGCCCAGAGCAGCGGCAGCTCGAATGCCAAGGCGCGGTTCATGCCAGGCGTCGGGTCTGCTGGAGCCAGGTCAGCCGGCGTGAAGACCCGTACGGGCCGTGGCAGCTCACCGCTCATCAGTTCAGGATCCCCATTCGTTGCTCAGGCGAGGGCGGAGTCGGGGATCCAGTTCCCGTGGAATCCCTGCGGCACCCGGGCCGGCAGATGGATCGTGGCCACCGGATGTCTGAAGTCGTGGGCATCGATGATCACCAGGTCGCTGGCGTCGCGCGCGGCGTCGTACACGTAGCCCATGAGCCAACCGTCGTCCTCGCCCGCCGCGCTGCCCGCCGGGACGAACACCATCTCGCTGGCGATGCGGCCGGAGCCCAGGTCGACCTCGACGGTGGTGCCGCCGACGAGGTCGTGCTTGCGCACAGCTGTCCGGGGGTCATCGCCCAGCGCGCCCAGGTCGCGCACCGACGATGCGCCGATCGTGTAGCCGTAGCGGTGGCGGCGGCCCGTGAGTCGTTCGTCCGCGCGTGGGAACTCCGTGCCGCGATCGTCGATGGTCTCGGTGAGGACGTTGCGTGCCTGCGGGTCGATCGTCCAGCGCTCCAGACGGGGGCGATCGGAAAGGGGCTCGCCGTCCTCGGCGAAGGCATGGTCGTGCACCACCAGGTCGATGACCACCCGATCGCCGTCGTCGAAGGCGTTGAGGGGGTGGTAGACGAAGCACGGCTCGACGTCGATCCACACGACGTCGGTCCCCGTGCCGGCCCGGGGCAGGAGCCCGACCCGGGCCCCGTTGTCGGGGCGCCAGCGGAAGGGCAGGGAAACACCCTGGAGCGCGAGCTCCAGGTCGAAGAGCACAGGCAGGTCGAGCAGCACGACCCGGGAGGCGGTCAGGCCCATGTCGTGGAGCATCACCGGGGCCGGAAGGTCGATGTCGACGGTGCTGGCGAGCTCCCCGGACGAGTCGATCACGTGATAACGCAACGCGGGGTTGTCGAAGCCGTAGGTCATCACGTGCATCTCGCCGGTGTTCGGGTCGAACTTGGGGTGAGCGTTGATGCCGGCAGGGAGAGGGCCGCCGAAGTTGCGCGTGGCGACCGTGTCCAGGTCACAGGTCAGCTCGTAGGGCAGCGACCCCTCGGTCACGGCCAGGATCCGGCCGGCGTGGGCGAACACGTTGGTGTTGCCCGAGCCGGGGTACCACCCGCCGTCCTCGTGGGGCACCGGGGACTCACCGAGGTGCGCGCTGGCCTCCGGGCTGCGCACCCAGCGGTTGCGGTACCAGCGTGCCCGGCCGCCGTGCAGGTCGACGCCGTGCACCATCCCGTCGCCCGCGAACCAGTGGTACGTCTCAGCGTCGGCTGCGAACGGGTTGGGTCCGGTGCGGATGTACCTGCCCGCCAGAGCCGCTGGCACCGCGCCAGTGACGTCGAGATCCGTTGCGGTCAACTCAGTGGCCACCGGCGCAAAGTTGCCGTCGAGGTAGGTGGCTGCAGTCATCGTCTGCTCCCTGGCATCGGGCCGCTGAGCCGGCCCCACCAATAGACACCCTCACCCGCTACGCGTCAATCAGCCGCTCTTGCGCTGACCCGCGGCCGCGCGGATCCGCGCGGATCCGCGCGCTAGGCGGTGAGCGCCTGGTCGAGATCGGCGTACCGGTGGAACCATGGCTGTGCCTGCTCCAGCTGCGCGGCGAGCCGCAGCAGGAGACCGTCCGAGGCAAGGGAGCCGACGAACTGCACGCCCAGGGGCAGGCCGGTGGCGGTCCAGTGCAGAGGCACGGAGATCGCGGGGCGACCGGTGAGGTTGGCCAGCTGGGTGTAGGGCACCCAGCCCAGGTTGTCGGTGATGAGCTGGTCGAGGATGCCGGTCGCGTTGAGGAGCTTGCCGGCGTGCACCTTCGCGATGATCCGCGAGGCCCGCTGCAGCAACGGCGGGGTATCAACCGAGCCCACCTCCAGCGGCGGCTTCGCCAAGGTCGGGGTGAGCAGCAGGTCGTAGCGCTGGTGGAAGTCGTCGAGCGCGCGGACGTGCCGGTTGACGTTCTCCAGCGCGGCGAAGAGCGCCCCGACGCCGGCGGCGCGGCCGATCTCGGCTGCCGCGAGCGAGTCGGCAGCGAAGGCGCTGTCGGGCGAGCCGAGTCTGTGCTTGATCTGGCTGATCTGACCGTGGAGCTGGGCGAACCAGATGCTCAGGAAGTCACGGGCCAGGGCGTCGTCGTCGTGCGGCGCGTCGACTTCCTCGACCTCGTGGCCGAGCTCGGCGACCAGGCGAGCGGCACCCTCGACGGCGGCGACCGCCTCGGGGTCTGGACTGGGGTTGATGGCCGAGGAGACCGTGAAACCGATCCGCAGACGCGCGGGCGGGCGGTCGAGCCCCGGAAGGAACCGATCGGGGGTCGCAGCGGCGTACGCCGCGTAGCGGGTCGGCGCGCCGACGATCGCATCGAGCAGTGCGGCGCTGTCCCGGACGCTGCGGGAGACCACGCCCTGGGTGACCATCCCGAACATGGTCTCGGTGCCCTGGGGACCGTAGGGCGTGAGGCCACGGCTGAGCTTCAACCCGACCAGGCCGTTGCAGGCCGCGGGGATGCGGACCGACCCGCCGCCGTCGTTGGCGCCGGCCGCCGGGACGATGCCCGCGGCGACCGCGGCGCCCGAGCCACCGGACGAGCCGCCCGGAGTGTGGGCCAGGTTCCACGGATTGCGGGCCCGTCCCAGCAGATCGTCCTCCGTGATGCCCTTCGCTCCGAACTCAGGGGTGTTGGTCTTGCCGAAGACAACGAGTCCGGCGTCGAGGAAGCGCTGCGTGACGAGTGCATGCTCATCGGCCACGTCGTCCACCAGCGCGTGCGAGCCGTTGGTGGTGGGGAACCCGGCGTACTCCTGCGCGAGATCCTTCACGAGGAAGGGCACGCCCGCGAAGGGGCCGCTCAGCGGCTCGGCGACCCGAGCATCGGCCACATCGTCCAGCATCCTGACGATCGCGTTGATCCTCGGGTTCACCTGGTCGGCACGCTGGCGTGCCAGGGCCAGCAGCTCAGCCGGAGTGACCTGCTTGTCGGCAACCAGGGCTGCCAGGCCGGTCGCGTCAGTGGTCAGGTAGTCGTCAAGGTGCACGGAGCGAGTGTAGGAGCGCGCCATCCCTCAGGAGTGAGGAATGGGCCGCCGCCATGTGGGCCCCCGAACGTGCGTGCAGGGCACCCGGGCGGCCGTCACCCGCGCCCTCAGGCGCGGCGGCGGCGGATCTCGGCGTTGACCGCCGGGATGATCTCGTGGAGGTCGCCGATCACGGCGTGGGTGGCCTTGGTGACCATCGGGGCGTCGGGGTCGGTGTTGATGGCGAGGATGACCTTGGCGCTGCTGCACCCGGCCCAGTGCTGGATCGCACCGCTGATGCCGCAGGGGATGTAGAGGTCCGGCGAGATCCGGCTGCCGGTCTGTCCCACCTGCTCGTGGTGGGGCCGCCAGCCCAGGGAGGTCACCACGCGGGAGACGCCCAGCGGGGCGTCGAGCAGCTCGGCGAGCTCGAGGAGGTCGTCGAAGCCCTCCGCCGACCCGGCACCGCGACCGGCGCCGACGACGACGCGGGCCGACTTCAGGGTGCCCGAGAGGTCGGGCTCCGGCTCCTCGGTGGAGACGACCCGGGCCAGCAGGTCGGCGTCGGCGACGTCGGGTGTCTCGACGACCAGCTCACCGGCACCCGCGGTGGCGGCGGGGGTGGCCTCCACCGCGTGGCCGGCCAGGGTGAAGATCGCCGGCCTCTGGGACAGGCTCATCTCCTCGAGCGCGGCGCCGCCGACGACCTGGCGGGTCACCGTGAACGGCGACAGGCTGCTGAACGACACGACGTTGGCGGCCATCGGCAGCGCGGACCGGGCCGCGACGTGGGCCAGTACCTCGTTGCCGCGCGGGGTGCCGGCGGCGGTGACGACGACCGCACCCGCGCGCTCGCGCACGGCCATCAGCCCGGCCGCCCACGCGGCGCCGGAGAACGAGTCGTAGGCCGCACCGGTGAGGGCGTGCACGCGGCGGGCGCCGTACGACGCCAGGGTGCCGACCAGCGCGTCGTCGGGGTGGCCGACGACGACCGCGTCGATGGGCACACCGCCCCCGGCGGCGGCGAGGTCGCGCGCGAAGGTCATCGCCTCGCGGGAGGTCTCCACGACCTCACCTGTCGGCGTGACCTCGACCAGGACGATGATCATCGGGCGAGCACCCCCAGCTGCTCGAAGAGGTCGACGACCGCGGGTGCGCTCGCCGGGCCCTCGCCCAGTACCTGCACGGTCGACGGGGAGGGAGGGGGCAGCACCAGTCGGACGCGGGACGGTCCGACCGGGTCGGCCGTGGGCCGACGCTCCTCGATCGGCGCCTTCTTGGCCTTCATCCGGCCGGGGACGCTGGGGTAGCGGGGCTCGACACCGCCCTCGAGGACCGTGACCACCGCAGGCAGGGGCAGGCGGAAGGTCTCGTGGCCGTCGGGGCCGGACCCGGTCGCCGTCACCTCGCCGTCGGCGACCGAGACCGTGCTGACGCCGTTGACGACGGGCCAGCCGAGCTCGTAGGCGAGGCGGATGCCGACCTGGAAGTCGCCGGTGTCGGCCGCGTCGTTGCCGAGCAGCACGAGCTCGTGGGGCGTGCCCGCCGCCTCGTGGTCGCGGACGACGGCGGCGATCTCGCGGGCGACGTCGGCGGGCCCGAACGACTGTGGGTCGGCCACCACGTGGGTGGCCGCGGCGCAGCCCACGGCGAGCGCGGCTCGGAGCTGCTCGACGGCGTCGTCGTCGCCCAGCGTCACGACGGTCGCGGCGCCTCCGTCGGCGGCGATGCGGACCGCGAGCTCGACCGCGCACTCCTCGTGCGCGCTCGTCGTGAAGCCGGCGTAGCGCCCGTCGACGCCCTGGGCGTCCTCGGTGAGGACGACCTCGCTCGTCGCGTCGACGACGCGCTTGACGCAGACCAGCGGGTGGACACTCATATGGACACCTCTTGGGAGGGATCGGGGTCCCCGCGGCGTTGTTCGACGGAGGAGCGAAGCGGGGGAGACGAAGAACGTCGTGGGGTGATCAACGAATTCTCTCGTTGGTCGGGTCGAGGAGCGGGGTGGCGTCGACCGAGCCGACGGTGACCGGGTAGAGCTCCTCCATGTAGGAGACGGCGAGCTGGTTGCCGATGACGGCCTGGTCGGGCGGCAGGTAGGCGAGCAGCACGTGCTTGCCGAGCGACGGCGCGGACCCGGCGCTGGTGACGTAGGGGTGGTGCCCGTGGCCGTCGGTGAGCGTGCCGCCGTCGCGCGTCAGGATCGGCTCCCCGCCGAGCATGTAGCGCTGGGTGCCGGAGGCGGACGTGTGGTCGTCGACCGTGAGCGTGCACAGCACCGTGCTGGGAGCCGTCTCCCGCTGCGCGAGGTAGGCCTCCTTGCCCACGAAGTCGGCCGCCTTGACCTTGGGCCGCTGCATGCCGGCCTCGATGATGGTGCGCTCGCTGTCGAGCTCGGCGCCGTAGGCCCGGTAGCCCTTCTCGATGCGGCCCGTCGTGCCGTAGACGCCGATGCCGGCAGGCACCGCACCGTGGGGCGCGCCCGCCTCGAGCAGTGCCTCCCACAGCCCGGCGGCGTGCTCCATCGGGACGTAGAGCTCCCAGCCCAGCTCGCCGACGTAGGAGATGCGGGAGGCGAGGACGGACGTGCCGGCGAGCTCGATCTCCCGGCAGGAGAGGAAGCCGAACCCGGCGTCGGAGACGTCGTCGGAGGTCAGCGAGGAGACGATGTCACGTGCCCGCGGTCCCCAGATGCCGATGGTGGACACGTCGTCGGTGAGGTCGGTGAGCGTCGTGGAACCGGACTCGGGCAGGTGCCCCGAGAACCAGGCCCGGTCGGCCATGCCGTGTGCGCCGCCGGTGACGACCCGGTAGTGCTCGTCGCCCAGCCGCATCACCGTGAGGTCGGAGCGGAAGCCGCCCTTCGCGTCCAGGACGGGCGTGTAGACGACCTTGCCGACCGCGACGTCGCACTGGGCGACACAGGTCTTCTGCACCACGTCGAGCGCCTCTGGGCCCTTGATGTCGAAGATGCAGAACGCCGACAGGTCGATCACCGCGGCCGCCTCTCGCATGCGGAGGTGCTCGGCGTTGATGATCGGGCTCCACCAGCGGGAGTCCCACTCGTGCTCACGCGGCATCACCGCGTCGCCGTACGTCTCGAGCAGGGACGCGTTGGTCTCGTACCAGAACGGGCGCTCCCACCCGGCGGTCTCGAAGAAGACGGCGCCGAGCTTCGCCTGGGAGTCGTGCATCGGGGAGAGTCGCTGGTCGCGGTCGGACTCGTACTGCTCGCCCGGGTGGACGATGCCGTAGGTCTTGATGAACGACTCGGTGGTGCGCAGCCGGGTGTGCTCGCGGCGCTTCTGGTGCTCGTGGAAGCGCGCGATGTCGCTGTGGTGCAGGTCGATCTCGGAGTGGCCGTCGGTCATCCACTCGGCCACAGCGCGGCCGACACCCGGACCCTCCTTGATCCAGACCGCCGAAGCCGTCCAGAGCCCGGCGACCTCGCTCTCACCCAGGATCGGGTTGCCGTCGCAGGTCAGCGAGAGCAGGCCGTTGATGGCGTAGCGCATCTCCGCGCCCTCGGCGCCCAGCAGCTCGGGCATCAGCTCGTAGGCCTGCTCGAGCTGGGGGTCGAAGTCGTCGGAGGTGAAGGGCATCTCCGTCGGCGAGAGCTTGGCCTGCTCGATCGACGGGATGTCCTCGGGCTCGTGGAGGATCGCGCGGTGGGCGTAGGAGCCGACCTCCATGTCGGCGCCGTGCTGGCGCTCGTAGCAGAAGGTGTCCATGTCGCGGACGATCGGGAAGGAGATCTCCCCCTCCGTCTCCGCCAGCTGCGGGCAGGGCCCCACGCTGATCATCTGGTGCACCGCGGGCGTCAGCGGGATGCTGATGCCGGCCATGTCGCCGAGCTTCGGGCTCCACACGCCGGCCGCGATGACGACGACCTTCGCCTCGATGTCGCCGCCGGACGTCCGCACCCGGGTGATCCGGCGCCGGCCGTGGGGGCCTTCCTCGGTGTCGAGGCCGGTGACCTCCACGGTCGGTACGACGGTGAGCTCGCCCGTGGCAAGGGCCCGCTCGCGCATGATGGTGCCGGCGCGGAGCGAGTCGACCACGCCCACACCGGGCGTCCAGAACGCGCCGATGAACTGGTCCTCCTCGATGAAGGGCACCTTCTCCTTCACGAAGGCGGGGCTGACGAGCTCGGACTCGATCCCCCAGGCCTTGGCGCTCGACATGCGGCGCCGCAGCTCCTCCATGCGCTCCTCGGTGCGCGCGATCTCGAAGCCGCCGGACTGCGTGAAGACGCCCATCTCCTGGTACTGCGCGACCGAGTCGAGCGTCAGGTCGGTGATCTCGCGCGAGTGGTCGACGGTGAAGATGAAGTTGGACGCGTGGCCCGTCGACCCACCGGGGTTGGGCAGCGCGCCCTTGTCGATCTGCACGACGTCGGTCCACCCGAGCCGGGTGAGGTGGTGCACGAGGCTGTTGCCGACGATGCCGGCACCGATCACGACGACACCTGCGGTCGTGGGGACGTCTGCCATGACGGGTCTCCTGAGGGCCTTCTCCTGCAGCGGGTTGCGCATCACGCAACAGGTTGCGTCATACGCGATTGCACGAAATGTACGCCGCCGCCCCGGAGCACTGTCAAGGGTGCTCGGGACGGCGGCGGACGGCAGTCCGGGGCCAGAGGTCGGGCCTCAGGCCTTCGCGTCCTCCTCGGGAGTGCTGGTGACCTCCTCCGGGTCCGCGCCGAGCGCGGCCAGGGCGACCGAGTGGTTCTCCACCGAGTCGTACTTCTGGGCGTGCAGCACGGCCTTGCGCACCCGCGAGGGGAGCGTCGACTCGTAGGGCTCCTCGCGCAGCGCCTTCATCAGGGACACGCACATGGCGCAGATGACCAGCATGAACGGCCCGGCCACGATGATCACCAGTGTCTGCAGCGCCCCGAGCCCTCCGGAGAACAGCAGCACCCCGGCCACCGCTCCCTGGGCGACGCCCCAGAAGATGACCAGCCAGCGCATCGGGTGCTCCTCACCGTGCTGGCTCAGCATCCCCATGACGATCGAGGCCGAGTCGGCGCCGGTGATGAAGAAGATCGCGACGAGGAACACCGCCAGCACGACCGTGATGCTCGACAGCGGGTACTCCCGCAGCGTGGCGAAGAGGGCACTCTCGGTGCCCTCGTTCGCGAGCACGGCGCCCAGGTCCTTGGCGCCGGAGAGCTGCAGGTCGAACGCCGAGCCGGCCAGGATCGAGAACCAGACGAACGACACCACGCTCGGCACCAGGATCACGTAGACGACGAACTGCCGGATGGTGCGTCCCTTGGAGATGCGTGCGATGAACATCCCGACGAAGGGCGTCCAGGAGATCCACCAGGCCCAGTAGAAGATCGTCCAGGTGTCGAGGAACTCGCTACCACCGAAGGCCCCGGTGCGGAACGCCATCGTCGGCAGGTGCGTCAGGTAGCCGCCCAGCGACTCGGTGAAGGTGCTGAGGATGAAGACCGTCGGGCCGACGACGAAGAGGAAGAAGACCAGGAGCAGGGCCGCGATGGCGTTGGCGTTGGAGAGGAACTGCACGCCCTTCTCGATGCCGGTCACGGCGGAGAGCACGAAGCAGGTGGTCAGGACCGCGATCACCACCACGGTCAGCCACTTGGACTCACCGGTGGCGAACACGTCGTCGAGGCCGCCGGTGATCTGGAGGGCGCCCAGGCCCAGGGAGGTGGCGGAGCCGAAGAGCGTCGCGAAGATCGCGATGACGTCGATCGCCTTGCCCGTGCCCTCCGTCGCGCGGCGCCCGAGGAGGGGGCCGAACGCGCCCGAGACCAGGTTGCCGGTGCCCTTGCGGTAGGCGAAGTAGCCGATCGCGAGCCCGATCACGGCATACATGGCCCACGGGTGGAAGCCCCAGTGGAAGAAGGCGTACTCCATGGCGACCCGGGCGCTGTCGGGGGTCGACGGGTCGCCGCGGCCCGGCGGGATGCTCGAGGCGTCGGTCGCGGTGAGGTAGGTCAGCGGCTCGGCGACGCCCCAGAACATCAGGCCGATGCCCATGCCCGTCGCGAACATCATCGAGACCCAGGAGAACGTCGAGAACTCCGGCTCGGAGTCGTCGGGACCGAGCCGGATGTTGCCGTAGCGGCTCACCGCGAGGTAGGCGGAGAAGAGCAGGAACGACGCACTGACCAGGATGAACAGCCAGCCGAACGTGGTCTCCAGCCACCCGAGCAGCTCGCCGGTGGTCGTGCCCATCCCCTCGGAGTCGACGACCCCCCAGACGAGGAAGGCGATCGCGAGGGCCGCCGCGACGCCGAACGTCACCTTGTCGAGGGAGAGGTCGCGACCCTCCCCGTGCGGTGGGACCAGGGACTGATCGACCGGTTCCCGGAGAGCCATGTCGCCTACCCATCCGGTTGCGTCTTGCGCAACCTAGTGCGTGACCTGCAACGAACGTACGATGACCCTCCCCCAAGCGACTGTCAAGGGTCGCACGGAGGAGGGCCACCGAACAGCGTCAGCCGAGCCAGGCGTCCACCTTGTCCTGGTTCTCGTCGACCCACTTGGCGGCCGCGTCCTCGGGGGACATGCCGTCGGACGCGATGTAGCCGGCCACGACGTTCTGGTCCTCGTTGGTCCAGGTGAAGTTCTGCACCAGGTCGACGGCGGTGGAGTCGCCCTCGGACCACTCGGTGCTGACGATCTTCTTCAGCTCGGTCTCCGGGTAGTCGCAGGCGACCGTCTGCGGGTCGTCCTGGCAGCCGTCCTCGTACGGCGGGAGGGCGACGCGCTGCATCGCCACCTCGGCGTTGAAGTACTGCGGCTCGTACCAGTAGCCGATGACCCACTCCTTGTTCTCCTCGGCCTTGCGGAACGCCTCGATCGAGGCGGCTTCCGACCCGGAGAAGACGACCTTGAAGTCCAGGTCGAGGTTGCTCACGATCGCCTCGTCGAACTGCACGTAGGACGGGTCGGCGCCAAGGAACTGGCCCTGGCCGCCGGACTCCGACGTCGCGAACTCCTGGGCGTACTTGTTGAGGTTCTTGTAGTCGAGGATGTCCGGGTGCTCCTCGGCGAGCCACGGCGGGACGAACCATCCGATGATGCCGACGTTGCCCTGCGGGCCGAAGTCCGTCGCGGTCCCGTCGCCCTGCTCGGCGAAGAACTTCTTCTCAAGGTCGGGGTGACCCCAGTCCTCGATGACGACGTCGACCTCCCCCGTGCCGAAGCCCTGCCACGAGACGTCCTCCTTGAGCTCCTTGTACTCGACCGAGCAGCCGAGCTCCTGCTCGGCGACCGTGCCGACGACGTAGGCGCTGGCCTCGTAGCCGACCCACGGGTTCACGGCCATGCTGAGGTCACCGCACTCGCCACCACCCTCGGCGGCCTGCGACTCGTTGGCCTTGGTCTGCTCGTCGATCGAACCTCCGCCGCAGGCGGAGAGGGCGAGCGTGGCGACGGCGGCTACTGCCCCGAGTCGCGCAGCCCGGCTGCGGGCAGTTCTCATGGTGGTTCTCCTCATCTGGTGATGGATCGGCACATCGTTGGGGTCTCCGATTCGCGGGCGTCAGGTCTCGACGACCTTCCGGTCGCCGGGGAAGCCGATGGGCAGTCGCGTGTGGAACGCCCGCCGCGGCCCGGCCCCGTCGTCACGACGTACGTCGGCAGCAGCCCGGGTGATCCGGTCGAGCATCACACCGAGCAGCACGATGGTGATGCCCGCGGCCAGGCCCTTGCCCCACGCCTCGCTGCGCGAGAAGCCGTAGACGACGTCGTAGCCGAGCGCGCCGGCGCCGACGAGGCCGCCGATCACGGTCATGGACAGCACGTAGAGCAGGCCCTGGTTGGTGGCGAGGACGAGTGAGCCCTTGGCCATCGGCAGCTGGACCTTGCTGATCTCCTGCCACGTCGTCTGGCCGGTCGAGCGGCCCGCCTCGATGGTGGTCGGAGAGACCCCCTTGACGCCGTCGGCCACCAGCTTGATCGCGGCGGGTGCGGCGTACACGACGCCCGCGACGATCGCGGTGAAGCGGGACGGTCCGAAGAGGGCGAGCACCGGGATCAGGTAGACGAACGGCGGGATCGTCTGCCCTGCGTCGAGCAGGGGTCTGATGCCGAGGTCGACCTTGCGGTCGCGGGCCATCCAGACCCCGAAGACCAGGGCCAGGATCATCACCAGCACGGTGGCGACCAGCGTCATGGTGAGGGTGATCATGGCGTCGTGCCACAGGTCGAAGAACCAGATGCCGGTCAGGCACACGAGGGCGGACACGAACGCCCGGGCACCGCCGAAGACCAACGCGAGCGCGGCGATCCCGACGAAGGAGACGTACCACGGCGACTCCGCCAGGAGTGACTGCATCGGGTTGAGCAGCCACTCGGTCACGTAGTCCTTGAACGCGCCGGTGACCCCGCCGAAGGTGCTGGTGACCCAGTCCATGACGTCGTTGACGACGGTGGCCAGCTTGTCGCCGATCGTGTAGACGGGGAACTCGGCGAGCCCGATGTAGGTGCGCGAGAGGTAGACGGCGACGAGGGTGCCGACGCCGCCAGCAGCGAGGAGGATGCGCCGCTGCCGGACGTTGCCGCCGCCGCCGCGGGCCACCTTCTCGGACCGCTCGCTGGCCGCCGTCGTCGTCCGGTCGAGCATGACGGCCATGACCACGATCAGGACGCCCGGGACGAACGCAGCCCCGACGTCGTTGATCCGCAGGCCGGCCAGGACGGGCTTGCCGAGACCCGGGCCGTTGACGAAGGCCGCCAGGGTGGCCATCGACAGCGCCGCCAGCGTGGTCTGGTTGAGGCCCACGATGATGGTCTTGCGGGCCATCGGCAGCTGCACCTTGAACAACCGCTGCCAGTAGGTCTGGCCAGCCGAGTCGGTGGCCTCGATCGTGGTCGTCGGGACCTCCCGGATCCCGAAGCCGGCAATCCGGACGAGCGGCGGGAGGGCGTAGATCATCGTGCTCACGACGGCCGCGCTCACCCCGATGCCGAAGAACAGCACGACCGGCAGGAGGTAGACGAACGTCGGCATCGTCTGCATCAGGTCGAGGATCACGGTGATCACCTTGTTGGCCCGCGCGCTGGTGCCGACCAGGACCGCCAGCGGCATCCCGAGGAGGATCACGATCGCCACCGAGATGCCGGTGACGATGAGGAGGTCGAGCGAGTCCTGCCAGAAGCCGAGGACGCCGAAGGAGAGGAACGAGAGGCAGACCAGGATCGCGATACGCCAGTTGGCGATCACGAGGCCGACGTACGTCGCGATCGCCACGACGCCCAGCCAGCCGATCTCGGGCACGGGGCGGGGCGGGTTCGGCACGACGACCATCCGCTGCACCCACTCGAAGACACTGCGCAACAGGTCGGAGATCGAGTTGGTGAACTGCATGATCGGGTTGGTGTCGCGACTCGCGAGGAGGTCGTTGTTGAACTCGGTGAGCCGGTCGTGCAGGTCGGTGCGCGCGACGCCGGGCAGGGCCAGGGTGTCGGTGCCCTCGGTGAGGAAGTAGACGACGATCCAGACGGCGACGATCACGACGGCCGGGATCCAGCGGCTGACCGACGCGCGCTCCGGGGGCGGCGGCTCGGCCCCGGGCTCGACGGGCTTGCGGGCGGCGGGAGCCGGGGCGGTGGCGGTCACGACTCCTCCTCGGCGACGACCACGCGCATGATGTCCTCCTCGTCGACGACGCCCACCATCTGGTCGCCGTCCATCACGCGGATCGGGTGCTCCGACGCGATGGCGGCCCGGGCGGCCTGCCGGACGATGGTGGTGATCGGCAGCGCAGGGCCCTCGAGGGACTCACCTGGCCGCGGCTCGCGCATCACCCACTTCAGGGTCAGCACGTGCGACTTGGGCACCTCGGAGACGAAGTCCTTGACGTAGTCGTCGGCCGGCCGCGCGACGACCTCGTCGGGCGAGCCGATCTGGACGATGGCGCCGTCGCGCATGATGAGGATCCGGTCACCGAGCTTGAGCGCCTCGGCGAGGTCGTGGGTGATGAACACCATCGTCTTGCCGAGCTCGCGGTGCAGGCGGATGACCTCGTTCTGCATGTCGCGCCGGATGAGCGGGTCGAGCGCGGAGAACGGCTCGTCGAAGAGCAGCATCTCCGGGTCGCCCGCCAGGGCCCGGGCCAGGCCGACCCGCTGCTGCATGCCGCCGGAGAGCTGGTCGGGATAGGACTTCTCGTAGCCGGTCAGGCCGACGAGGTCGACGATCTCGCCGGCCTTCGCGCGGCGGTCCTTCTTGGCGACGCCGCGCACCTCGAGGCCGTAGGCGACGTTGTCGATCACCTGGCGGTGGGGCAGCAGGCCGAAGTGCTGGAAGACCATCGACACCTGGTTGCGGCGGACGTCGCGCAGCTGACCAGGAGAGGCGGACGTGACGTCCATGCCGTTGAGCGACACCGAGCCGCTCGTCGGCTCGATGAGTCGCGTCAGCAGGCGCACCAGCGTCGACTTGCCGGACCCGGAGAGGCCCATGACCACGAACACCTCGCCCGGGGCGACGTCGAAGGACACGTCCTTGACCCCGACGACGCATCCCGTCTTGGCCTTGAGGTCGGCGCGCGACAGGTCGGCGTCAGCCGTGCCGATGATGGAGTCCGCGCCCTTGCCGAAGATCTTCCAGAGGTTGCGCACCGAGAGCGCCGACTCGTCGCTGGCCGCGCTGGTTCCGGTCGCCCGGTCGGTCGTGGTGCTCATGGCTGCTCCTGGTCGTTGCGGGGATCGCCGGGCGGGTACAGCGGCACGCCGTCACGGTGGCGGTAGTACGGGACGTCGGCGGGCGGCAGCGGCGTGTTGCCCGCGATCAGGTCGGCCGCCTTCTCGGCGACCATCATCACGGGGGCGTAGATGTTGCCGTTGGTGACGAAGGGGAAGACGCTGGCGTCGACGACCCTCAGGCCCTCGGTGCCGTGCACGCGCATGCTGGTGGGGTCGGTGACCGACATGTCGTCGGTGCCCATCTTCGCGGTGCACGAGGGGTGGAGCGCGGTCTCGGCGTCCTTGCGCACCCAGTCGAGGATCTCCTCGTCGGTCCCCACCACCGGCCCGGGCGAGAGCTCGCCGCCGTTGAACGGCGCGAAGGCGGGCTGGTTGAGGATGTCGCGCGCCACCCTCACCGCCTCGACCCACTCGCGCCGGTCGTTGTCGGTGGACAGGTAGTTGAAGAGCATCTTCGGCTTCTGCCGCGGGTCCGTGGRGGAGATGCGCACCCACCCGCGGGTGTCGGCGTACATCGGGCCGATGTGGACCTGGTAGCCGTGGGCGTACTTGTCCTGCCCGGCCGGCGCCGAGCCGTCGTAGCGGATCGCGATGGGCAGGAAGTGGAACATCAGGTTGGGCCAGTCGACATCCTCGTTGGACCGGCAGAAGCCGCCACCCTCGAAGTGGTTGGACGCGGCCGTCCCGGTCCGCTTGAACAGCCACTCGAGCCCGACGAGCGGGCGGTTGCGCCACTTGAGGCCCTCCACGATGGAGACGGGCATCAGCGAGGAGTACTGGATGTAGACCTCGAGGTGGTCCTGCAGGTTCTCCCCCACGCCGGGAAGGTCGTGGACCATCTCCACCCCGAGCGGGCGGAGGTGCTCGGGGTTGCCGACGCCCGACAGCTGCAGCAGCTGCGGGGAGTTGATCGCGCCGCCACAGAGGATGACCTCGCCCGCCCGGACCTGCTCGTGCCGTCGGCCGGCGCGGAGGTAGTCGACGCCGACGGCCCGGCGGCCCTCGAAGCGGATCCGCGTGGCGTGGGCGAACGTCTCGACGGTGAGGTTCTTGCGCTTCATCACCGGGTGCAGGTAGGCGCGGGCCGCGGACATCCGCACGCCCTTGACGATGTTGCGGTCGAAGCGCCCGAAGCCCTCCTGGCGGTAGCCGTTGACGTCGTCGGTCAAGGGGTAGCCGGCCTGCTGGGCCGCCTCGAAGAACGCACTGAAGAGCGGGTTGGTGGCCGGGCTCCGCTCCAGCTTCAGCGGCCCCGACCCGCCGCGCCACGCGTCGGCCCCGACCTGCCCGTCGGGCAGGACGAGCGACTCCATCCGCTTGAAGTAGGGCAGGCAGTGCCGGTAGTCCCAGGACTCCATGCCGGGCTCGCGGGCCCATCGTTCGTAGTCCATCGGGTTGCCGCGCTGGAAGATCATCCCGTTGATCGAGGACGACCCGCCGAGCACCTTGCCGCGGGCGTGGTAGATCCGGCGACCGTCCATCGCCGGCTCCGGCTCGCTCTCGTACTTCCAGTCGTAGAGCGGGTTGCCGATCGGGAACGGCAGGGCCGCCGGGGCGTGGATCAGCGGGTCGAACCGGTCGGTGCGTCCCGCCTCCAGCACCAGCACCGAGGTGGAGGGATCGGCGGAGAGCCGGTTGGCGAGCGCGCACCCGGCCGAGCCACCTCCCACGATGACGACGTCGTACCGGTCCGCTCCCATGGTCGTCGCCCCTATCCGCCGAACCAGCGCTGCGGCACGGGGCGGATGTTGTGCCACACGTGCTTGGTCTCGCGGTACTCGTCGAGGCCGGCCTGCCCGAGCTCGCGCCCGGTGCCGGACTGCTTGTAGCCGCCCCACTCGGCCTGGGGGACGTACGGGTGGTAGTCGTTGATCCACACCGTCCCCATGCGCAGCCGCCCGGCCACGCGCTGCGCCCGGCCGGCGTCCTGGGTCCAGACGGCCCCGGCCAGGCCGTAGATCGAGTCGTTGGCGATGCGCACCGCCTCGTCCTCGTCGCGGAACGTCTCCACGGTCAGCACCGGGCCGAAGGACTCGTCCTGGGTGACCGCCATGCCGGTCGTGCAGGCGTCGAGGATCGTCGGGAGGTAGTAGAAGCCGTCACTCAGGGCGGGGTCGTCGGGGCGCGCTCCCCCGAGCCGCAGCACCGCTCCCTCGGCGAGCCCGCGGGCGACGTACGCCTCCACCTTGTCGCGGTGGGCGGCACTGGTCAGCGGGCCGGTCTCGGCCTTGTCGTCGAAGGGGCCGCCCAAACGGATCGCGCCCGCCCGCTCGACGAGGGTGTCGACGAAGGAGTCGTGGATCGACTCCTCGACCAGCAGCCGGGCGCCCGCGGAGCACACCTGGCCGGAGTGCAGGAAGACCGCGGTCAGCGCGAAGTCGAGGGCGACCTCGAGGTCGGCGTCCGCGAAGACGATGTTGGGGTTCTTGCCGCCCAGCTCCAGGGCCACCTTCTTCACCGTCGCCGCGGCGGTCGCCATGATCGCCCGGCCCGTCTCCAGCCCGCCGGTGAACGAGACCAGGTCGACGCGCGGGTCCGAGGAGAGCGAGGCGCCCGCGCTCGCGCCGGCCCCCAGCACGAGGTTGCCGACGCCCGCGGGCAGGCCGGCCTCCTCCAGGAGGCGCATCAGGTGGATCGCGGAGTGCGGCGTCAGCTCGCTGGGCTTGAGGACGAAGGTGTTGCCCGCCGCGAGGCAGGGCGCGACCTTCCACGAGACCTGGAGGAGCGGGTAGTTCCACGGCGTGATGAGTCCGCACACGCCGATCGGCTCGTGGACGATGCGGCTGACCACGTCGGGGTTCCCGGTGTCGACGACGCGGCCGGCGTCCTCGGCAGCCACCCGCCCGTAGTGGCGGAAGACCGAGACGACGTCGGCGACGTCGTACTGGCTCTCGACGAAGCGCTTGCCGGTGTCGAGCGACTCCATGCGGGCCACGTCGTCGGCGTCGCGCTCGAGGAGGTCGGCCAGGCGCAGGAGCAGGTCGCCGCGATCACGACCGGACGTGGTCGGCCAGTCGCCGTCGTGGAACGCCTGGTGCGCCGCGGCGATCGCGGCGTCGGTGTCCTCCGCCCCGGCCTCGTCGACCTCGGCCACCAGCGAGCCGTCCGCGGGGCACCGGATCTCGCGTCGACCACCCGCGACAGCGCTCGTCCACGCTCCGTCGACGTACAGCTCTGGCATCACACCACCTCGGGCAATTGTTGCGTATGTCGCAACCGGGTGCTCCGAGCGCAACCAGCCACGTTCGCAGGATCCTGCGACGACCCGTGGTCGTCAAGGGCCAAGCGGTTCACGTGCCGACTATCGATGACCCCAGCCGAGCCGGTGCGACACCTCACCGGCGGCTTCCTCGAGCAGGGTGATGACCTCGTCGATCCGGTCCGGACCGAGGCGGAACGACGGTCCCGACACGCTCATCGACGCCACCACGTCCCCGTGGGCGTTGCGGACCGGGGCCGCCACGGCCGTCAGCCCGACCTCGAGCTCGTCGATCGCGACGGCGTAGCCCTGATCGCGCACCCGGGCGAGCTCGTCGCGCAGCTGCGGGAGCCCGGTGATCGTCTGGGCGGTGTACGTCGTCAGCGCGCCGAGCGCCTGCTCGAGCTCCGCCTCGTCGAGGCCGCTCAGGAGGACCTTGCCGTTGCTGGTCGCGTGCAACGGGATGTGCTGGCCGACCCAGTTGTGGGGCTGCAGGGCCGAGGTGCCGGCCACCTGGTCGAGGTAGAGCGCGGACCCGTCGGCGAGCACCGCGACGTTGACCGTCTCGCCGGTGTCGGCGGCGAGCTGACGGCAGATCGGACGCGCCTCCTGCACGAGGTCGAGCCGCGCCGTGGTGGCGCCGGCCAGGCGGAGGATGCCGACACCGAGCCGGTAGCGCCCGCGGTCACCCGTCTGCTCGACCAGGCGGTGCGACTCGAGGGTCGCCATCAAGCGGAACGCCGTGCTCTTGTGGACGCCGAGCTGGCTCGCGATCTCGGTGACCCCGGCCTCACCGGTGCGCGCCAGCACCTCCAGGATGCTCAGCGCACGGTCGACGGACTGGACGCCGCCGCCTCCGGAGCCCGTCTCGTCGCTGTTGCGCATGACGCGACACTAGCGCAGCAGCTGTTGCGTATCGCAAACTCTGTTTCGTCAAGCGCAACATTGATCGGAGGCGGCGTGAGCGACTTCGTCCTGACCCTGTCCTGCCCCGACCGTCCGGGGATCGTCCACGCCGTCAGCGGCTACCTCGTCGAGCACGGCGCCAACATCGTCGAGAGCCAGCAGTTCGGCGACCGGCTGACCAGCCGCTTCTTCATGCGGATCTCCTTCACCACCGCCACCCCGACCGACCCCGCTCCCCTGCGCGAGGCGTTCGCCGACACCGCCCAGAGGTTCGGCATGCACTTCGAGCTGTGGGCGGCGGACGCGCCATACCGGACGCTCATCATGGTGTCGAAACACCTGCACTGCCTCAACGACCTGCTCTTCCGCGCCAGCACGGGGGCGGTGCAGATCGAGATCCCGGCCGTCGTCTCCAACCACCCCGACGCCGGTCCGCTCGTCCGGTCGTACGGCATCGACTTCCACCACGTCCCCGTGACGTCGGCGACCAAGTCCGACGCCGAGGACCAGCTCATGGAGATCGTGGACTCCACGGGAAGCGACCTCGTCGTGCTGGCCCGCTACATGCAGGTGCTGTCCGACGACTTGTGCCGACGGCTGTCCGGACGCGCGATCAACATCCACCACTCGTTCCTGCCGAGCTTCAAGGGCGCCCGGCCCTACCACCAGGCCTTCGACCGCGGGGTCAAGCTGGTGGGCGCGACGGCGCACTACGTCACCGCCGACCTCGACGAGGGACCGATCATCGAGCAGGACGTCCTGCGCGTGGACCACGGCTACGACCAGGACCAGCTCGTCGCGGCAGGACGCGACGTGGAGGCACAGGTCCTGTCCCGCGCCGTGCGCTGGCACGCGCAGTCACGTGTCCTGCTCAACGGCGATCGCACCGTCGTCTTCCGCTGACCCCGTTGGCAACCACCCGAAGGAGCACCATGCAGTCCGACATCGAGATCGCCAACGCCGCCGTCCTGCGGCCCATCCGCGAGATCGCGGACGAGACGCTCGGGATCGGCGAGGACCACCTCGTGCCCTACGGCCACTACAAGGCGAAGGTCGACATCGGCTACCTCACCTCCCTGGCCGACCGCCCCCTCGGCAAGCTGGTCCTCGTCACCGCGCTGTCCCCGACCCCGCCGGGCGAGGGCAAGACGACCACCACCGTCGGGCTCACCGACGCGCTCCACGGCCTGGGCCACCGGACGGTCGCCTGCCTGCGCGAGCCGTCCATGGGGCCCGTCTTCGGCATGAAGGGCGGTGCGGCCGGCGGCGGCTGGAGCCAGGTCGTGCCGATGACCGACATCAACCTGCACTTCACCGGCGACTTCGCCGCGATCGCCGCGGCCAACAACTTGCTCGCGGCCCTCATCGACAACCACGTCCACCACGGCAACGAGCTCGACATCGACGTCCGCAGCGTGACGTGGAAGCGCGTGCTCGACACCAACGACCGCGCCCTGCGCGAGGTCGTCGTGGCGATGGGTGGCCACGCCAACGGCTTCCCCCGCGAGGACGGCTTCGACATCGTGGTGGCCTCCGAGCTGATGGCGATCTTCTGCCTGACCGAGTCCTGGGCCGACCTCAAGAGCCGCATCGGTGACATCGTCATCGGCTACGACCGCTCGACGAAGCCCGTCACCGCGCGCGACCTGGGTGCGCACGGCGCGATGGCAGCCCTGCTCCGCGACGCGCTGGCACCCAACCTCGTGCAGACGCTCGAGGGGGCCCCTGCTTTCGTGCACGGCGGCCCGTTCGCCAACATCGCCCACGGCTGCAGCTCGGTGATGGCGACCCGCGCGGGACTACGGCTGGCCGACATCGTCGTGACCGAGGCCGGCTTCGGCGCCGACCTGGGGGCGGAGAAGTTCGTCGACATCAAGTGCCGCAAGTCCGGCCTGCGGCCCGACGTGGCCGTCGTGGTCGCGACGGTGCGCGCCCTGAAGTACCACGGCGGCGTGCCGCTCGCGGACCTCGGCACCGAGGACGTCGCCGCGGTCGAGGCCGGCATGGTCAACCTGCGCCGCCACCTCGCCAACATCCGCGACGTCTACGGCATCCCCGCCGTCGTCGCGGTCAACCGCTTCCCCACCGACACCGACCGGGAGGTGGCCAGGGTGGTCGAGCTCGTGGCCGAGGAGGGCGTCCGCGCCTTCCCCGCGACGCACTTCGTCGACGGCGGCAACGGCGCGAAGGACCTCGCCGAGGGCGTGCTCGCCTCGCTCGCGCAGCCGTCGCCGTACGAGTTCTCCTTCACCTACGACGACGACCTCTCGCTGACGGCCAAGGTGGAGGCGATCGCCACCCGGCTCTACGGCGCCGGGCAGGTCACGTGGGACGCCAAGGCCCGCCGCCGGCTGCTGCGCATCGAGCGCGACGGCTACGCCGGGCTCCCGGTCTGCGTCGCCAAGACCCAGTACTCCTTCTCGACCGACCCCACGTCATTGGGTGCGCCGTCGGGTCACGAGCTGCACGTGCGCGAGGTACGCCTCTCCGCCGGCGCCGGGTTCGTCGTCGTGGTCTGCGGCGACATGATGACCATGCCTGGCCTGCCCCGGGACCCCTCGGCCGCGCGCATCGACCTCGCCGACGACGGGACGATCCTCGGCCTCAGCTGACCCCGCTGGTCATCGCCCCGCAGCCGCGGCGCGTCGGACGACCAGAAGTGGCTGTCGTCCGCCTACCCACGTGTACGCCCCGCGTGCGCGTCCGACTTATGGTCGTCCGACCGCGGCGGTCAGTCGCCGAGCTCGGCGCGCCGGCGGATGACGTAGTCCTCGAGCTCCTCGCGGATCGCGTCGTCGAGCGCGGGCTGCTCGTAGTCCTCGAGCGTCTTCTGGTACGTGACCTGGGCCCGGTGGTTGGCGTCGTGACCGCCGTTGCGCATCCACCGCTCGTAGTTCTCCGACGACGAGAGCAGCGGCCGGTAGAAGCAGGTGCGGAAGCGCTCCATCGTGTGCATCGCGCCGAGGAAGTGGCCACCGTGGCCGACCTCCTGGTGTGCGTCGAAGGCCATCGAGGCCTCGTCGATCTCGAGCGGGGTGAACTCGTGGCGCAGCATCTGGAGCAGCTCGATGTCGACGATGAACTTCTCGTAGCCCGCCACCAGGCCGCCCTCGAGCCAGCCGGCGGAGTGCATCACCCAGTTGGCGCCGGCGAGGAAGGTCGGCATCAGGGTCATCAGCGCCTCGTAGCCGGCCTGCGCGTCGGCCACCTGCGAGGAGGTCAGGCCGCCGCCGGTGCGGAACGGCAGCCCGAAGTGCCGCGCGATCTGACCGGTGCAGAGCAGCCCGAGCCCGGACTCCGGAGTGCCGAAGGTCGGCGAACCCGACTGCATGTCGATGTTGGACAGGAACGACCCGAAGATCACCGGGGTCCCGGGACGGATCAGCTGCGAAAGCGCGATCCCCGACAGGGCCTCGACGATCTGCTGCACCAGGGCCGCCGGGATGGTCACCGGCGACATCGCGCCCATCAGGATGAAGGGGGTCAGCACGACGGGCTGGCCGGCACCGGAGTACTCGAACTGCGCCTCGAGCATCCGGTCGTCCCAGCGCAGGGGCGAGTTGCAGTTGATCAGCGAGATCGTCGCCGGGGTCTCCTCGATCGCCTCGCGGGACCCGAAGAGGATCGAGCTCATCGCGATGGTGTCCGCGGCGTTGACCCCCGAGACCACGTTGCCCATGTAGATCTTGTCGGTCAGCGTCTGGAGCGCGTAGGTCATGTCGAGGTGCCGACTGTCGAGCGGAGTGTCGTTGGGTTCGCAGATGACGCCGCCGGCCGAGTCGAGCACCGCGAACGACTGGGCGAGCTTGGTGAAGTTCCGGAAGTCGTCCATCGTCGCGTCGCGTCGTACGTCGCCCTGGCGCACGAACGGCGGACCGTAGACCGCGCCGAACGCCATCGAGTCGCCGCCGATGTGGATGTCGTTGTCGTGGTTGCGGGCCTGCACGTCGAACTCGCGCGGCGCCTTGGCGACCTGCTCGAGGACGAAGTCGGGATCGAGGAAGACCGTGTTGTCCTCGACCCGCTGGCCGGCCTTGCGGAACAGCTCGAGCGCGCGGTCGTCCATGAACTCGACGCCGATCTCGGTCATCAGCCGCCGCCACCCCTTGTCGAGGGTGGCCATCGCCTCCTGGGACAGAACTTCGTAGCGCGGCATCGCGTTGCGGAACACGGGACCTCCTGGGTCGCTCGCGGCTCGACTCCGCTGACCCCTTGACCTCGGCTCGCGGCGGCTTCTAGCCTCATGATGTGGAACCACGGTTCCACATCATGGAACGCCTGTGAACCCCTCGACCGAAGGAGCCGTCCGTGAGCGAGTCCGCCACCGGGACGCGAGCACTGGACCGCGCCGCCGACCTCGTCGCGACGGTCGTCCACGCCGACGAGCCGATGTCCTTCGCCGAGCTCCAGGACGCGAGCGGGCTGGCGAAGTCGACGACCTCGCGGCTGCTCGCCGCCCTCGAGCGGTCGGGGCTGCTGGAGCGCGTCGGCTCCGGGTCCTACGTCGCCGGCCGGCTGTTCTGGCTCTACGCCGCACGGCACGATCCGTGGGACGAGCTGGTCCGGCTGGCCCGCCCGGTCATGGAGCGCATCGGCTCCGACACCGGGGAGACGGTCCACCTCAGCGTCGCCCGTGGCGACCGGGTGGTCCAGGTCGCCCAGATCGACTCGACCTACCTCCTCGGCACCCGCGACTGGACCGAGATCGACGTCCCCGCCCACTGCTCCGCGCTCGGCAAGGTGCTCCTCGCCTGGGGCGCGCTCGACCTCCCCGAGGGCGAGCTGGAGCAGCTCACCCCGGCGACGCTGCCGGACGCCGACGCCGTACGCCGTGACGGCCGGCGCGCCCGCGACCGGGGCTGGACCGTCACCGAGGACGAGCTGGAGATCGGGCTCACCGGCATCGCCGTCCCGGTCTTCGGCCTCCGCGGCGACGTCGTCGCCTCGCTCGGGATCTCGGGCCCCACGGCCCGGTTGGCCGAGCGGCTCGACGAGCTCGGACGCCACCTGCTCGACCAGTCCACCGCGCTGTCCACGCTGCTTCGCGGTCCCGCCCACACCGACCCCGCACACCGAGCTGCCCGCACCCAGGAGGTGGTCGCATGACCCCCGAGGACATCCTTCAGGCCCTCTACGACGAGACCCTCGTGGGCAACGCCCCGCGTGTGCTCGAGCTGACCAACGAGGGCCTCGGCCTCGACATGGAGCCGCAGACGCTGCTCTTCGACGCCCTGATCCCCTCGCTGGAGGAGGTCGGTGCGCGGTTCGAGCGCGGTGACTTCTTCGTGCCGGAGATGCTCATCGCCGGGCGCGCCATGGCCGGCGCGATGGAGCGGCTCCGGCCGTTGCTGGCCGAGACGGGCGTGGCGACCGTCGGCAAGTTCCTGATGGGGACGGTGAAGGGGGACGTCCACGACATCGGCAAGAACCTCGTCAACATCATGCTGGAGGGCGCCGGCTTCGAGGTGATCGACCTCGGCGTGCAGGTGGCCCCGGAGAAGTTCGTGGCGGCGATCGAGGAGCACCAGCCCGACATCGTCGGCTTCTCGGCGTTCCTCACCACCACCATGCCGATGTTCAAGGCCAACATGAACGCCCTCGAGAAGGCCGGCATCCGCAACGAGGTGATCGTGATGGTCGGCGGCGCACCCGTCACCCAGGAGTACGCCGACGCGGTCGGGGCCGACGGCTACGCCGCCGACGCCTCCCAGACCGTCAAGCGCGCCAAGAGCCTGATCGAGGCCAAGCGCACCAAGGTGCCAGCGTGAGCCCCGCCGAGCCGCTGCGCACGGTCCTGCGCTCGGCCACCCGCGAGGTGGTCATCGGGCACGACACGCGCTTCACCCTCATCGGCGAGCGGATCAACCCCACCGGGCGCCGCATCTTCCAGCAGCAGCTCCGCGACGGCGACCTCTCGGCGATCGAGCGCGACGTCAAGGCGCAGGTCGAGGGCGGCGCCGACGTGCTCGACATCAACATGGGCGTCCCGCTCACCGACGAGCCCGAGCTGCTGGCCAAGGCGATCCAGATGGTCCAGGAGCTGACCGACCTCCCGATCTGCATCGACTCCTCGGTCGTCGAGGCGCTCGAGGCCGGCCTCTCGGTCTACCAGGGCCGTGCGCTGGTCAACTCGATCACCGCCGAGGACGACCGCATGGCGGCGATCCTGCCGCTGGTCAAGAAGTACGACGCGGCGATCATCGCCCTGCCCAACGACCACGACGAGATCCCGATGGAGGCCGACAAGCGCGTCGAGCTCACCGGCAAGATCGTCCGCGTCGCCACGCAGGAGTACGGCATCGCGCAGGCCGACATCGTCATCGACCCCCTGGCCATGCCCATCGGGGCCGACACCAGCACGAGCCTGGTGACCTTCGAGGTGATGCGACGCATCCGCGACGACTTCGGCGTCAACATGACCTGCGGCGCCTCCAACGTCTCCTTCGGGATGCCGGGCCGGCACACCCTCAACGGCACGTGGCTCCCCATGGCGATGACCTCGGGGCTGACGAGCGCGATCATGGACGCCCGCACGCCCCACGTCGTCGAGGCGGTCAAGGCGGCCGACGTGTTCCTCGGCCACGACGACTGGGGCATGGCGTGGATCACCGCGCACCGGGCGAAGCAGGAGGCCGAGCGAGCGTGAAGACACCCCACGACGTTCTCCTCCGCCGCTGCGCTCCCCCGGACAACGCCGCGGGGACCCCGTGACTCCAGCCCACCGCGCAGCGCTATGAGCGGGCCTCCCGACGGGCCCGACTTCTCGCTCGCCGACGTGGCCCGCGAGGGCCTCATCGAGAGGCCGGGCGCCGAGCCCGCAGCCCACGACGGGACCGGCCGGGTCGCCCTCGCGTTCACCGTCATGACCAAGGCCGAGGACGGGGCGGAGGTCCCGCCGGCGCTGCGCGACGTCCGCGTGCCGCCCGGGGTGACCGTCTTCGACGCCGCGTCGTGGAACGGCATCGCGATCGACTCCACCTGCGGCGGCCACGGCACCTGCCACAAGTGCCGCATCCGGGTCACCTCCGACACCGCGACCCCGATCACCCGCCACGACGTGCGCACCTTCACCGCGGCGCAGCTCGCCGAGGGCTGGCGCCTCGGCTGCCTGCTCCACGCGACCCGCGACCTCGCCGTCGAGGTCCCTCCGCTGACCACCAGGCCCAAGGCCGCGACCGTCGGCATCGGGCGTCAGGTGATCCTGCGCCCGGCCCTCCAGAAGCGCTACGTCGAGCTCGACGAGGCCACCCTCGCCGACCAGCGCACCGACCTCGTACGCCTCACCGACGCCATCGACGACCTCGAGCTCACTGCCGACCTCCACGTGCTGCGCCGGCTGTCCACGGTGCTGCGAGCGGCCGACTTCAAGGTCACCGCGGTCATCCTCGACGAGGCCCTCGTCGACGTCGAGCCCGGCGACACCACGGGTGCGCGCTACGCCATCGCGTTCGACCTCGGCACCACGACGGTCGTCGGCACGCTCCTCGACGTCGGCACCGGCACCCCGCTTGCCGTCGCCTCGGCCCTCAACGCCCAGCAGCCCTTCGGCGGCGACGTCATCACCCGGATCAGCGCCACGATGATGGATCCCGAGGCCCTCGGGCGCCTGCAGCAGCTCGCCGGCAGCACGCTGTCCTCGTTGGCTGCGGAGGTGTGCCGCGAGGCCGGGGTGGACCCCGCGCACGTCTACGAGGTGGCCGTCGCCGGCAACGCGACGATGACGGCTCTCGCGCTCGGCATCGACCCCGAGCCGCTCGGCGTCGCCCCGTTCGTGATGTCGGCCGCGCAGCCGCCGTCGGTCCTCGCCTCCGAGCTGGGCCTGAGCCTGCACCCGCGGGCGCGCGCCTTCCTCTTCCCCGCCCTCGGCGCCTACGTCGGTGGCGACATCGTCGCGGGCATGCTCGCCAGCGGGATGGACCGCGACAAGCGCACCCGGCTGTTCATCGACGTCGGCACCAACTGCGAGATCGTGCTCAGCGACGGGGAGACCATCCTGTCCACGGCCGCGCCCGCCGGTCCGGCGTTCGAGGGCGGGGCCATCCGGTGCGGCATGCGGGCCGCCGACGGCGCCATCGAGGTCGTCAAGGTCGACCCCCACGCCGAGGGCGAGGACCCCGCCGTCACGCTGCAGGTCATCGGCGACGTCGAGCCCCGGGGGCTGTGCGGCTCCGGCCTGGTCGACGCGGTCGCCGAGCTCGTCCGCGTCGGCCTCCTCGACGCCACGGGGCGGCTGGTGCCCGAGGAGGACGCCAAGGGCATCGCCCCCGCCCTCGCCGACCGGATGTCGAGGATCGGCGAGGAGCGGGTGTTCATCCTGCACCGGCCCACGCCTGACGCCGAGACGGCCGAGTGCGTCTACCTCTCCCAGCGCGACGTGCGCGAGCTGCAGTTCGCCAAGGCAGCCATCTCCACCGGCTGGTCCCTGCTCCTCGAGGAGCTCGGCCTCGAGCACCGCGACGTGCAGCAGGTGCTCCTCGCGGGCTCGTTCGGCAGCTACCTCTCCCCCGCATCGGCCGTCCGCATCGGCCTGGTCCCCCGCCTGCCCGTCCTGCGGATCGTCGCCGCGGGCAACGTCGCCGGCGAGGGCGCCAAGATGGCGCTCCTCTCGGTGCGCGAGCGGGCCGGGGCGCGGGCGCTGCTCGAGGAGGTGACCTATGTCGAGCTCTCCGACCGTCCCGGCTTCAACGACGCCTTCGTCGACCAGCTCTCGTTCAATCCCTGAGGCCCTCCCTGAGGGCCGCGTGGCACTGATCGCGTGCGGCGCGATCGCCCAGCCGGCGGCCGCGGTCGTCGCGCGGCGCGGCTGGCCCGTCGACGTCCACCCCCTTCCCCCGCTCCTGCACAACCACCCGGACCGGATCGCCGACCAGGTGCGCGCTCTGGCCGCCAGGCTGGGGCCGTCCTACGGTCGCGTCGTCGTCGGCTACGCCGACTGCGGGACGTACGGCGCCCTCGACGGCGTCTGCGACGACCTCGGGATCCAGCGGCTTCCGGGGCTGCACTGCTACGACGTCTTCGCCGGGCAGTCGCGCCTCGAGCGGTTCTTCGACGAGCAGCCGGGCACCTATCTCCTGACCGACTTCCTCGTCCGGTCGTTCGACCGCACCGTCATCCAGGAGCTGGGCCTCGACCGCCACCCCGAGCTCCGCGACACCTACTTCGGCCACTACACGCGCGTCGTCTGGTTGGCCCAGGAGCCCGACGGGGAGCTCCGCGCCCAGGCCGCCGAGGCGGCGGAGAGCCTCGGGCTGCCGCTCACCGTGGTGGCGACGGGCGACCACGGCCTCGAGCAGGCGCTCGCCGACCTCGTGCGCTAGTCGCCGAGCCGACGGAGCAGGTCGGTGCGCCAGGCCTCGGTCTCGCCGATCTGGTTGAAGGTGAAGACGTGGAGGCCCTCGACGAGCGCACCCTCCTCGCCCAGGGCCGGTGCGCACTTCTCCAGGAAGCTCTCGCCGGTGAACCCACCGGGTGCCGCGAGCCGGGCGAACAGCCCCTTGTTCTTGGCGAGGAACTTCGTCGACTCCCCCACCCCGATGCGGGTGGCCATGCCGAGCAGCTTGGCGCGCTCGACCGGCCCCGGGATGCCGAGCAGCAGCGGCATGGCCACACCGCGGTTGCGGAGCCGGCGGATCCAGTCGCGGACGAGGGTGGGGTCGAAGGTCAGGTTGCTGACGATGTGGGTGGCGTAGTGCCGCTTGTCCCACATCGACTGGACGGTGAGGTCGTCGTTGATCGTCGGGTGGGACTCGGGGTAGCCGGTGATGCCGACGTGGGCGAACGGTGACCCGATCTCGCGGAGGTCCTGCAGCAGCGCGAGCGCGTCGGGATAGTCGCCCGCCGGTTCGGCGTCGCCACCGGGCACGAAGACCCGGCTGATGCCCTTGCCGACGAGCCGGTCCGCGATCTCCTGGAGCTCGGTCCGGCCGGTGACCATCCGCGCCGCGAGGTGGGGCACCACGACGTAGCCGTGGCCGGTGAGGCGCTCGGCGAGGTCGAAGGTCGCCTCCAGGCCCTTGCCCGGCGATGCCGTCACCGTGACCACGCGGTCGCGTGGCAGGTGCTCGAGCACCTTCTCCTCCGTGGAGGCTGTCGGCAGGACCTCGTAGCGAGCGTGCTCGAGGAGCCGGATGAGCGTGGCGGCTGATCGCTTGTTGCGCATGGAGCAACTCATCTCGTGATACGCATCAGAAGTGCTCACTGTAATGGTCCGGGGACCGCAGGAGAAGGGTCGCGCGCATGACGAAGGGCGGTCACCCCGGACCGGGGTGACCGCCCTTCGACGGTTGCTGCGGAGCAGCGGGTGCTAGCCCAAGGGCCAGCAGGTCGTCACTTGACGGTGACGGTGGCGCCGGCGGCCTCGAGGGCCTCCTTGGCCTTGTCCGCGGCAGCCTTGTCGACGCCCTCGAGGATCGTCTTGGGCGCGGCCTCGACGAGGTCCTTGGCCTCCTTCAGGCCGAGGGAGGTCAGGGCGCGCACCTCCTTGATGACGTTGATCTTCTTGTCGCCGGCGGCCTCGAGGACGACCTCGAAGTCGGTCTTCTCCTCGGCGGCGGCGTCGCCACCAGCGGCACCACCGGCGGCCGGGGCGGCGGCCACGGCGACGGGGGCAGCGGCGGTCACGCCGAAGGTGTCCTCGAACTGCTTCACGAACTCGGAGAGCTCGATGAGGGTCATCTCCTTGAACGCGTCAAGGAGCTCGTCGGTGCTGAGCTTCGCCATGATGGCAAACCTTTCGTCTGTGGCGCTGTCGCGGTGTGCGACTGCGCCGGGTTTCAGGTGGTGTACGTCGGCCTGGTCAGGCGTCGGTGGACTCGGCGGCCGGCTCGGCTGCCTCGTCGGTCGCCTCGGGCTCGGCGGCCTCCTCCGAAGAGGGGGCCTCCTCGACCGGGGCGTCCTCGGCAGCCGGAGCAGCCGGAGTACCGGCACCACCTGCGAGGATCGAGGGGTCCTGCTCGGCCTTGGCCTGGAGCGCACCCGCGAGACGGGCGGCCTGGGCGATCGGCGCGTTGAGCAGGTAGACGGCCTGGGAGAGGCTCGCGAGCATGGCGCCCGCCAGCTTGCCCATCAGCACCTCGCGCGACTCGAGGTCGGCCAGCTTGGCCACCTCGGCAGCGTCGAGCGGCTTGCCGTCCAGGACTCCACCCTTGATCACAAGGGCGGGGTTCGCCTTGGCAAAGTCACGCAGACCCTTGGCGGCCTCGACCACGTCTCCATTGATGAAGGCGATGGCGGTGGGGCCGGTCAGCAGGTCGTCGAAGCCTTCGATGCCCACCTCGGTGGCGGCGATCTTGGCCAGCGTGTTCTTGACCACGGCATAGTTGGCGTTCTCGCCGAGGGCACGCCGCAGGTCCTGCAGCTGCTTCACGGTGAGCCCGCGGTACTCGGTCAGTACAGCGCCGGCCGAGTCGTTGAACGAGTCAACGATCTCCGCGACGGCGGCAGTCTTTTCTGCCCGCGCCATGGGTCTCCTTCCGGGGTTGACCACCGGCGTCCGGCCCACAAAGACGGAACGCCCTGAGCACAGGCTCAGGGCGTGGATGCGGCGAAGGCCGCTGCTCTGAAATCCTGCGCCGGCCGTCCGCTGCTGCGGACCTTCAGTCACGGGCGAGGAGCTCGTGACAACCTGCGGTCTCTGGTTTCGAGATGGAACAGTACGCGTCGGGGCGCGGACGAGACAAATCGGCGGAGCCGTCCTGCAAAACCAGCCAATCCTCCTACGCCGGTCGCCCAACACTGGTGCAATGGCCCCGTGGATCACCAGCTCATGACCGTCGGTGCCTCCCTGGCCCGCAGCGACGAACGCATGCTCACCGGACGCAACGCCGCCGGACGCCTCTGGAAGACCGGCTTCGGGGGCCTCGACCCCCTGATCGGCGGCGGGATGCGAGCCGGTTCCCTCGTGCTGCTCGCCGGGCCGCAGGGCCTCGGCAAGTCGACGTTCGCGCTGCAGGTCGCCCGCAACAACGCCGCCACCGGCCGCCCGGTCCTCTACTTCTCCTACGAGCACGACGCCGAGGACCTGACGCAGAAGCTCATCGCCATGGAGGCGGGCGAGCTCGACGACTCCGACCAGGTGCGGATCACCAGCATCCGGTCGATCTTCGACGACCTCTGGGTGAGCTCGCTCGAGCACCGCCTCGAGACGGTCCCCGCCGGCGTCGAGGCGCTGACCCGGGTCGCGCAGTACTCCGAGATGCTCTTCGTGCACCGCTCGACGGGATCGCGCACCGACCTCGCCGCGATCCAGGCCGCGATCGTGGCGGTGCGCGAGCTGTCGGGCTCGACGCCGCTCGTGATCGTCGACTACCTGCAGAAGGTGAAGTCGAGCCACCCCGACGAGGAGTCCAGCACCACCGAGATCGTCGAGGGCCTCAAGGACCTCGCCATCGACATCGGCGCCCCGGTCCTCGCGATCGCCGCGGCCGAGAAGGACGCCCTGCGCTCGGGCAAGCGGATGCGCGCCAACGACCTGCGCGGGTCGAGCGCCCTGGCCTACGAGGCCGACGTCGTGCTGGTGCTCAACAACAAGTTCGACATCGTCGCGCGCCACCACCTGACCTACGACCTCGGCAACGCCGAGCGGTTCCGGGAGTACGCCATCCTGACGCTCGAGAAGAACCGCTTCGGTCGCGACGGGGCGGTGCTGCAGTACCGCACCCGCTTCGACCAGGGCCGCTACGAGCCCGAGGGCGCGGAGGTCAAGGAGCAGCTGATCGACGAGCGGATCTTCCGGGACTGACCTCCCGGGCGCCCCGCCCGCCGTCGCTCACATCCCGGGCTGCTCGGTGACCTCGCTGGTCGGGGGCGCCTCGATCTCGACGTCGGTGCCGAAGTCGGAGTAGGTGCCCTCGGTGGTCGTGGTGGTCGGCTTGCCGCCGCCCGCCGCCGGGATCTCCATGGTCTGCGTGAACTTGCGCGGCAGGTCGTCGGCGTCGACCCACATCTCGGTCACCAGCTCGTCGGGCAGCATGTCGGCCATCGCGGCCGGGAACTCCATGGCCTTGAGGTACTGATTCGGGTCGAGGGTGATCCGGTAGTGGTTGGTCTCGACCCCGTCGACGTCCTCGGCTCCCACGAGCTCGAGCTTCTTCGGCGCTTCCATGGCCTTGAACATGACCTCGGGATCGGTCGCCTTGCCGATCATCCCGAAGAGTGAGTTCGGGTCGCTCAGGTCGATCTTGAGCCACTTGTCGCCCGTGCCGAGCTCCGGTGACTTCATGTACATCGCCTTGCCGACCAGGATCATCTCCATGGCCTGGGCGCCGGTGCTGGAGGCCTTCATCTCGACGCCGTCGTCGCCGAAGCGGGCCTCGCCCGTCATGGTCTGGGTCTGGCCGGCAGAGCCCGAGGTGGTCTCGAAGGCGAAGGTCTCCGCCCCGCGCATCGCGTCCATGACCGCCGGGTAGAAGTCGTCGGCGGAGAGCTCGGCGAGCGAGGCCTCGGCCGGCTCCTCGCTCTCGTCGGCGCCGTCGTCGGTCGTCGTGGCGTCCTCGGTGCTCTCGTCCGTGGCCGAGCTCGAGGAGTCGGTGGAACCGGAGTCGTCGCTGCACGCGGCGAGCCCGACCCCCATGGTCAGCACCAGGGCGGCGGAGCCGAGGCGGCGGGCGAGGGACGGGACGCGCATGTGTGTCTCCTGGAACGAGTGGTACGACGGTTGTACGAGGCTGTCTGCGGCAGGTGTGCCACTGACGTTCTACCCGATGGCCCCGCAGCCAAACGGCAGGAGGGCACGCGGTCGGGACGCAGAACGGCCCGGCCGCCCCCGAGGGGCGACCGGGCCGAGCGGTGCGTGGTGGATCAGGCCTGGACGGCCTCGTCCTCCGACGCGACGTTCTTCACGCGGTTGGGGTCGACCTGGATGCCGGGGCCCATCGTCGTGGAGACGGTGATCTTCTTGATGTAGCGGCCCTTGGAGCTGGCCGGCTTGAGACGCAGCACCTCCTCGAGGGCGGCGGCGTAGTTCTCCGCGAGCTGGGCCTCGGAGAAGGACGCCTTGCCGATGATGAAGTGCAGGTTCGAGTGGCGGTCGACGCGGAACTCGATCTTGCCGCCCTTGATGTCCGTGACGGCCTTGGCGACGTCGGGGGTCACCGTGCCGGTCTTCGGGTTCGGCATGAGCGAGCGCGGGCCGAGGACGCGACCGAGGCGGCCGACCTTGCCCATCATGTCGGGCGTCGCGACGACGGCGTCGAAGTCGAGCCAGCCGCCGGCGACCTTCTCGATCAGCTCGTCGCCACCGACGAACTCGGCGCCGGCCTCACGGGCAGCGTCGGCCTTGTCGGCGTTGGCGAACACGAGGACACGGGCGGTCTTGCCAGTGCCGTGCGGGAGGTTGACGGTGCCGCGGACCATCTGGTCGGCCTTGCGCGGGTCGACACCCAGGCGCATGACGACGTCGAGGGTCTCGTCGAACTTCTTCTTGGAGCCACCCTTGGCGATCTTGATGGCGGCCAGCGGCGCGTAGAGCTCGTCCATGTCGAACGTCTCGGCGGCCGCGCGGTAGGTCTTGCTGCGCTGCATAGTCTTCTCGTTTCTGTGGTGCGAAGGATGTGGTCAGCGAGCCAGCGCGGCTCTCCCACAGGGATTCAGTCGGTCGTGACGCCCATCGAGCGCGCAGTGCCCTCGACGATCTTCATGGCCGCGTCGATGTCGTTGGCGTTGAGGTCGGGCAGCTTGGTGGTCGCGATCTCGCGGACCTGGTCCTTGGTCAGCTTGCCGACCTTGTCCTTGTGCGGGACGCCAGAACCCTTGGACAGACCGGCAGCCTTCTTGATGAGCTCGGCGGCCGGCGGGGTCTTGGTGATGAAGTCGAACGTGCGGTCCTCGTAGATGGTGATCTCGACGGGGATCACGTTGCCGCGCATGGACTCGGTCTGGGCGTTGTAGGCCTTGCAGAAGTCCATGATGTTGACGCCGTGCGGACCGAGCGCCGTACCGACCGGCGGGGCCGGGGTGGCCGAACCGGCCTGCAGCTGCACCTTGACGAGTGCGGCGATCTTCTTCTTGGGAGGCATTGCCTTCTACTTTCTCTCGTGTGGTCATGACGAGGGCACCTGCCCCCTGCCACGGGTTGTCGCTCGTTCATTGTCGGCCCGGAGAGCGGACCGACGGAAATCGTCAGACCTTCTGGATCTGGCTGAAGCTGAGCTCGACCGGCGTCTCGCGGCCGAAGATCTCGACGAGCGCCTTGACGCGCTGCGACTCGGCGTTGATCTCGGTGATCGTCGCGTGGAGCGTGGCGAACGGCCCGTCGACGACCATGACCGAGTCGGAGACGTCGAAGTCGGCGACCTCGACCGGCTTGCGGGGCGTGGTGGACGCACCCTTCTCGCCCGACGCGGCGGCCTCGGCCTCGGCGACGGCCACGACGGCCGGCGCGAGCATGTCCTCGACCTCGCTCATGCTCAGAGGCACGGGCTGGTGGCTGTGGCCCACGAAGCCGGTGACCGACGGCGTGTGGCGCACGGCGGACCAGGACTCGTCGGTGAGGTCCATGCGGACCAGGACGTAGCCGGGCAGGACGGTGCGGGTGACCATCTTGCGCTGGCCGTTCTTGATCTCCGCGACCTCCTCGGTGGGGACCACGATCTCGTGGATGTAGTCCTCCATGTTGAGGGAGATGATGCGGTTCTCGAGGTTGTGCTTGACCCGCTTCTCCATGCCGGAGTAGGTGTGCACGACGAACCAGTCGCCGGGCTTGGCCCACAGCTCGCGGCGGAACGCCTCGAGCGGGTCGTTCTCCTCGGCGGAGGCCTCCGCGGCGTCCTCGTCAGCGTCGTCCTCGGCGGACTCGTCGTCAGCCTCGTCGGCCACGTCCTCGGTGACCTCGTCGGTCACGTCCTCGTCGGCGGGGGTGTCCTCGACGACGTCCTCGACGGCGTCCTCCGGGGTCGCCTCGTCGACGGACTCGACCTGGTCGTCGACCTGGTCCACGTCATTGTTCTCAGACACGTCTCACTCCGTAGTTCGTAGCGGGGGGCGGGGAACTGTCTCCCCCGTCGTCACTGGACGCTGCCGCCACCGGTGAAGACCTCGAAGACCAGCTTTCCGAAAGCCAGGTCGAGGACCGTCACGAGCGCCATCACCACGACGACGAAGACCAGAACGACGAAGAAGTAGGTGATCAGCTGCTGCTGGGTGGGCCACACCACCTTGCGGAGCTCGGCCACCACCTGGCGCAGGAACGTGGCGGGGCTGGTGCGCCCACGGTCGTCGCCGCGCGAGTCGCGCCGGTCCTGAACCGCGTTGCCGTCAGCCACGTCATCCACCTTCTCGTTGTTGCTGTGCAGTGTTCCTCGCAGGGCACGAGGGACTTGAACCCCCAACCTTCGGTTTTGGAGACCGATGCTCTGCCAGTTGAGCTAGTGCCCTCCGGTGGTTCCATCCCCATCACTGGGGGCATGCCGAAGCATGTGGCGAAACCACCAGTCCGGAAGCATACGGGGCAGTCCCAGTCCCAGTCGAACCGAGGCACCCCACCGGGCGCGGGGAGGGACACCGCGTCCCCCTACGATGCGGGCATGGCAGGTGCGGGGGCGGGGCCGGCGGAGGGTGCGGAGTCGCGTCGCGAGGTGTCGCGGCTCCCCAAGGCGCACCTCCACCTCCACTTCACCGGGTCGATGCGCCACGGCACGCTGCTCGAGCTGGCCGAGCGCGACGGCATCGTGCTGCCCGACTCGCTGGTCGAGGACTGGCCGCCGCAGCTCAGCGCCGCCGACGAGAAGGGCTGGTTCCGGTTCCAGCGCCTCTACGACGTGGCGCGCTCGGTGCTGCGCACGCCCGACGACGTACGACGTCTCGTGCTCGAGGCGGCCGAGGACGACGTCCGGGACGGCGGCCGGTGGTTGGAGATCCAGGTCGACCCGAGCGGCTACGCGGCGAGGTTCGGCGGGATCACCGAGTTCACCGACCTGGTCCTCGACTGCGTGCGCGACGCGTCGGAGCGCACCGGGCTCGGCATGGCGGTGGTGATCGCTGCCAACCGCACCCGCCACCCGCTCGACGCCCGTACGCTCGCACGCCTGGCCGCCCAGTACGCCGGACGGGGTGTCGTCGGGTTCGGGCTCTCCAACGACGAGCGCCGCGGCCGCACCGCGGACTTCGAGGGCGCCTTCCGGATCGCCGACCGGGCCGGCCTGCTGCTCGTGCCGCACGGCGGCGAGCTGCGCGGACCCGACCACGTCCGGCAGTGCCTCGACGGCCTCGGCGCCCACCGGCTCGGGCACGGCGTCCGCAGCGTGGAGGACCCGGCGCTGCTCGACCGGCTCGTCGAGTCCGGCGTCGCGCTGGAGGTGTGCCCGGTCTCCAACGTCTCGCTCGGCGTCTACAGCGACCTCACGTCGGTCCCGCTGCCCCAGCTCCTCGCCGCGGGCGCGACGGTCGCCCTGGGCGCCGACGACCCGCTGCTCTTCGGCTCCCGCCTCGCCGGCCAGTACGCCACGATGCGCGCCGCGCACGACCTCGACGACGCGACGCTGGCCCGGCTGGCGGAGATGTCGTTCACGGCCTCCCAGGCGCCGTCCGACGTCGTGGCCGCGGCCCAGCGGGACATCGCCGCGTGGCTCGCCTGACCCGCAGAGGTCAGAGGGAGCAGCCGACCGTCACCGGCTCGTTCACGAGCGTGACGCCGAAGCGCTCGCGCACCCCGTCGCGCAACTCCCGGGCGAGGGCGAGCAGCTCCTCGGTGGTGGCGCCGCCGCGGTTGGTGAGGGCGAGGGTGTGCTTGGTGGACAGCCGCACCCGCTCCCCCGCGGCCGGGCTGGCGTAGCCCTTGCCGTAGCCGGCGTGCTCGATCAGCCACGCGGCGCTCGACTTGACGGTGCCGTCGGCCTGCTCCCACCGCGGGGCGTCCTCCGGCAGCGCCGCGGCCTGGTCCGGCGTCAGGAACGGATTGGTGAAGAACGACCCGGCGCTCCAGGTGTCGTGGTCGTCGGCGTCGAGCACCATGCCCTTGCCCGAGCGCAGCGCCAGCACCGCGTCGCGCACGGCCTGCAGCGGGGCGCGCTCACCAGCCCTGACACCGAGGGTGCGGGCGAGCTCGGCGTAGGCCACGGGCTCGGACAGGTCGCCCTGTCGCAGCTGGAAGGTCACCTCGAGCACGACGTAGCGCCCGGGCTCGGCCTTGAAGCGGCTGTGGCGGTAGCCGAAGCCGCAGTCGGCGGCGGCGAAGGTGCGCTGGGTGCGGTCGACGCGATCCCAGGTGCGGACGCGAGCGATGGTCTGGGAGACGTCCTGCCCGTAGGCGCCGACGTTCTGGATGGGGGTCGAGCCGACCGCCCCGGGGATCCCGGAGAGCGCCTCGATGCCCGCCCACCCCTGGTCGACGGCGTGCGCGACCAGCTCGTCCCAGTCCTCACCGGCCGCCACCGTGAGCACGACTCCCCCGCACTGGGCGAGGGCGTCGACGTCGCAGGTGTCGGTGTCGGCGTCGACGCCGGTGGTGGCGACCTCCACGACCAGGCCGTCGAACCCGGCGTCGGCGACGACGAGGTTGGAGCCGCCCGCCAGCAGCAGCACGGGCGTGCCGGCGGCGTCGGCATCGGTCACCGCGGC
Organism: Nocardioides sp. P4_G10; assembly: GCF_056401175.1. NCBI lineage: Bacteria > Bacillati > Actinomycetota > Actinomycetes > Propionibacteriales > Nocardioidaceae > Nocardioides > Nocardioides sp. P4_G10. Next base: position 4,993 of record NZ_JBFUJV010000010.1, on the reverse strand, counting down.
GACCAGCTCGGCCTCGGTGGTGGCGCGCACCCACTCGCGGCCGGGGCCACCCAGGCGCAGGGTGGTGTGGTCGCGCAGGTCAGGCACGGACGGTGGCCTCGCGCACCACGGCCTTGGGCATGCCGAGCACCTTCTTGCCCTCGCACGTCACCTCGAGCGCGAGCGTGACCAGGCCGTCGGCCACCGACTTCACGGTGCCGCCGACGACCACGTCGGCGCCACCCTCGGCGGGTACGACGACGGGGCTGGTGAACTTCGACCCGAGGTCGACGACCTCGGCGCCGCCGGTCCACTCGGCGACCGCGCGGCCGACGAGCGCGAGGGTGTACATGCCGTGGGCGATCACGCCGGGGAGGCCGACGCTGCGCGCGACGTCCTCGTCCTGGTGGATCGGGTTGTGGTCGCCGCTGGCGTCGGCATAGGCGACGAGGTCGGCGCGAGTGACCGTGAAGGTCAACGTCTCGAGGACGTCACCGGCGTTCATGCGGCACCTCCGGACGAGTGGACGAGGGTGGCCTTGCCGGTGCAGACGACCGCGCCAGTGGCGTCGGTGATCTCGCTGGTCGTGGCGATGATGTCGGCGCCGCCGATCTGGCGGAGGCCGGTGACGGTCAGCGTCGCGCTGAGCTCGTCGCCGACGGCCAGGGGGCGCACGTAGGCGAAGCGCTGCTCGCCGTGGACGATCCGGTGCAGGTCGATCGCCTCGGCATCGAGGAAGGCCTGCATCGCGTCGAAGGCCAGCACGATCGGGAAGGTCGGCGGGACCGCCCCACCCTCGGCGCCGGGGTGGCCGACGGAGGCGGCAAAGGCGTTGACCCGCTCGGGGGTCACGGACAGGGGCGCCGGTGCGGGGAACGCGCGCCCCACCAGCGAGGGGTCGACGGGCATGGGGCCGAGCCTACAAACACGACAACCCGTCCGAGTGCTCGGACGGGTCGGGTGTGACGAAGAACGACGTCAGCGGGTCTCGCGGTGGATCGTGTGCCGGCGGTCGCGCGGGCAGAACTTCTTCAGCTCGATCCGGTCCGGGTCGTTGCGACGGTTCTTCTTGGTGATGTAGTTGCGCTCCTTGCACTCCGTGCACGCGAGCGTGATCTTGGGGCGAACGTCAGAGCTCTTGCTGGCCATGAGGAGATCCTTGGGTTTGCGAGTGGTGCGGGGGCTGCTGCGATTTGGTGGTAGCGGGGGCGGGACTCGAACCCGCGACACCACGATTATGAGCCGTGTGCTCTAACCACCTGAGCTACCCCGCCGCGGAGGACGGACTTCCCGGAGGAGATCCGACCCAGAGCCCCTTTACGGAATCGAACCGTAGACCTTCTCCTTACCATGGAGACGCTCTGCCGACTGAGCTAAAGGGGCAACGACGGAGAACGATACACACGGCCCGCCGTGTTGAAAAATCGGCTGCTCCTCCCCCCGATCCGGTCGTTCAGGACGCCCATCAGGACGCCGATCAGGACGCTTGGATCCGAGGCCATCCGACGGCCTCCTCGAGCTCGTACGACAGCCCCAGCAGGCGTGCCTCGCGACCTGCTCCGGCGGCGAGCATCATCCCCTGCGGCAGCCCGGCGGCAGTGGTGGCGAGGGGCAGCGAGACGGCCGGCTCGCCGGTCGCGTTCTGCAGCGGTGTGAACGCCACCCACGCCATCAGCCGGTTCATGATCTCGTCGTAGTCCTGGTCGGGGCGCAGGTGGCCGACGCGTGGCGTCTCGGTCGCGAGGGTGGGCGTCAGGGTGATGTCGTACGACGCCCGGTGCCGCGCCGCGAGCTTCTGCGAGCCACGGAGCACGGCGATCGAGTACGGCTGCTTGTGCAGGTTGCGCGCGGCGTGCCGGGCCAGGCCGAGGGTCAGGTTGTCCAGCTTGGTCGGGTCCCAGGTGGGGCCGAAGTCCTTCTTGCCCCGGCGGGCGATGACCAGCGCGAGCATCGACCAGAAGCGGACGAAGTGCTCGGGGAAGCTGTCCGGCACCGGGTTGTCGACCTCCTCGACGTGGTGGCCGAGCCGCTCGAGCAGGGCGGCCGTGCGCAGCGTCAGCTCCCGCACCTCGGGGCTGCACGAGCGGCCGATCCCCTCGGTGACGACCGCGATGCGGAGCCGGGCCCGGCTCGGGCGGGTGACGTCGCCGACCGGCGCGAGGAGCGGGTTGCGCCAGACCTTCTCGGCCTCGCGGTAGAACGCGGCGGTGTCGCGGACACTGCGGGTCAGGACACCGTCGGAGACGATCCGCACCGGCATGTCGCGCATCATCCGGTCCTGGGCCAGGCGACCGCGGGTGGGCTTGAGGCCCACGAGCCCGTTGACCGCGGCGGGGATCCGGATCGAGCCGCCGCCGTCGTTGGCGTGCGCGATCGGCACCGCACCGGCGGCGACGAGGGCGGCGGAGCCCGCGGACGACGCGCCGGCGTAGTGGTCGGGGCTCCACGGGGAGCGGACCGGCCCGAGGCGCACGTGGTCGGCGGCGCCGGAGAAGCCGAACTCCGAGAGCTGCGTCTTCCCGAGCGGGATGAGCCCGGTGGCGAGGTACATCCGGGCGAAGTCGCCGTCGGCCGCCTGCGGCTGGGCGCTGAACGCGTCCGAGCCGTGCTGGGTCGGCATGCCGGCGACGTCGACGTTGTCCTTGACGAACGTCGGGACGCCCGCGAACCAGCCTCCGCGCGGGTGCCGGGACTCCTCCCGGGCGCGGTCGTAGGCGGCGTACGCCACGGCGCCGAGAGCGGCGTCGACCTGCTCGGTGCGGGCGATCGCGGCCTCGACGACCTCCGGTACCGACACGAGGCCGGAGCGGAGCGCCTCGACGAGGCCCGTGGCGTCGAGGTCGGTGAGGGCGTCGTCGGCGGAGAAGGCGTGCACGCGCGTCATGGACGGGCAGCCTACGGACTGAGCGGGACGCGCGGCAGTGGTGGAATTCGGTGGCCCACACCGCCCCGGTGGTGCAGCGTGGCCGGCATGACGAGCAGCGACTACTGGGACGCCGAGACCGCGGCGACGTACGACGAGGGCTCGGCCTTCATGTTCGCGCCGGAGGTCCTCGACCCGGCGGTCGACTTCCTGGCCGCGCTCGCCGGCGACGGTGGCGCCCTCGAGATGGCCATCGGCACCGGGCGGGTCGCGATCCCTCTGGCCGAGCGCGGCGTCCGGGTCGCGGGTATCGAGCTGTCGCAGCCGATGACGGACGAGCTCCACCGCAAGCAGGCGGACATCCCCGTCGCGGTGGGTGACATGGCCACGACCTGCGTCGACGGCGAGTTCGACCTCGTGTACGTCGTCTGGAACAGCATCGGCAACGTGCGCACGCAGGCCGAGCAGGTCGCGTGCTTCCGCAACGCTGCTCGCCACCTCGCGCCGGGTGGCCGCTTCGTGGTCGAGCTGTGGGTGCCCGGCATCCGGCGCTTCCCGCCCGGCCAGGCCGCGGTGCCGTTCCACGTCGGGCGTCGCCACGTCGGGTTCGACACCTACGACATGACCACGCAGCAGGGCACGTCCCATCACTACCACCGGCGCGACGACGGCACCGTCACCTACGGCGAGAGCAACTTCCGCTACATCTGGCCCGCCGAGTGCGACCTGATGGCCCAGCTCGCCGGGATGGAGCTGGAGCGCCGCGTCGCGGACTGGCACGGGGCGCCCTTCACCAACGACAGCGAGAGCCACGTCTCGGTGTGGCGCAAGCCCGCCTGACCCCGAGCAAGGTCAGCCGGCGCACCCGCGCCGGTGGCACCCCTCGAGGTGGTCGTCGACCAGGCCGACGGCCTCCATCAGGGCGTGCATCGTCGTCGGACCCACGAAGGCGAAGCCCGCCTTCTTGAGTGCCTTGGACAGCGCGACCGACTCGGCCGAGGTGGTGGGCACGTCGACGGTGGTGCGCGGCGCCGGACCCGGCTCGGGCCGGAAGGACCAGATGAACGCCTCCAGCCCACCCTGCTCGCGCAGCACGACGGTGGCACGGGCGTTGGTGATCGCCGCGTCGACCTTGCGGCGGTTGCGGACGATGCCGGCGTCGCCCATCAGCCGCTCCACGTCGCGGTCGTCGAAGGCGGCCACCGCGTCGGCGTCGAACCCGGCGAACGCGGAGCGGAAGTTGTCCCGCTTGTCGAGGATCGTGCGCCACGACAGGCCCGACTGGAAGGCCTCCAGCGTCAGCCGCTCGAGGTGGGCCGCCTCGCCGTCGACGCGCAGCCCCCACTCGGTGTCGTGGTAGGCGAGGTTGACGGGGTCGCCCGCGCCCCAGGGGCAGCGCGCGATCCCGTCGGCGCCGACCACGGGGCCGGCGCCGCTCAGTGCCGTTCCTTGAGCCGCACGTTGGGCAGCACCGGCGCGGGGATGGGCTGCATGCCGAGGTCGACCGTGCCGAACCGGCCCTCGGCGACCTCACGTCCGTCGGCGACGACGTCGCCGTGCTCGCCCACCATGATCTGGTCCTGCCACTCCTGGCGGTAGGCGGCGATCTCGTCGTGGCTCCGGCCGATGAAGTTCCACCACATCACGATCGGCTCACCGAAGGGCGGGCCACCGAGGAGCAGGAGCCGGGCCTCCTCCTGGGCCGTCACGGCGATGGTCGACCTGCCGTGCGGGACGTGGGCGAGGTCGCTGGGCGCGAGCTCCTGGCCGTCGACGTCGATCGCGCCGACGTCGAGGAGCACCCCGTGCTCGAACGACGGGTCGATGTCCACCTCGAGGCTCTTGCCCGGGGCCAGCATGATCTCGGCACCGAGGAGCGGCGTGTGCACGTGGACCGGCGAGGTGGCGCCGAGCAGCGACCCGATGAAGACCCGGGCCTCCCACCCCGGTCCGCGGACCGGCTCGGGGACGAAGTGCTCGAAGCGGGGCTCGACATGGCGGCTGTGGTCGGGGAGCGCGATCCAGAGCTGGGCGCCGTGGAGCGTGGTGGTGTCGGGCGTGGAGACCTCGGTGTGGCTGATCCCACGACCGGCGGTCATCAGGTTCAGCTCGCCGGGACGCACGGTGGCCAGGCTGCCGACGGAGTCACGG
>NZ_JBFUJV010000009.1:0-147031 GCF_056401175.1 Nocardioides sp. P4_G10 | reverse complement strand
TCCTGCGGGAGGATGCGCCGACTCGACGTCAGTTCGGCGCCAGGACGCGCCGGCTCGACGTCAGGAGCTGGGGTCGGCAGCGGCGTCGGCAGGACGCGTGTGCTTGTCGTAGTCCCCGCGTCCGAGCCGGCTGTGGGAGCGGCCGTAGGCGAAGTAGACGACGAGCCCGATGGCCATCCAGACCAGGAAGCGGAACCAGGTCTCGGCGATCAGGTTGAGCATCAGGTATCCGCACAGCAGCACCGACGCGGTGGCGACGACGTAGATCCCCGGCACCCGGAACGAGCGGTGCAGGTCGGGGCGCGTCCGGCGCAGGATCAGCACGCCCACGCTGACGAGCATGAAGGCGAACAGCGTGCCGATGCTGACCAGGTCGCCCAGCGTCTCGAACGGCACGAAGCCGGACAGCACCGAGACCATGACCGCGGTCACCGCGGTGATGCGGTACGGCGTGCCGAACGTCGGGTGGACCCTGGCCAGGCCGACGGGCAGCAGACCGTCACGCGCCATCGCGAAGGCGACCCGCGTCTGGCCCATCATCAGGATCAGCACGACAACGGTCAGCCCGATGGTGGCCCCGATGGCGATCAGGTCCGATATCCAGTGCAACCCGACGTTCTCGAACGCCGTCGCGAGGGGTGCCGCGTCATCGGGGTCGATGTCGCGGTAGTTCTGCATGCCGGTGATGACGAGGGAGACCGCGATGTAGAGGACCGTCACGATGGCGAGCGACGCCAGCACCCCGATCGGGACGTCGCGCTGCGGGTTCTTGGTCTCCTCGGCGGTGGTCGCCACGACGTCGAACCCGATGAACGCGAAGAACACGATGGCGGCACCGGCGATCACCCCGGCGATCCCGAAGACCGCCGGCTCGAGGCCGAAGATCGAGGTGATCAGCGGGGTCTTCCAGGCGGAGGCGTCCGCGCCCGAGGAGGGCTGGCTCGGCGGGATGAAGGGGGTGTAGTTGGACGTCTTGACGTGCGCGATGCCGACGATGATGACGAGGGYGACGACGCTCAGCTTGATGGCCACCACGATCTGGTTGACCCGGCTGGAGAGCTTGATGCCGCCGATCAGGACCGAGGCGCAGACCAGGGTGATCACGATCGCCGGGAGGTTGACGACGCCGTCGCTGGCGGAGGTCAACGTCGCCGGGATCTCGAGCGGAGTGCCGTCCAGCAGGGCCGTGAGGTAGCCGGAGAAGCCGACGGCCAGCGCCGAGGCACCGACCGTGAACTCCAGCACGAGGTCCCAGCCGATGATCCAGGCGATCAGCTCGCCGAAGGTGGCGTACGAGAACGTGTAGGCGCTCCCCGCGACGGGCACCGTCGAGGCGAACTCGGCGTAGCAGAGGGCCGCGAGCGCGCAGGCCAGTCCGGCGATGAGGAACGACACCGAGATGGCCGGTCCGGCGTTGGTCGCGGCGACCAGGCCGGTGTAGACGAAGATGCCGGCGCCGATGATGACGCCGACACCGAAGATCGTGAGGTCGAGTGCACCGAGGTTCTTCTTGAGGCGGTGCTCGGGCTCCTCGGTCTCGGCGATCGACTGCTCGACTGACTTGGTCCGGAAGAGACTCATCCTTGCAAGGTAGACCCGACCGGCCCTCCCGCGCCTCCCGGTCTCGCGTGTCGCGGGTGACCCAACCATCCGGGGTGCTGGGATCGTCGGTAGGGGTGAGCACCCCCGAGCAGTCAGGACCCAGCGATGCCACGACGAGATCCGGCAGCCTTCGCCGAGTTCGTCGCCGCCCGGTCGGCCTCGCTGCACCGCACGGCGTACCTCCTGGTCGGCGACCGTGGCCTCGCCCAGGACCTGCTCCAGGAGGCGCTCACCAAGACGTACGTCGCGTGGCCGAGGCTGCGCGACCCGAGCAAGGCCGACGCCTACACGCGCAAGGCGATCACGACCACGGCGATCACCTGGTACCGCCGCCGCAGCTGGGGCGAGCGCCCCGTCGACACCGTGCCCGAGCGGGTCGGGGCCGGTCACGACGACGACGTGGCCACCAGGGACCTGCTCTGGCAGGCGCTGCAGGCCCTGCCGCCGCGGCAGCGTGCTGCGATCGTGCTCCGCTTCTACGAGGACCTCACCGAGGTCCAGACCGCGGCGGTCCTCGGCTGTGCCGTCGGCACCGTCAAGAGCCAGGTCTCCACCGGCCTCCGCACTCTCCGCACGCGCCTCGGCGACCGGGTCGCCGACCCCGACCTCTTCCCCCCCGACCCGCTGGAGGTGACCCGATGACCGGGCTGCTGAACGATCTGATGCGCGACCGTGCCGACCACCTCGAGCCGCCGGAGGTCGACCTGGCCGCCATCGCCCGCGACGGCGAGCGAGTCGTACGCCGCCGGCGCGCCGCCGTCGTCGGAGGCGTGGCTGCGGCTTCCGTCGTGGCCGTGGTCTCCGGAGCCGCGCTGCTCGGCACCCGGGGCGGGGACGACGGGCAGGTCGCGGGCAGTCCCCCGGCCGGTGTCCAGCCCCTGACCTGGACGACCGGACGGACGCTGCACACGGCCGGCGGAGAGACCGTCGACCTTGCCGCCGAGGTCCGGGCCTGGGTGTGGGTCGGCGACGACGTCGTCTACACGGATCCCGGCCACCGCGTGCACCTGTGGCAGGACGGTCGCGACCGGGTCGTCGGCGAGACGATGTCGCCGGACACCGACCTCGCCGAGCTCGTGTCGGACGGCACGTTCGTCGCCTGGGTCGGGGCCGACCGACGGGTCGAGCGCTACGACGTGACGGACGGGGCCACCGCCCGGGGGCCGGCCCTCCCCGGTGAGCGGCCGCGCGTGACGGCGATCGACGGCGCCGAGGTCTACCTCGCCGACTCGGCCGGGGTGTACGCCTGGCAGCCGTCGACGCCGAGCAGCTACCGCACCATCGGCACGGACCCGCGCGCGGTGGTCCTCGACGCCGAGTCCGGCACCCTGGTCCGCACCGCCCCGGGCCGGACGGTGCTCCTCGAACGCGAGGGCACGACCCTGCACGTGTCAGCGCGCGAGTTCGCCGACCTCTCCCCCGACGCCGGGTTGCTGTCGCTGGACGACGCGGACATCGGCAAGGTCGTCGACACCACGACGGGCCGGGGAGTCACGCTGGACCACGGCCACGAGTGGGCGGTCGGCTACCAGTGGCTCGACCCGACCACCGTGGCGACGCTCGCCTTCGACGGCATGGACGACGAGGCGTCGATGGACGGCTGGCTCCTGACCTGCGACGCGCTCACCGGCGCCTGCGCACCCGGCGAGCACCTGCCGGCGCTCGGCGAGTTCCAGCTGCCGGCCGGCCTGCACTTCGCCGCTCCGTAAGCTGATCAGGCGGTGTGGTCGACCTCGACGACGCTGGGCCTGCTGTCGAGGGCGGTGACGTCCTCCACGATCGACCGGGCGAGGGTCTGCGCGTCGAGGCCGATGCGCGCCAGGATCACGTCGCGCTTGGCGTGGTCGAGGAACTCCTGCGGGATGCCGTGCAGGCGGAACGGCGTACGCACGCCGGCGTCGTTGAGGGCCTGCAGGAGCGTCGCGCCGCAGCCGCCGACGCGCCCGTTGTCCTCGACGCTCACCACGAGCCGGTGCTCGCGCGCGAGGTCGATCAGGGCGGGGTCGACCGGCTTGACCCAGCGCGGGTCCACGACGGTGACGCCGATGCCCTGGTCGGCGAGCCGCGCGGCGACCTCGACGGCCGTGGTCGCCATCGAGCCGACCGCGACGACGAGCACGTCACGGTCGCCCGAGCGGACGAGCACGTCGCCGCCTCCGGCCCGGTCGATGGCCGGCACGTCCGCGGGCGGCGGACCCTTGGGGAACCGGACGACGGTCGGGGCGTCGTCGACCAGGACGGCCTCGTCGAGCAGCTCGTGCAGCCGCGTGACGTCACGGGGCGCGGCGAGCCGCAGGCCGGGGACGACCTGGAGGATGGACATGTCCCACATGCCGTTGTGGCTCGCACCGTCGTCGCCGGTGACACCCGAGCGGTCCAGCACGAACGTGACGCCGCACTTGTGCAGCGCGACGTCCATCAGGACCTGGTCGAAGGCGCGGTTGAGGAAGGTCGCGTAGACCGCGAAGACGGGGTGGAGGCCGCCCATCGCCAGCCCCGCGGCGGAGGTGACCGCGTGCTGCTCGGCGATGCCGACGTCGAAGGTGCGCTCGGGGTACTTCTCGGCGAACACGTCGAGACCGACGGGGTGCATCATCGCCGCGGTGATCGCCACGACGTCCTCGCGGCGGGCGCCGAGGTCCACGATCGCCTCGGAGAAGTGGTCGGTCCAGATCTTGCCCTTGGGCTTCTCCGCACCGGTCTGCACGTCGAAGGGGCCGGGGGCGTGGAACTGGTCGGCCTCGTGCCGCAGGGCGGGGTCGTAGCCCTGGCCCTTGCGCGTGAGCGCGTGGACGATGACGGGGCCGTCGAAGCGCTTCGCGTTGGTCAGCGCCTGCTCCATCGCGGCGCGGTCGTGGCCGTCGACGGGGCCGACGTACTTGAGGCCGAGGTCCTCGAACAGCCCCTGCGGGGCGAGCGCGTCCTTCATCCCCTTCTTGACGGCGTGGAGCGCGTCGTAGGCCGCGTGCCCGACGCCGGGGACGGCGTTGAGCCGCTTCTTGACCAGGTCGAGGACCTGCTCGTAGCGCGGGTTGGTGCGCAGCGAGGTGAGCGCGGTGGCGAGCCCGCCGATGGTCGGGGTGTAGGAGCGCTCGTTGTCGTTGACGACGATGACGAGGCGGCTCCTCTTCGCGATCGCGATGTTGTTGAGCGCCTCCCACGCCATGCCGCCGGTGAGGGCGCCGTCGCCGATCACCGCGACGACGTGCCGGTCCTCACCGCGGATGGCGTAGGCCTTGGCCAGCCCGTCGGCGTAGGACAGCGCGGTGGAGGCGTGCGAGTTCTCGACGATGTCGTGGTCGGACTCGGCCTGGCTGGGGTAGCCGCTGATGCCACCCTCCTTGCGCAGGGTGGCGAAGTCGGAGTGACGACCGGTCACGAGCTTGTGCACGTAGGACTGGTGGCCGGTGTCGAAGACGACCCGGTCGCGCGGGGAGTCGAAGACCCGGTGGATGGCAAGCGTCAGCTCGACGACGCCGAGGTTGGGGCCGAGGTGCCCCGAGTTCGTCGCGACGGTGCGGATCATCAGGTCGCGGATCTCGGCAGCGAGCTCGTCGAGCTGCTCCGCGGAGAGCCCGCGGAGGTCGCTCGGGGAGCCGATCGAGTCGAGGAGAGCCATGGGGCGAGAGTCTATTTCATGGACGGTCGAGGACCGCCACCGCCGGCTCGTGGAGGCTCCCCAGCCAGAGCCTGCCGTCGTGCTCCCGGACGCCGGTGACCATGTGGTAGCCGGCGCCGCGCTCGGGGCCCGGCAGGTCGAGGTCGTGGACGAGCCGGCCGTCGTCGTCGTAGGCCTGCACGCGGATCGTCCGCGCGGGCTTGGGCTGGAGCGCCTCGGGGATCCGGGTGACCGCCTTGCGCAGCGGCATCAGGGCCGTGCCGAGCCGCTCGACGAGGCCGTCGACCGGGCTCGCGACCGCGACCCAGATCAGCCCGTCGCTGCCCCGGCTGATGTTGTCGGGGTAGCCCGGGAGGTCCGTGACGAGGTGGTCGCGCTCCCCCGCGCGCGGGCCGGCCAGCCAGAGGCGTACGACCGTGCGGCCGCGGCACTCGGCCACGGCGACGTAGGACTCGTCGGCGGCCAGGGCGACGCCGTTGGCGAACGCCAGCCCCGTGAGCACCACCTCGACCGAGCCGTCGGGGTCGCGGCGCAGCAGCCGACCGGTGCGCGTGTGCTGGACGAAGTCGTCCTTCCACTGCTCCACGCCGTAGTGCAGCGAGGAGTCGCTGAACCACACGGTGCCGTCGCCGGCGACCGCGGCGTTGTTGCAGAACCTCATCGGCTCACCGCCGACCTCGCCGACGAGCACCTCGACGGCGCCGGTCGTGGGCGACACCCGCAGCACGCCCCGCTTCGCGTCGCAGACGAGGAGGTCGCCGTCGGGAAGCAGCTCGATGCCGAGCGGGCGACCGCCGGTGTCGGCGACCCGGCGGGTGCTTCCCGTCGCGGGGTCGAGCGCCCAGATCGCGCCGTCCTCGGTGCCGGTGAAGACGGTGCCGTCGGGCGCGACGAGCACGTCCTCCGCCCCCATCGACGGGACGGGGTGGACGGTGAGGGTCTGGGCGGTCATGGCGCCATGCTGGCGTAGACGTCGCTGTCGAGGAAGGCCGGGACGATGTCGGTGGCCGCCGAGCTGAGGTCGAGCCCGCGCGCCACAGCCGGGTCGACGAAGACGATCTGGCGTCCCTCGCGGCAGTCGATGTCGGCGTCGGTCAGGTCGGTGGCGGCGACGAAGACCTGCATGACGTCCCACGTGCCGTAGGCCTCGCGGTGGTCGACCACGAACTCGCGGAACAGCTGCAGCCCGCCCGCAGGCAGGCGCACGCCGGTCTCCTCCTCGAGCTCACGGTGGGCGGCAGGCTCGAAGTCCTCGCCCGGGTCGACGTGGCCGCCGGCCAGGCCCCACTTCTCCGGGTCGATGCGCGGGAACTCGTCGCGCTCCTGCAGCAGGATCCAGCCGCGGCGGTCGACGAGGATGATCCCGGCGAAGCGCCTCGGGTCGGGACCGCGGTCGAAGGGATGGGCCGCTGCCCAGTCACGAAGGTGGGGCTCCACCAGGCGCGTGGCCGGGATGACGTCGAGCTCGGACAGCCGCTCGGTGGCGACGAAGACCATCTGCCGGCCCTCGTGGCACTCGACGTCGTCGTCCCCCAGCGTCGTACGCGCAGCGAAGACGCCGTAACGGTGGGTCGACTGGGTGAACCGGCCGAGGTCGTCGAGGTCGGCAGGGTCCACCACGACGCCGGTCTCCTCCGCCAGCTCGCGCGCCGCCCCGTCGACCGGCTGCTCACCGTGCTCGAGCCCGCCGCCCGGGAGGCACCACATGTCCGGCCACGCGGGGGCGCGGTCGTCGCGCTCCTGCATGAGCACGCGCCCGCGGGGGTCGACGAGGGCCACCTGGACGAAGTCGACGGGAGGTGGCACCGCGTGCCACTCGCGCACCGCGTCGAGGGTCAGCCGCGTCGCCCGGTGGAGCGGTCGGTCGGCGACGTCAGCGAGGTCGACGAAGGCCATCCGGACGCCCTCGCCGCACGCGACCTCGGACGCCGCGGCGGAGGTGCGGACGGCGAACAGCTCGAACTCGTCGTCCCCGGCGCAACCGTCGCTGCGGAACTGCCGCACCCCCAGCGACTCCAGGTCGCGGGCGTCCACGACGAGACCCGTCTCCTCGGTGAGCTCGCGGACGGCCGCGTCGACGAAGTCCTCGCCGGCCTCGAGGTCGCCGCCGGGGTAGCCCCAGCGACCGGGCTCGTGCAGCGCGTCGTCGCCGCGCTCCTGCATCAGCAGCTGCCCGCGCGGATCGATCACGGCGACGGCGGCGAACCTGTGCATCGGGCGACCCTAGCGACCGCTCACATCCGCACGCGGTAGCGACGCCCCCGCAGGGCGTCCTCGACCAGCCCCACCTCGCGTCGTACGCCGAGCAGACGGGCGTCCTCGAGCTGGAAGGTCTGCACCGCCGCCAGGACGACCGCCTCGTCAGCCACGTCCTTCAGGTCGCCGCGGATCTCGCTGAGCCCGCGGCGGGTCGCCAGCTGCTGTGCCTCGACGTGGAGCACGGCGAAACGAGCGAGGACCACGACGTGTCGGCGCAGGCCGGAGAAGCGGCGGTAGTCGGGCGGGCACAGGTCGAGCAGCCAGCTGGCCGCTGTGACCTCCCAGTCGGGCGCATCGGGGGGTCGCACCTGCCGCGGCCAGCCCGGGGGCGCGACGCCCGCGTGGCCCTGCGGCGGCGTCGGCCGCTGGCGGGGCTGGGGGGTGGGGAACACCCGGCCAGTCTATCGAACGTGTGTTCGCTTTCTTAGCCTGACCCCAGCTCCCTCTCGATCTCGGCGAGGTCAGGGTCGCGCAGCCCGACCAGGTCGAGCCGCCACCAGACGTCGGGATAGACCAGGCGACCGGTCATCCACGGCTCGTGCCTGCCCAGCAGGAGCACCTGGCAGGCGGGCTCGGGAATGCGACGGGACGGGCGCTCGAGTCCATGGACTGAGGCCGCGCTCCAGCCGCGGCTGCCGTAGTAGTCGGGGGCGCCCTCGAGGAAGACCAGGGGTGCACCGAGCCGCTCGGCTACGTCGGGGACCTGGGCGAGCAGGCGGCCGCCGATCCCCTGCCGCTGATGGTCGGGCGCCACTGCGAGGGGGCTCAGCACCAGGACGTCGACAAGCCGCTCCCGGGCGTCCAGCCACGCGCGTGAGAGGGCAACGCAGCCGACGACCTCGCCGTCCGACTCGGCGACGAGCTCCACCGCCATGTCCTCGACCCCGCGCAGCAGCGCCATCACGTCGTTGACCGAGGCACCATGGTCGCCGAAGGCGGCCTCGACGACCGCTTCCACCGCCGGGGTGTCGACGTTGCCGGCCTCGCGGATCGTGACGTCCACGGTCACCCCTCCAGGAACGACCAGCGCACCTCGCGCTCGTCGTTGTCGACGTTGAGGTCGACCAGGCAGATGCTCTGCCAGGTCCCGAGCGCGAGCCGCCCGCCCAGGACCGGGACCGTGCAGTGGGGCGGCACGATCGCGGGCATCACGTGCGAGCGACCGTGGCCCGGGGAGCCGTGGCGGTGGCGCCACCGGTCGTCGAGGGGCAGCAGGTCGCGCAGGGCCGCCAGCAGGTCGTCGTCCGACCCGGCGCCGGTCTCGATGACCGCGATGCCGGCCGTCGCGTGCGGGACGAACACCTGCAGCAGTCCGTCGCCCCGGTCGGCGACGAACTCGACGGCGTCCTGCGTCAGGTCGAGCACGACCTCGTCGCTGCCGGTGCGATAGCTGCGGGTCTCACTGTGCATCGCGCAGCGCCTCCTCGATGCGCTCCACCTTCGCGGTCAACTGGCCGTCGTAGCCGGGTCGGATGTCGGCCTTGAGCACCAGGCCGACGCGCGGCGAGGCCGCCGAGACCGCGTCGACGGCCCGCTTGACCACGGCCATCACCTCGTCCCACTCCCCCTCGATGTTGGTGAACATCGCGTTGGTCTCGTGGGGCAGGCCGGACTCGCGGACGACGCGGACGGCGGCCGCCACCGCGTCGGTGACCGAACCGGTCGGGTCGCTGGACATCGGTGACAGGGAGAAGGCGACGATCATGCCGCCACGCTAGGGCACCCGCCGCCCGGCCCGCCCGGGCCACCCCGGCGGGTGGAACGACCCATCCGGAACCGTGCCTACGTTCGAAGCACCAGTGACCGGCCCTCCCCCGGAGGGCCCCAACGAAGGGACACCGCGTGCCTGACGTCACCGCARGCTCCGGCCTGCTGAGCTCCACCAAGGTCCACGTCGAGGACTCCGGCGGCTCCGGCCGCCCGGTCGTCCTCATCCACGGCTGGCCCCTGTCCGGCGAGTCGTGGAGCGAGCAGGTGGGCCCCCTGAGCGCCGCCGGCTACCGCGTCGTGGCGTACGACCGCCGCGGCTTCGGGCGCAGCGACAAGCCGTCCAAGGGCTACGACTACGACACGCTGGCCGACGACCTCGACGGGATCCTCTCCGAGCTCGAGCTCACCGACGTCACCCTCGTCGGCTTCTCGATGGGTGGCGGCGAGGTGGCACGCTACGTCGCCCGCCATGGCCAGGACCGGCTCCACTCGGTCGTCTTCGCGGCCGCCGTCCCGCCGTACCTGCTGAAGGGCGACGACAACCCGGACGGCCCCCTGACCGAGGAGGCCGCCGCGGAGATGACGAAGGGCCTCGAGGAGGACCGGACGACGTTCTTCGACGGGTTCACCCGCGACTTCTTCTCAGCCGGCGGCGACCTCAAGGTCACCGAGGAGCAGCGCCAGGAGGCAATCGCGATGTGCCACCAGAGCGACCAGAAGGCCGCGCTGGGGTGCATGGAGGCCTTCGGCACGACGGACTTCCGCGACGACCTCACCCAGGTGACCGTGCCGACGCTCGTCATCCACGGCGACAGCGACGCCACGGTCCCGTTCGAGGGCTCGGGCAGGCGCACCCACGAGGCGATCTCCGGCTCGGAGCTGGTCGTCGTCCAGGACGCGCCCCACGGCTTCAACGTGAGCCACGCCGACGAGTTCAACCGGGCGCTGCTGGACTTCCTGGCGCGCTGACGGCGCTCGCCGGCGGGATCCCCGGCGCGGGCTGGGCGTACGAGGAGGGGCCGATCAGGCGTCGGTGCCCTGCTCCGGAAGCGAACCGTCCGGGGACGGCGTCCCGCCCTCGCAGCTGACCCCGAACTCGGGGGCCGTGTGCCCGTCGCCGTACTCCTCCAGGAAGAGTCCGAGCCGACGGTCGTCGGCGCTGTCGAGCCTGAGCTGCGCACCCCAGACCGTCACCACGACGGGCGAGGGCAGACCCTCGCGGGGCGACATGATGCCGTTGTCGGGCAGCTGCTCGGCCAGCGTCGCCCGGTCGTCGTCGGAGAGGTCGGGATCGTGGGTGATCCACACGGTGCCGTGCTCGAGGTCGTGGACGGCGTTCTCGTCGCGGACCGGCTCGTCGTAGACGCCGCACGCCAGCCAGATCGGCGCGTGCGCCCCGCCGGCAGGCGGGTCCTGCGGATAGGCGACGTCGTCCGTCGTGTGCGTGCGGTCGGTGATCTCCCACGTCTCGACGAGCGTCAGGTCGAGGGCGCGCTGGGCCCGTTCGTCGCCCCGGATCGCCTGGTCGACGAGAGGCGCGACCAGGGCGGCGCCGAGCACCAGGGCCGACGCGGCGGTGGCCAGCACGAGCGGCAGGCGACTCGACCGCTGCTCCTCGACAGGCACGTACGCCGCTTCAGGCGGGTCGTACGCCACCCCGGACGGACCGTCGACGGCCGGCTCGGGCTCCCCCGGGCGCGCAGGACCGGGCGGGGTGTCGGCGTCGCTCACCGCGTCAGGCTACCGACGGTTGGCTGACGAACGACGAACGGCCGCCGGCCCCACGCTCGTGGGGTCGACGGCCGTCGATGTCTCGCGACGGGCGCTGCGGTGCGTCAGCCCCTGAGCAGGTTGCGCAGGACGTACTGCATGATCCCGCCGTTGCGGTAGTAGTTGGCCTCGCCCGGGGTGTCGATGCGGACGGTGGCCTCGAACTCGCTGGCCTCGCCGTGCGCCTGGTCGGTGCCGGGAGCCGGCTCCACCTTGACCGTGACGGTCTTCGGCGTGGTGCCGTCGTTGAGCTCGGTGATGCCGCTGATCGAGATGATCTCGGCGCCGGTGAGGCCCAGGTCGTCGGCGGTCTTGCCGTCGGGGAACTGCAGCGGGATGACGCCCATGCCGATGAGGTTGGAGCGGTGGATCCGCTCGTAGGACTCGGCGATGACGGCCTTCACGCCCAGCAGCGCGGTGCCCTTGGCGGCCCAGTCGCGCGACGAGCCGGAGCCGTACTCCTTGCCGGCCAGGACGACCAGCGGGGTGCCGGACTCCTGGTAGCTCTGGCTGGCCTCGTAGACGCTGGTGACCTCTCCGTCCTTGGTGAAGTCCTTCGTCACGCCGCCCTCGGTGCCCGGCGCGATCTGGTTGCGCAGGCGGATGTTGGCGAACGTGCCGCGGATCATGACCTCGTGGTTGCCGCGGCGCGAGCCGTAGGAGTTGAAGTCGCGCTGCTCGACGCCGTGCTCGGCGAGGTAGGCGCCGGCGGGGCTGTCCTTCTTGATGGCTCCGGCCGGGCTGATGTGGTCGGTCGTGACCGAGTCACCCAGCTTGAGCAGGATGCGGGCGCCGACGATGTCGGTGACCGGCTCCGGCTCCTGCGGCATGCCGTCGAAGTAGGGAGGACGGCGGACGTAGGTCGACTCGGCGTCCCACTCGAAGGTGTTGCCCTCCGGGGTGGGCAGCGACTGCCAGCGCTCGTCGCCCTTGAAGACATCGGCGTAGGAGGAGGTGAACATGTCGGAGGTGATCGCCTGCGCAATCGTCTCCTCGACCTCCTGCGGGCTCGGCCAGATGTCCTTGAGGTAGACGTCGTTGCCGTCGGTGTCCTGCCCCAGCGGGTCGCCGAACAGGTCGACGTCCATCGAGCCGGCGAGGGCGTAGGCCACGACCAGCGGCGGGGACGCGAGGTAGTTCATCTTCACGTCGGGGTTGATCCGACCCTCGAAGTTGCGGTTGCCGGACAGCACCGAGACGACCGCGAGGTCCGCCTCGTTGACGGCGGCCGACACCTCGGGGATGAGCGGACCGGAGTTGCCGATGCAGGTGGTGCAGCCGTAGCCGACGAGGTTGAAGCCGAGCTTGTCGAGGTAGGGCGTGAGGCCCGAGCGCTCGTAGTAGTCGGAGACGACCTTGGAGCCCGGGGCGAGCGACGTCTTGACCCACGGCTTGCGGGACAGGCCCTTCTCGACCGCGTTCTTGGCCAGCAGCGCGGCACCGATCATCACGCTCGGGTTGGAGGTGTTGGTGCACGAGGTGATCGCAGCGATCACGACGGCGCCGTGGTCGATCTCGACCTCCTGGCCGTCGAGCGAGACCGTGGTCTTCTTCGTCGGACGACCGGCGTCGTGCGGGGCGTCGGCGTGCACGGGCTTGCCGTTGCCGCCCTCGTGGCTCGGGGAGTCGGAGGCCGGGAAGGACTCCTCGACCGCCTCGTCGTAGCCCGTGGCCTCGGCGGCGTCGTCCGGGTCGCTGTCACCCTCGTCGACGTAGTCCTTCAGCGCCGCGCGGAACGAGTCCTTGGCCACGGAGACCTCGACACGGTCCTGCGGGCGCTTCGGACCGGCGAGCGAGGGGACGACGGTCGAGACGTCGAGCTCGAGGCGCTCGCTGTAGCGCGGCTCGGCGCTCGGGTCGTGCCAGAGGCCCTGCTCCTTGGCGTACGCCTCGACGAGCGCGAGCTGCTCCTCGGAGCGGCCCGTCATGCGCAGGTAGTCGACGGTCTGGTCGTCGATCGGGAAGACGGCGATGGTCGAGCCGAACTCCGGGCTCATGTTGCCGATGGTGGCGCGGTTGGCGAGCGGCAACGCGGAGACGCCCTCGCCGTAGAACTCGACGAACTTGCCGACCACGCCGTGCTCGCGCAGCATCTCGGTGATGGTCAGCACCAGGTCGGTCGCGGTGGAGCCCTCGGGCAGCTCGCCGGACAGCTTGAAGCCCACGACGCGCGGGATCAACATGGACACCGGCTGGCCCAGCATCGCGGCCTCGGCCTCGATGCCGCCGACGCCCCAGCCGACCACGCCGATGCCGTTGACCATCGTGGTGTGGGAGTCGGTGCCGACACAGGTGTCGGGGTAGGCGACGCCGTCGCGCACCATGACCACGCGGGCG
The DNA here is from genome assembly GCF_056401175.1 of Nocardioides sp. P4_G10. Lineage (NCBI taxonomy): Bacteria > Bacillati > Actinomycetota > Actinomycetes > Propionibacteriales > Nocardioidaceae > Nocardioides > Nocardioides sp. P4_G10. The sequence goes on along the minus strand of NZ_JBFUJV010000009.1, from coordinate 133,734 downwards.
AGGTGCTCGATGTTGACCTGGTGGACGATGCCGGTGCCGGGCGGGACGACCTTGAAGTCGTCGAACGCGCCCTGACCCCAGCGCAGGAACTGGTAGCGCTCGCGGTTGCGCTCGTACTCGATCTCGACGTTGCGCTCGAATGCCTGTGGCGTGCCGAAGACGTCGGCGATCACGGAGTGGTCGATGACCATCTCGGCGGGCGCGAGCGGGTTGATCTTCGTGGCGTCGCCGCCGAGCTCGGCCATGGCCTCGCGCATGGTGGCGAGGTCGACGACGCAGGGGACGCCGGTGAAGTCCTGCATGATCACGCGGGCGGGCGTGAACTGGATCTCCTGGTCGGGCGCGGCGCTCGCGTCCCAGCCGGCGATCGCCTTGATGTGGTCGGCGGTGATGTCCGCGCCGTCCTCGGTGCGGAGCAGGTTCTCCAGCAGCACCTTCAGCGAGAAGGGCAGGCTCTCGACGTCGAGGCCCTCGCCCTCGACCGCGTCGAGTCGGTAGATCTCGTAGGACTGTCCGTCCACGTCCAAGGTGCCCTTGGCACCGAAGCTGTCCTGACTGGCCATCAGCCACATCTCCTCGGGAGTTCGCGGGTTCGCTTCCATCTTGCCGTCGCACCCTGAGGTGCGGGAAGGCAGGCGACCCTTAGTTCCGGCGTCAACTTGTCTCGACGTCAAGATACACGATGTCGAGGGGTGGACCAACCGTACGTCGCCGCGTGTCCGTGCGTCCTCACCCGTCTGGACCCGTCCGGACCCGTCCGCCGTAGGCTCCGGCGGTGCCCACGCTCCTCCACCTCAACGGACCTTCGGGCGTCGGCAAGTCGACCCTCGCCCGCGCGTACGCCGCCCGCCACCCCGGCACGCTCGTGTGCGACATCGACGAGCTGCGGTCCTGGGTGTCGGGGTGGGAGGACGACTTCGTCGGCACCGGCGAGGCGGTGCGGGCCTCCGCCCTGGCCCTCCTGACCGCCTACCTCGGCACCGGACGCGACGTCGTCCTGCCCCAGCTGATCGTCACCCCCGCCCAGGCCGAGCGCTTCGAGGCCGCCGCCGCGGCGGCAGGGGCGTCGTACGTCGCCGTGGTGCTCGACGTCGGGCCGGAGACGCTGCTCTCCCGGCTCCATGGCCGCCCCAGGACCCCGGTCAACGACGTCGTCGCGCGCATCATCGAGGAGCGCGGCGGCGACGACCTGGTGCTGGAGGGGCGGTGCCAGCTGCTCGACCCGGCCCCGCAGCTCGGGTGGACCGTGGTCGACGCGACCGAGCAAGACGCGACGCTCGACGGGCTGTCGGACCTCGTGGCTGCCCGCCGCTGACGCAGCCCGTCAGTCGATCCCCGCCATCTGGTCGAGCCGTTGCAGCAGGTCGTGCGCGGCCAGCTCCACGGCCTTGTGCCGCCACTCGGATGCTCGGTAGACGCAGGCGATCAGGGCGGACCGGTGGACGCGCCGGAGGTCGCCGTAGACGAACGCGTGGCGGGCCTTGGTCCCGTCGTTGGCGCCCTCGGTGAGGCCGAGGTGCCAGGCCCCGTAGTCGTCCCACGAGTGGCGCTCGAGGTAGGCGTTCTCGTCCTCCGCCCGCGGCTGCACCTGGCCCCAGTCGCTGTCGAGGACGTACTGCCGGCCGTCGATGAGCTTGCGCGCGTGAGCGACCGCCGCCGGGTTCACGTCGTACGTGGCCATGTCGTCACCCTGCCACGATCAGAAGCCCAGCACCTTCCCGAGTGCTGAGAAGAAGGCGTCGAACACCTTGGCGACCGGGTTGCTGGGACCCCCGGCGCTGGCCTTCTGCCAGAAGAGCGGGTGCGAACCGGTGAACTCGTCGTCCACCAAGGGGGTCCGACCCCACAGGTAGGGCCAGAACACCTCGGTCCGGTTGACGCCCACCAGGAGCCGGGAGTCGAAGCCCATCACGAGGTGCTGCTCCATCCGGGTGGTCCCGCCCTGGGGGCTCGTCGCCACGACGTCGCCGCTGCCCTGGACGATCAGGCTGCCGGTGCCGGAGAACAGGATGTAGCGCACCTGCCACGTCGCGAACGACTGGATGCCCCAGCGCCATCGCGTCTCGAGCTCCGGCGTCCCGATCACGCCCACGACGTGCCTCGGGCGCATGACCAGGCCGGGGTGGTCGGAGAAGTCGATGCGCATCAGGTAGGAGTCCGGGTCGTCCGGCGTGGAGAGCGTCGCCGTGGTGACGCGCTCGTCGCCCGTGACGCGACTCAGGCCGAAGAGTCCGGCGGCATAGCTGATGAACGGCGACGACCAGTCGTAGAGCAGGTGGCTGCGGATGCGGCCCTGCACCGGACGCACGTGCTCCGAGCGTGCGGAGAGGACCTCGCCGGGTCCGAGGTCGACCGTCAAGGTCCGCTCGGCGGGCGAGGTGCGGAGGACACCCGCCGGTGCGTCCGACCCGCCCGCCAGGTGGATCGGCCGGTGCGCGCGGTGGACCACCGGCATGAGCAGGAAGTAGCCGAGGGTCTTGATGGTGGCGGGCATGACGAGCACGAGCAGGGCGAGCACGGCCAGCCACCGCCACGACCGGGCCCACTGGTCGACGACCCACCCGACACCCGATCCCTGGGCCTCCTCCAGGCTGCGCTCCTCCGCCTGCTTCTGGTCGACCTGCGACTCCGTGATCGCGATCTCCCGCTCCGTGACGGACTGGCCACCGCCCTCGCCGAGACGGTCGAGCTTCTCCTGGGGCGTCAGGTCGGGATCACGCAGCAACGCCGCACTGTCCTCGGCTCGGGCGAGGCTCGACTCCAGCGTGTCCAGCGCCTCCTGCGCCGTCTCAGCGGCACGCTCCTTGAGGTCGCACGTGTTGGGGACGAGTGGCAGGTCCTCGACCAGCTCGCGGAGGCGACTGCACTCGTCACGCTCCTCGAGCTTCTCCTCGACCTCGGACCGCTGGTCCGACACCTGGTCGTCCAGCTCGTCGATCTCGGCGTCGACGGTGCCCATCAGCGACGCGACCTCCTCGCGCTGCGCCTCGGCGAGCTCGTCCGTGAGCCGTTCGAGGTGCCCCTCGAGCGTCTCTCGTTCGGCAGCCACCTGCTGCAGCCGCTCGCGGTCGGTCACGGCCTCCTTGATCGCGGGGACCGCTGCCTGGACGAGCAGGAAGCCGAGGAACAGGGACAGGACGACCGCGAGCAGCGTGCCCGTCTTCCTCAGGACGAAGCCGAGGACTGCCGAGACGAGACGCACCGCGCGATCCTAGTTCCGCGTCACCGCGAGCCGGGGCCGACTCTCTCCAGCAGCGCCACGCACTCGACGTGGTGGGTCATCGGGAAGAGGTCGAAGGCCCGGACGGCGGTGAGCTGGTAGCCGTGCTCGGCGAAGATCGCGACGTCGCGGCCGAGCGCGGCGGGGTCGCAGGCGACGTACGCCACCGCGCGAGGCCGGCGGTCGACGACCTGCTCGACGACGACGCGCTTGGCGCCCTCGCGGGGCGGGTCGAGCACGACGAGGTCGAACGGCTCGTCGAGGCCCGAGCGCAGCACCCGGTCGGTCGGGCCGCACTCGACGGCCGCCGGCTTCAACGCCGCCAGGTTGGCCCGGGCGTGCTGGCACGCGGTGCGGTCGGCCTCCACCGCCACCACCCGGGCGCCGGTGGCCTCGCCGACGAACCGGGCGAACAGCCCGACGCCGGCGTAGAGGTCGAGCGCGCGCTCGCCCGGCTGCGGGTCGAGCAGGTCGAGCACCGTCCCGACCAGGACGTGGGGCGCCTCGGGGTGCACCTGCCAGAAGCCGTCGGAGGCGACGGAGAACGGGTGGGTGCGGCTGCCGATGGTGACGTCGTGTGAGGCGGGGTCTCGTGACGGCCGCTCTCCGCCCTCCTCGACCACCTCTCCGCTGTCGGCGCTGGTGGCGTCGGCGGGGCGCGCGCCCTCGGCGGCGATCAGGCAGTCGTCGACGGCGATGAGCTCGTGCGAGCGGTGGGCCCGCATGGCCGGACGCCCGTCCGGCAGGACGGCGTACCGCTGGCGCGTGCGCCACCGCAGGCCGTCGTCGTCACGGCCCGTGACGGGCACGGCTTCGACGTGCAGCCCGGTCACGAGGTCCGACTCCGCGTCGAGGCGGCCGAGCCGCACGAGCTGCTCGCGCACCACGGCCGTCTTGAGGTCGCGCTGCGCGGGGAGCGCGACGTGCTGGAAGTCGCAGCCCCCGCAGAGACCGGGGCCGGCGTAGGGGCACGGAGGCTCGACACGGTCGGCGGAGGGTACGTCGACGCGGACGGCGTCACCGCGCCAGAACCGGTCGCCGTCGGTGCCCTCGGTGATCTCGACGACGATCTGCTCGCCCGGCAGGGCGTGTCGCACGAACACGACGCGGGACTCCGGCTCGGGGAGCCGGGCGACGCAGTGCCCGCCGTGGGCGACGGGGCCTACCTCGACCTCGAACCGCTCCCCCACCCGCGAGCGACCGCGGGCCCGACGGGGACGGTTGTGGCGGCGCGCCGGAGGGCTCATACGTCGTCGATCTGTCGGTTGGTGCGCGAGTGGACGCGGCCGCGGCGCAGGTCGCCGGCGTGCACGCGGACCTCGTCGCGGCGACGCTCCTCGGCGACCTGGGAGGACCGGAGCTGGTAGGGCACGGAGATGACCATGACACCCGGGGTGAAGAGCAGGCGTCCCTTGAGCCGGAGCGCGGTCTGGTTGTGGAGCAGCTGCTCCCACCAGCGCCCGACGACGTACTCCGGGATGTAGACCGCCACGACGCCGCGCGGGCTGGCCCGCCGGATCTCCTGGGTGTACTCCACGATCGGACGCACGACCTCGCGGTAGGGCGAGTGCAGGACCTTGAGCGGGATGTCGAGGTTCCGGTCGTCCCACTCCTCCAGCAGCCGGCTGGTGGCCTTGGCGTCGATGCTGACGTAGATCGCCTCGAGGACGTTGGGCCGGGTGGCGCGGGCGAAGGCCAACGCCCGCAGGGTCGGCTTGTGCAGCTTGGAGGCCAGCACGATCGCGTGGACCCGGGTCGGCATGACCTTGTCCTGCTCGTCCGCCGCGAGCTCGAGCTCGACGCGCGCGTAGTGGCGCCCGATGGCCTGCATGAGCACGAAGAAGAAACCCATCGCCAGGATCGTGATCCACGCCCCGGCGAGGAACTTGGTGATGAGCACGATCACCAGGACGACGGCGGTCAACCCGAGGCCGAAGGTGTTGATGGCCCGCGACCGCATCATCCGACGGCGCACCGCCGGGTCGTGCTCGGTGCGCAGGTGTCTGGTCCAGTGGCGGATCATGCCGAGCTGGCTGAGGTTGAAGGAGACGAAGACGCCGACGATGTAGAGCTGGATGAGCTTGGTCGTCTCGGCGTCGAAGATCCAGATCAGCAGGATCGACATGGCCGCGAGGAAGACGATGCCGTTGCTGTAGGCGAGACGGTCGCCGCGGGAGCCGAGCGAGCGGGGAGCCAGCCCGTCCTGGGCGAGGATCGACCCGAGCACCGGGAAGCCGTTGAAGGCCGTGTTGGCGGCCAGCACGAGGATGATCCCGGTGACGGTGAGCACGAAGTAGAAGCCCGGCGGGAAGTGGTCGAAGACCCCCGCGGCGATCTGGGCGATCACCGGGTGCTGCTCGTAGCCGTCGGGCAGGGCGTCGCCGGACGCCGTCCGCAGGCGGTCCAGCTCGTGCGGGTCGACGAATCGGATCGCCATCTGGTTGGCCAGCACGATGACGCTGAGCATCATCGAGATCGCGATCAGGCCGAGCAGCAGCAGGGTGCTCGCCGCGTTGCGGCTCTTGGGCTTGCGGAAGGCGGGTACGCCGTTGCTGATGGCCTCGACGCCGGTGAGGGCCGCACAACCCGACGAGAACGCACGGGCGAGCAGGAACATCAACCCGATCTGGGTGAGGGGCTCCTCCCACCCGGGCTGGGGGACGATGAGGAGGTGGGCGCTCTCCGCCTCGGGGAGGTCGCCGGCCAGCAGGCGCATCACGCCGTAGGCGCACATGCCGAGGATGGCGAACATGAACAGGTAGGTCGGCACGGCGAAGAACGCCCCGGACTCCCGCACGCCGCGCAGGTTCATCGCCGTCAGGAGGACGACCGCGACGACCGCGACCGTCGCCTCGTGGCCGATGAGCCCGTTGACGGCCCCGGCGGCGTACTGCGCTGCCGACGAGATCGACACCGCGACCGTGAGCACGTAGTCGACGAGCAGCGCGCTCGCGACCGTCACCCCGGCGTTGCGGCCGAGGTTGACCGTGGCCACCTCGTAGTCGCCGCCGCCCGAGGGGTAGGCGTGCACGGTCTGGCGGTAGCTCGCGACGACCGTGAGCATCACCAGGGCCACCGCGAGGCCGATCTTCCACGACCAGACGTAGGTCGACGCGCCGGCGACGGCGAGCATGATGAAGATCTCGTCGGGCGCGTACGCCACCGAGGACAGCGCGTCGCTGGCGAACACCGGCAGGGCGATCCGCTTGGGGAGCAGCGTCTCCCCCAGCTGGCTGCTGCGGAGCTTGCGACCCAGCAGGATCCGCTTGGACACGTCGCCGACACTCACGGGCGCGAGCCTAGACCCGCAGCTACAGATATCCCCGCTGGGATACGGTTCTGGCGTGCACGTCGTGATCATGGGTTGTGGCCGCGTCGGTTCGACGCTTGCCCGTAGCCTCGAGGACCGCAACCACACCGTGTCCGTCATCGACAGCGAGCCTGATGCGTTCCGGCGCCTCGGCCCGGAGTTCAACGGCGACAAGATCACGGGCTACGGCTTCGACCAGCAGGTGCTGGAGAAGGCCGGCATCCGCCGCGCCGACGCCTTCGCCGCGGTCTCCAGTGGTGACAACTCCAACATCATCGCGGCGCGCGTCGCGCGGGAGACCTTCGGTCTCCAGCAGGTCGTCGCCCGCATCTACGACCCCGGTCGCGCCGAGGTCTACCAGCGCCTCGGCATCACCACCGTCGCGACGGTCAAGTGGACGGCCGACCAGGTGCTGCGCCGGATCCTGCCCGCCGGCGCCGAGCCCGACTTCCGCGACCCGTCCGGCACCATCCGGGTCGACCACATCCCCGTCCCCGAGGTCTGGGTCGGCAACCGCACGGTCGAGTTCCAGATGCAGTCGCGCAGCCGGATCGCGTGGATCGACCGCCTCGGCGAGGGCATGCTGCCCACCCGGGAGACGGTGCTCCAGGAGGGCGACATGCTGCACATCGTGATCCGCGAGGAGAACGCCGCCCACGCCTACGCCGTGCTCGAGTCCGGCCCCGAAGACGACTGAAGGAACACCTGAGACATGCGCGTCGCCATCGCCGGAGCCGGAGCCGTGGGTCGATCGATCGCCCGCGAGCTGATCGAGAACGGTCACCAGATCCTGCTCATCGACAAGAGCCCCTCCGCGATCCGCCCCGAGCGGGTCCCGAACGCTGAGTGGCTGCTCGCCGACTCGTGCGAGCTGTCCTCCCTGGCCGAGGCCCAGCTGGGCAAGTGCGACGTGGTCATCGCCGCGACCGGCGACGACAAGGCCAACCTCGTCACCTCGCTGCTGGCGAAGACCGAGTTCGGCGTCCCGCGCACCGTCGGGCGGGTCAACCACCCCAACAACGAGTGGCTCTTCACCGAGGCCTGGGGCGTGGACGTCAACGTCTCCACCCCGCGCATCATGTCCGCGCTCGTGGAGGAGGCCGTCTCGATCGGCGACCTCGTGCGGCTGTTCACGTTCCGGCAGGGCAACGCCAACCTGGTCGAGCTGACCCTCTCGGCCGACTCGCCCTACGTCGGTACGCCAGCCGGTCTGGTGCCGTTCCCCGACAACTGCGCGCTGGTGACGATCCTGCGCGACGGGCAGGTCTACACCCCCGAGGCCGAGCAGCCGCTGGAGTCGGGCGACGAACTGCTGTTCGTCGTACCGGCCGAGGTGGAAGCCGAGCTCGAGCACCTGCTCTCCCCCGGCCACCACCCGGGCTGAGCCCCGACCGTCGTCGGTCAGGCCGTCGGTCAGGCGGGCGCGGCGTCCGGCTCGACGGGGGTGCGGTTGCGCGAGAGCAGCCAGATCATCGACGCGAGCGCCGCGAGCTGGAGCGGCCAGCCGAGGGCGATCTTGAGCACGCCGAGGGCGGCCACCGCGGTGTCGGGGTCCATCGAGCCCGAGTTGCCGGCCAGCCAGATCGGCGCCTGCACGGCCACGCGCAGCAGGCACGGTGCGACGAGAAGCCAGGTGAGCCGGCTGCACAGCTTCACGATCTGCTTGTCCTTGTGCCATGCGGTCGGGTCGCCGGTGATGCTGCCGACCATGAAGCCGACCAGCGGCCAGCCGATCAGGCACGTGAACGCCAGCACGACGGCGTACCCGCCGTTGTAGAGCAGCCCGGGCAGGAAGTAGGCGAGCGCCTGCTCCTGCTCGGAGCCACCGGCCTGGGCGGCGCGGTGGACGAAGTACCACCCGATCCCGATGCCGAAGAGCGCGTTGAGGACGAACTGGACCGTCGAGCGCTGCACGAGCCGGACGACCAGCAGCACGAGCGCCGCGCCGATGCTGACCGACAGCGCGAGGTTGAGGTTGCTCATCGTCAGCCAGGTGACGGTGAACAGGATGGTCGGCACGGCCGCCTCGGCCATGCCGCGTCGCCCGCCGAGCGCCTTGGCGAGCTGGCCGCGCACGACGGCCTCGACCGTGTCGGTGGAGGGGGCGCCCCCGAGCTGCTCGCCGGGCCTGCTGGTGGGATGGCTGGTGGGCTGGCCCGAGGGCTGGCTGGGCTCGGTCACGGGCGCAGCTCGTAACGCGGGTTGAACATGATCGGTACGTCGCTCTGGCGTCCGATGCAGCCGGCGACGGTCACCGACCGTCCGGGGTCGACGCCGGTGATGCGCCGGCGCCCGAGCCACACCACGGTGATGACGCCGGAGCCGTCGTCGAGCTCGGCCTCGAGGGCCGGTACGCCGCCCCGGGGGCGCAGCGTGACCGTGCGCAGCACGCCGTTGACGACGACGTGCTCGCGCTCGGGAGCGTCGGCGATGGCGAGGGCCTCGTCGGTCGCGTGCGACTGGCGCAGGTCGCGCTGGTGGGCCTCGGAGCTGTCCGCCCAGCGGGAGAGCGCCTGGCGCAACCGGCTCTTCTCGGCCATGGGGTCACCTGACCCGGCGGGCGTCGTCCGGCAGCGTGACCGGCAGCGGCTCGCCCACTGGCATCGCCTGGTCACCGCGTCGTACGACGATCTGGGCGAGCGCGTCCTCCCAGTCGGAGGTGGAGTCGGGGTCGACGGCCGGCTTGCCGAGGAAGGAGGCGCGCAGCATCCACCGCTCGCCGTTGACGCCGATGACGCGCGAGGGCTGGGTCGCGGTCGTCCCGTCGGGGCGCTGCACCGGCATCTGGCAGACCAGCTCGGTGCCCCAGCGGCCCTCGCGCTCGGTGGCCTGGCCGCCGCGCCGCTCCATGTCGGCAGCGATCTGCGGGCGGACCTCGGACCACAGGTCACCGTTGCGGGGGGCCGCGAAGGCCTGGAACTCGCAGGCGCCGTCGGAACCGGCCAGCATGACCGCCCGGACCTGGCCGCTCTGCTCGTCGACCTGCAGCCGGAGCTCGCGGTCGGCGATCGGGGGCACGAGGACCGAGCCGAGGTCGGCCCGGTCGATGCCGTCGCCCTCGACCTGGGACACGTCGAACGGGCCGGTGCCGGCAGCCGGGCCGCTGGTGGCGTCCTCTGCGGAGCCGTCCGCGGTCGTCGGGGTCGTGTCTGCCTTGCGGCGGAACTTCACGTCAGCACTCCTTCGATCAGCGCTCCTGCGAACGCGTTCCGGCTCAAGGACGCGAACCGGTACCTGTAGAACCGTAGCCCCCGGCGCCCCGGACCGACTCGGGCAGCACCCCCACCTCGACGAACCGCGCCCGCTCGAACCGCTGGACCACGAGCTGGGCGATCCGGTCGCCGCGGCTGAGGGTCACCGCCTCGACGGGGTCGTGGTTGATGAGCAGCACCTTGATCTCGCCGCGGTAGCCCGCGTCGACCGTGCCCGGGGTGTTGACGATCGACAGGCCGTGGCGCGCCGCGAGGCCCGACCGCGGGTGCACCAGGGCGACGTAGCCGTCCGGCAGCGCGATCCCGATGCCGGTGGGCACGAGGGCGCGCTCGCCCGGCGCGAGGTGGACGTCGACGGTCGTGTGCAGGTCGGCGCCCGCGTCGCCCGGGTGCGCGTACGACGGCAGCGGCAGGTCCGGGTCGAGGCGGACGACGGCGATGTCCAGGTCAGGGGTCGGGTCGTGGTCGGGCACGAGGAGGGAATCTATAGGCTCTGCGCCGTGGACTACGCCGAACGCCTCACCGTTCCGCTGCGCTGGTGGGTGCAGGGCACGATGTTCGTGGCGTCCCTGTGGCTGGCCGTCCTCGCTGCCACTCCCGAGGTCGTCGCCTGGTCCGTGACCGCCGTCGCGATGGCCGTCCTGGTCGCCCTGCTCGTGGGCTACGGGCGTCCCCGGGTGTCCGTGGACGACTCGACCTTCCGGGCCGGTCGGGCGCACATCCCGCTGCACCTGGTGGGTCGTGTGACGGCCCTCGACGCGGACGGCGTACGACGCCAGGCAGGCGTCGAGGCCGACGCCCGGGCGTACCTCCTGCTGCGCCCCTACCTCAAGCGCGGCGTTCGGGTGGACATCGCCGACCCGGCCGACCCGACGCCGTACTGGCTGGTCAGCTCCCGCCGGCCGGACGCGCTCGTCTCAGCCCTGGAGGCGGGGCGGACCGAGCGAACTGCTGGGTAGGGTGAGTTTCATGGCCTCTTCATCCACGGACAGCTCCAAGCTCTACTCCGCGTTCTCCCTCGTTGCTGCCCTCGGCGCGGCAGCCCTGGCCAAGAAGGGCCTCAACACCTCCTGGCGGGCAGCCACCGGCAAGAACCCGCCCGAGAACCCTGCCGACCCCGACGTCAGCATCGGCGAGGCCGTCATGTGGGCCGCCATCAGCGGCACCCTGATCGGGGTGGCGCGCATGCTCGCCAGCCGTCGCGCCGCTCACTACTACGCCAAGTCGACCGGCCACCTCCCCCCGCAGCTGGAGAAGGACGGCCAGGACGCCTCGAAGGCCCCCGCGGGCCAGGCCTGACCCCGGGCCGACCGGGCTCCAGCCGGAGATGCCTCGAGGCACGTCCGCCCGAGGCTCCGAACCGTGCCCTTCCCGTCGTAGCGCGCCGGCGATTGTGGCGCGCTGTCCCGCCCCTGGGCGCCGAAGGCGACAGCCTCGAATCCCCTGAGCCCGCTCCAGCCGTCCACTGGCCCGCCGTCGACTGGCCAGTGAGTCTCTGGGCGACTCAACCCCGCGCGGGCTCCCCCGGTCCGGCGACTGGCCAGTGAGTCTCTGACCGCCTCACGGGCGAGTGTCGGGGGAGGCTGTGTGCACGAGGTCGGGCCCCGGGTCGGGGCGCCGCACACGACGAAGCGCCCGCCCCTCACAGGGAGGAACGGGCGCGGTCGCGTTCGGAGAGTCGGGGTGCCAGGCTCAGATGCAGTCGCGGCAGATGAGCTTCTTCTCATCGGCCAGCTGCGACCGGTGGTGAACCAGGAAGCAGCTCATGCAGGTGAACTCGTCGTCCTGTCGAGGCATGACCTCGACAGCAAGCTCCTCGTGCGAGAGGTCGGCACCCGGGAGCTCAAAGGACTCAGCGGCCTCGGTCTCGTCCTCGTCGACCTTGCCGGAGTTCTTGTCGTGACGTCGGGCCTTGAGCTCCTCGATGCTCTCCTCGCTCTGGTCCTCCTCGGACTTGCGTGGTGCGTCGTAGTCGGTGGCCATCGGTTACCTCTCCCCATGCTGTGGGACCCGTTCCGCCGGATCGCGGCGGTACGTCCCGTTTGTGCGCGTCGTCGGCGCCAGATTGTGCACCATGAACCGGTTCCGTGGTGAGCCGGTCCGCAACGTGTCGCCTGAACAGTGGGTGACGTCTCTGTATTCCCTCGCCGGCAGGCGGCCGCACCCTACCCCCACGGGCGGGCGGTCAGGCGAGGAAGCCGGCCGCGGCGAGCGCTGCGACGAATTCGTCCCACCCGTCTGCCGGGGCGCCCACCACCACGTTGCGGGTCGGGTGCGAACCCAGCGTGAAGGTGCCCTCGAGGAGCTCGAAGCGGCCGCCGGCCTCGCTCAGCACGAGGCCGCCCGCGGACCAGTCCCACGCCTGCGGACCGGCCTCGACGTAGCCGTCGCCGCTCCCGTCCGCCACATGGCACAGGTCGAGGGCGCAGGAGCCCATCCGGCGGATGTCGCGGACCTCGGGCAGCAGCGCTGCGATGCAGCCGGCCTGGTGCTCGCGCACCTCGCGCTGGTAGCCGAAGCCCGTGAGCACCAGCCGCTCGGCCAGGGGCGGCGACGGCCGGACGGAGATCGGAAGGCCGTCACGCGTTGCGCCGTGCCCGAGCGCCGCGGCGTACTCCACACCCGTCGGGATCGTGACCACGGCGCCCGCGACCACCCGGCCGTCGACCTCCGCCGCCACCGACACTGCACAGTCCGGCAGGCCGTAGAGGTAGTTGACGGTCCCGTCGATCGGGTCGAGGACCCACCGCACGCCCGAGGTGCCGGGGCGGTCGTCGCCCTCCTCCCCCAGGATGGCGTCGTCGGGACGCTGCGCGACGATGCGCGAGCGCAGCAGCTCCTCGACCGCCCGGTCCGCCTCGGTGACCACGTCGACGGCACTCGTCTTGGTGTCGGCGACGTCGATCCCGCCGCGACGCATCTCACGCGCCAGGCCCGCGCCCTCGTGGGCGAGAGCGCGCGCGAGCTCGCGTAGGTCCTCCGGCGCGTCGGAGGGGGCGACCGTCACGAGTCGAGCCCGCAGAGCGCCGGGCGCGGACCACGCGGGTTGGGGCAGCAACCCGCCCCGCAGACGTCTGGACCAGCCGGCATCGAACCGACCGCCGGGCGCACCGGCGCCTCGCCACGCTCCGCAGCGGCGCGCTCCAGCACCAGGTCGCGGATCATCTCCACGAAGCGCCTGTCCGTCCCCGACGTCGCGGCACGCACCGCGCGCATGCCGAGCCGCTCGGCGGTGGCCATCGCCTCGGTGTCGAGGTCGTAGATGACCTCCATGTGGTCGGACACGAAGCCGATCGGCACCATCACCACCTGGCTCACGCCGTCGCTGGCGAGCTCCTCGAGATGGTCGTTGACGTCGGGCTCGAGCCACGGCGTCGAGGGTGCCCCCGAGCGGGAGCAGTAGACGAGGTCGTGCCGGTGGGCCCGCCCCGTGGCTGCGCGCACCCGGCCCGCCACCTCGTCGACGGCGCTGCGGTGCTGCTTGACGTAGGCCTTGCGCGGCTGCGCCTCGGACTCCGGCGGCGCGCCGCTGGTCTCGGCCATGGCGGTCGGGATCGAGTGGGTCACGAAGACCAGGTGGGCCGCCTCGCCGTTGGTGGGCAGCTCGGCGAGCGCGGCGAGGCACGCGTCGACGACGGGCTCCAGGAAGCCGGGGTGGTTGTAGTACTGCCGCAGCTTGTCGAGGCGCGGCGCGCCCTCGGTCTGCTCGACCGCGTCCCACAGGTTCTCGCGGTACTGCCGGCACGACGACCACGAGGAGTACGCCGACGTGGCGAAGACCGCGGCCCGCTGGACGCCGTCGGCGGTCATCTGCGCGAGCGTGTCGGCGAGGTACGGGTCCCAGTTGCGGTTGCCGAAGTAGACCGGCAGGTCGATGCCCTGGTCGGCGAGGTCCTTCTCCAGCGCCGCGATCAACGCGCGGTTCTGGTCGTTGATCGGACTCCGCCCGCCGAACAGGAAGTAGTGCTCCCCCACCTGCTCGAGGCGTTCGCGCGGGATCCCCCGGCCGCGGGTCACGTTCTCCAGGAACGGCACCACGTCCTCGGGCTTCTCAGGACCCCCGAAGGAGAGGACCAGGAGGGCGTCGTACGGCTTCACGTCGGGGTGACCCGCAGGATTCATGCAGCCAGAGTAGAGCGGCCTACCATGCCGCTCGTGCTCGACTCCTACCGCCGGGTGCTGGCACGACCGGGAGCGTTCGCCTTCAGCAGCGCCGCCCTCGTCGCCCGGCTGCCGATCTCCATGGTCGGGCTCGGCATCGTGCTGCTCGTCGAGGAGCGAACCGGCTCCTACGGGTTGGCCGGGACGGTCTCCGCAGTGTTCGTGCTGGCCGAGGCGGCCTTCGCGGTGCTGCACGGCCGCTGGGTCGACCACTACGGCCAGTCGCGCGTCCTCCCGCTGGCCATCTCGGTGTTCGGGGTGGGCCTCGCGCTGATGATGCTCGCCGTCGAGCAGGACTGGCCGCGGGCCTGGACCTACGTCTTCGCGGCCGTCGCCGGCGCGGCGCTCCCCCAGGTCGGCGCCAGCGTCCGCACCCGCTGGTCCCACCTCCTCGACGACCCGGCCGAGAAGCAGACGGCCTTCGCCCTCGAGGCGGTGCTCGACGAGGTCGTCTTCGTGGTCGGCCCCGTGCTGGTCACCCTGCTGGCGACCAGCTGGCACCCGGTCGCGGGCCTGACCGCCGCGCTGGTCAGCGGCGTTGTCGGCACCTTCGTGTTCGCGGCGCAGCGACGCACCGAACCGCCCGCCGGACGCAGCGCCCCCGCCGCGGTCCGGCCGGCGATGCCCTGGCGGCTCGTCCTCACGCTGGCCCTGGTCTGCCTGACCCTCGGCGCCCTCTTCGGGGCCGCCGAGGTCACCACGGTCGCGTTCGCCGAGGAGCAGGGCCAGCGGTGGGTCGCCGGGTGGCTGCTCGCGGCCTGGTCCCTCGGCAGCCTCGTCGCCGGGCTGGTGACCGGCGCGATCGCCTGGCGCAGCGGCCCCGACGTCCGGTTGCGGTGGGGCTCCGCTGCGATGGCGCTGGCCATGGCGCCGCTGATGCTCGTCGACTCCGTCCCGCTGATGGCCGTCGTGCTGCTCGTCGGCGGCCTCGCGATCGCGCCCACCATGATCGCCGCGATGACGATGGTCGAGCAGGGCGTCCCGGCCGGCCGCCTCACCGAGGGCATGGCGATCCTCCACACCGGCATCGTCGCCGGCGTCGCCCCGGGCGCGAGCGTCGCCGGGCTCGTCGTCGACCACAGCGGTGCGTCCGTGGCGTACGCGGTGGCGCTGGTCGGCGGGTTGCTCGGTGCGCTTGCCGCGCAGGCGGCCCGTCCGGCGCCTAGTCTGCGCACATGAGCTCCGCTGTCCACGGTCACCTCTGGCGCAACTGGTCCGGCCTCGAGGAGGCGGTCCCACGCCACGTCGAGACCCCCGGGTCCGTCGAGTCGGTCGTGGAGGCCGTGCGCCGTGCCCGCGAGGGCGGCACCACGGTCAAGATGACCGGCACCGGGCACAGCTTCACCGCGATCGCCGCGCCCGAGCACACGCTGCTGCGCCCGGAGGCGCTCACCGGGATCCTCGCCGTCGACCGCGACGCGATGACGGTGACCGCCCGCGCCGGCACGCCGCTCAAGGACCTGAACCTCGCCCTCGAGCGCCTCGGCCTGTCGCTGCACAACATGGGTGACATCGCCGAGCAGACCCTGGCGGGCGCCACCTCCACCGGCACGCACGGCACCGGCGGCGTCGCGGCCGGCCTGGCCGCGCAGCTCGCCGGCCTCGAGCTGGTCACCGGCACCGGCGAGGTGCAGCGCGTCTCCGCCACGGAGAACCCCGACGTCTTCGACCTCGCTCGGGTCGGCCTCGGCGCGCTGGGCATCCTGACCAGCCTGACCTTCCACGTCGAGCCGCTCTTCGTCGTCGAGGCCCACGAGCAGCCGATGACGTGGGACGAGGGGCTGGCGTCGTACGACGAGATGGAGGCGGACTCGCACCATCTCGACCTGTACTGGTTCCCCCACACCGACCGCCTCATGGTCAAGCAGAACGTCCGCACCGACCTCGAGCCCGGCGAGCAGCAGCCCCCGTCGCGTGTCGCGGCGTGGTGGGAGGACGAGCTCGTGTCCAACTCGGTCTTCGGCGCCCTGTGCCGGGTGGGGTCCCGCGCCCCGGCCCTGGTCCCGCGGATCAACCGGGTCGCCGGGCGCGCGCTGTCCGAGCGCCGCTACAGCGACCTCGCCCACCGCGTGTTCGTGACGCCGCGACGGGTGCGGTTCCGGGAGATGGAGTACGCCGTCCCGCGCGAGGTGGGGCTCGACGTGCTGCGCGAGTGCCGCCGGGTGATCGATGCCAGCGACTGGCGGATCGCCTTCCCCGTCGAGGTGCGCACCGCCCGGGCCGACGACGTCGCTCTGTCGACCGCCCACGGCCGCGACAGCCTCTACCTCGCCTTCCACGTGCCGGCCGACACCGACCACACGGCCTACTTCGGAGGGCTCGAGCCGGTCCTGCGCGCTGCCGGTGGGCGTCCCCACTGGGGCAAGGTCCACACCCGCACCGCCGCGGACCTGGCCCCGGTCTACGACCGGTTCGACGACTTCCTCGCGCTGCGCGACCGCCTCGACCCCGAC
This sequence comes from Nocardioides sp. P4_G10, assembly GCF_056401175.1. Classification (NCBI taxonomy): domain Bacteria; kingdom Bacillati; phylum Actinomycetota; class Actinomycetes; order Propionibacteriales; family Nocardioidaceae; genus Nocardioides; species Nocardioides sp. P4_G10. The sequence continues at coordinate 117,378 of NZ_JBFUJV010000009.1, read as the reverse complement.
CGCGTCTTTGCCAACGCCTACCTGCGCCGCGTCCTGGGCGACTGAGGACCGCTCAGACGTTGGCGGGGCCCCGGGGAAGGGGCGCGCTCCAGCCGCGCACGAGCGCCATGAGCCGCCAGACCAGGCAAGTGGAGAACCCGGCCGCCGCCACCACCATGACCGGCAGGTCGGTCCGGTCGAGGAGCACGGCGACGACGGCGCCGGACAGGGCGGGCGTGGCGTAGAGGTTGCCCTCGAAGACCACCGGGACGTGACCGGCGAGCACGTCGCGCATCATCCCGCCACCGATGGCGGTGACCATCCCCATCAGCGCGGCAGGCACCGGCCCGAGCCCGTACTCGACCGCCTTGAGGGCCCCCGTGACGCAGAAGAGCGCGAGGCCGACGGCGTCGAAGACCGTGACCAGACGCTCGAGCCGCCCGATGGCCGGGTGGAAGGCAAAGGTCAGCAGGCCGGCCGCGACGGGGACCAGGAGGTAGCGCCAGTCGGTCAGCGCCGCCGGCGGGGTGGCGTCGATGAGCACGTCGCGGATGAAGCCACCACCGAGCCCGGTCACGCCGGCCAGGACGAGCGCGGCGAAGATGTCCAGGTTCTTCCGGACAGCGACGAGAGCCCCGGTCACCGCGAAGACGAAGATGCCCACCAGGTCGAGCGTGACCAGCGTGGTGGCGAACTCGATCTCGGGCACACCGGAAGCCTAGGGCGCGCCGCGGGTGCAACCGTTCCCGGGCATGCCGCTGGCGTAGGCTCGAGCGACACGGTTGCCACACGCACCGACGACCGCCCGATGACCCCGACCACAGCCAGGCAGGAGCCCGCCGTCCATGGCCAAGCTGACGTTCACCGGACGCAGCAAGGACGGCAAGCGCCTGCTGCTGGTGGACGAGTCGGGCCAGGAGCACACCCTGGCGGTCGATGCCCGGCTCCGTCGCGTCTTTGCCGGCGCGCCCGACAGCAACGGCCAGTTGGAGATCCCGATGGAATCAAGCCTCCGCCCCCGCGACATCCAGATGCGCATCCGAGCCGGTGAGTCACCCGAGGCGGTGGCGCACGCAGCCGGGACGTCGGTGGAGAAGATCATGGCGTTCGCCGCGCCCGTGATGGCCGAGCGCGCCCACGTCGCCGACCGGGCCCAGCTCTCGTCCGTACGACGCCGCGCGTCCGAGTCCGGCGCACGCACCCTCGGCGAGGCCGTCGCCGCCCAGCTGCGGGCGCACAACGTCGACCCGGGCAGTGTCGAGTGGGACGCCTGGCGCCGCGAGGACGGCCGGTGGACGCTCACCGCGCTGTACGACGTCGCGGGCCGTGTCGGCACCGCCACCTTCTCCCACGACCCGCGCGGCAGCTTCGTGACCGTCGACGACGAGGACGCCCGCTGGCTGGTCRGCGACGCCACCCCGGATGCTCCACGGGACGCTGCCGACGCCACGCCCGCCTCCGACGACCTCGCCGCCGCGCGGCAGCGCCGGCTCACGGCGGTCGACGAGGACGTCCCGCTGGGCGACGACGCGATCGAGATGGTCACCGGCGAGGAGCCCTCCGCGTCACCGGAGGAGACGACGATGGAGCTCTCCGACACCGGACTCGGTGCCGAGCAGCCCGTGGAGGCCTACCTCGACGAGGACCGGGGCGACCAGGACCGCACTGAGGACCGGCACGAGCGGGCGCCCGAGCCCGAGCGCGAGGCGGCCGCCGAGGCCCCGGCCGAGCCGAAGCCGAAGCCCGCCAAGAAGCGCGGCCGCGCCTCGGTGCCGAGCTGGGACGAGATCATGTTCGGTGGGGGCAAGGGCGACTGACGCTTGAGACTCGTCCAGCTCAACGTCCATCCGCTCAAGTCCGGCGCCATCCGTCCGATCACCTCCACCACCGTCCTGCCGCGCGGCCTGGCCGACGACCGGACGTGGATGCTCGTCGACGGCGACGGTTGTCTCGTCTCCGCCCGCGAGGTCCACGGCCTCTTCCACGTCGTGGCCGACACGCCGGCGACGGACCCCTCGGTGGCGGCCGCGCTGCGGCTGCGCTCCCCCGGCCACCCCGACCTGCTCGTCGACGTCCCGCAGACCGCGCCGGTCGACGTGCGCCTGTTCTCCCTGCACCTCCGGGCCCGCCCGGCCGGCTCGGAGGCCGACGCGTGGCTGCGTTCGGTCCTGGGTCGCGACGACCTGAGCCTCGTCTGGTGCCACGCACCGGAGCAGCGCACGCTCCAGCCGGGGTTCTCGCAGCCCGGCGACCACGCCGCCTTCCCTGACTCGTTCCCCGTGACGATCGCGTCCCTCGCGTCGATGCGACAGCTCAACGACTGGATGCTCGAGCGTGCGATCGAGGTCGGCGAGGAGCCGCCCGAGCCGTTGCCGATCGAGCGCTTCCGGGCCAACCTCGTCGTCGACGGCGACGAGCCGTTCGCCGAGGACCGCTGGACCCGGGTCGTCGTGGGCGACGTCCCCTTCCGGATCGGCAAGCCCGTCGGCCGGTGCGTGATGGCGACCCTCGACCCGGTCACGCTGACGACGGCCAAGGAGCCGACGCGCACGCTGGCCCGGCACCGGCGGGTCGACGGCAAGGTGTTCTTCGCCGTGCACCTGGTCCCGGAGACGAGCGGCCGGATCAGCGTCGGCGACGTGGTGCGGGCGGACTGATCACCCGGTGGCGACGGGCCGCGCGGGGTCGGTGATCCAGCCGCTCCAGCTGCCCGGGTAGAGCGCCGCGCTGATGCCGGCGACCTCCATCGCGAGCAGGTCGTGGGCGGCGGTCACCCCCGAGCCGCAGTAGGCAGCCACCGAGGACGCCGTGTCGGCGCCCACCCCGGCGTACACCTCCCGGAGCCGCTCCGGCGGGAGGAAGCGGCCGCGCTCGTCGAGGTTGGCGGTCGTCGGCACGTTGACGGCGCCCGGGATGTGGCCGGCGACGGGGTCGACGGGCTCGGTGTCGCCGCGGAACCGCTCGGGCGCCCTCGCGTCGATGAGCACGTCGACGTGCGGCACCTCGTCCGGCCCGACGGCAGCGGCGTGCGGGGTGTCGGAGACGGTGAAGTCGCCCGGCTCGACGTCCACCGGTCCGGCCTCGACCGGGTGCCCGTCCTCCCGCCACGCGGTCCAGCCGCCGTCGAGGACGCGGACGTCGCGGTGGCCGTGGTGCCGCAGCAGCCACCACGCGCGGGCGGCCGCCCGCCCCTGCCAGTCGTCGTACACCACCACGGGCCGGTCGCCGCGCACACCGGCGCGCCGCATGGCCCCCTCGAACCGTGCCGGGTCGGGCAGCGGGTGCCTGCCGCCCGCGCCCGGCGGGTCGGCGAGCTCCTCGTCGAGGTCGACGTACGCCGCTCCGGGGACGTGGCCCGCCTCGTGCTGCTCGCGGCCGGGCGGGCCGCCCTGGAGGTAGCGCACGTCCAGCACCGTGACCCGGCCGAGGTCGCGAGCGAGCTCGTCGGGGCTGGTCAGGGGGCCGCGCGAGAGGTCACGGGGAAAGTCCTCGTCCATGCGCGGCACGGTAGCCGCCGCACCGGGCCGAGGCTGTGACAGGATTCCCGCGACATGGCTGAACTGCACTTCTTCACGGGCACGATGGACTCCGGCAAGTCGACGCTGGCGCTCCAGACCAACCACAACCACGCCGCCCGCGGGCGCGTCGGCCGGATCTTCACCACGCACGACCGGTCCGGGCAGGCGGTGCTGTCCAGCCGGCTGGGGCTGACCCACGATGCGCTGGAGGTCGACGCCGGCTTCGACTTCTGGGCCTACGTCGTCGACACCCTGACCCGGGGTGGTCGGATCGACTACCTCATCTGCGACGAGGCCCAGTTCTACGCCGCCGAGCAGATCGACCAGCTCGCCAAGGTCGTCGACGAGCTGCAGATCGACGTCTTCGCGTTCGGCATCCTGACCGACTTCCGCACGCAGCTCTTCCCCGGCAGCGCCCGGCTCGTCGAGCTCGCCGACCGGATGAACGTGCTCCAGGTGGAGGCGCTGTGCTGGTGCGGCAAGCGCGCCACCCACAACGCGCGCACCGAGAACGGCGCGATGGTCGTCGAGGGCGAGGTCATCGTGGTCGGCGACGTCGACCAGGTCGACGAGCCACCCGCGGACGTCGCCTACGAGGTCCTCTGCCGCCAGCACCACCGCCGCCGCCTCACGGCCGCGCGTGCCAAGGCGGTCAGCCTGGCGCCCGAGCCGCTCCCCTTCGGCTGACCTGGGCCGGCGCGCCCGCACCCTACGATCGTGGGATCGACGAGGACGCGGCGCTCGCCGCAGGACGTACGGCCGGACTCGCGACGCTGGTGATCGGCTCCGCGCTGCTGGTGGTACCCCGCCAGGTGGGTCCGCTGGGCGGGATGACCGACGCGCGGACCGCGCGGGCCGCCAGGGTCCTGTACGACGCCGGCCGCTGAACCCGGCCCCGGCCCGTGACTCTCCACGAGACTCACAGCAGGGGTCGGCGTGTCGGACGACCAGAAGTCCGCACGGCACGCGCGGACGCCGCTGACGGGAGCGGCTGGAACGAGGTTGGGGTCGTCCGACGCGCCGCAGGAGCCGCGTGAGTCTCCGGGAGACTCACGGGCGAGCGGGCGAGCGGGCGAGCGGGCGACTCAGCCGACCAGGATCGGGATCAGCATCTCGGCCGGGGTGAGCGAGCCGTGGAGCCCGACCAGGGTGTCCTCGTAGGCGAAGTCGCGGGTGGACATCACCGCGGTGTCGTCGTGGCAGGCGACCATCACGTCGCCCAGGCGTGGCAGCACGCCCGGCGACACCGCGCCGAACCACCCGCGCCCGATCGCCTCCTCGCGCGTCAGCACGGTGGCCCGGTCCCACAGCACCTCGCGCCAGGTGGCGACGACGTCGGGCACGGCGCCGGCGGCGCAGTAGAGGTGGCGGAACCTGGCCTCTCCGCCGAGGAGCGTGACGCCGTCGCGCATCCCGTCGACCTCGTCGACGTCGACCCGGGACTCACGGGGGCTGTCGACCATGCCGTGGTCGGCGACCACCAGCAGCCGGGTCGAGGCAGGCAGCGCCTCGCGCAGCTGCTCGGCCTCGGCGTCGACCATCGCGAGCTGCTGGAGCCACTGGGTGGAGGCGACGCCGAACTTGTGACCGGTCCAGTCGAGGTCGGAGTCGTAGACGTAGGTCAGCGACGGCTGGTCGGCCGAGGCGGCGACGGTCGCGGCGATGCGCTCGCCCACGCGGTCCGCACCGACGTACGTCGCTCCGCGCTGCGACGCGACGGTCAGCCCGGACCCGTCGAAGTCCCGCTTGTTGACCGAGGTGACGTGGACGCCGGCGTGCGCCAGCCGCCCGAGAGCAGTCGGGTGCGGCTGCCACTCGACGGGGTCGACGCCCTTGTCCCACCAGAGGTGGTTGAGCAGCCGGTCGGTTCCCGGGATCCGGGCGGTGAAGCCGACGAGCCCGTGCGCCCCGGGCACCAGCCCGGTGCCGAGCGAGGTGAGCGAGGTGGCCGTGGTCGACGGCACGCCGGCGGTGCCGGTCGCCGCCCCGTCGAGGAGGGAGGAGAGGTAGGGCGCGGAGTGGGCGTAGCGGGTGAGCAGCTTCGCGCCCATCCCGTCGATGAGGAAGACGACGTACGACGGCGCGGGCGGGAGCTCGATCCCGACCGGGTGCCCGTCGAGGGCGACGCCGAGGGCGCGCGCGACCGACGGCACGACGTCGGCGAGCGAACGGTCGCCGTAGGCCGGCGGGGTGAAGCCCGCCGGCTCCGGGGCGGCGGTCACCGCCGGGGGCTCATCCGGGTGGTCATCCGCGGGTGCGCACGGACAACGCCTCCGCGAAGGCGAGCAGGCCGGCCACGGCGTCTGCTCCCTCGGCGGCGGCCGACACCCGCAGCGTGTAGTCGTCCCCGGCCAGGGTGCCGGTGTAGCCGTGGTCGGCGTCGCAGTTCGGGTCCGAGCACGCGGCCGGCTCGAGGTCGAGCCGTCCCACGCCGCCCCAGCCGATGGTCAGGACCGCCTCGGCGGGCGGAGCGACGCCCTTGGTCGGGTTGGCCACCATGCGCGTCACCACCACGGTCCGGATGGACGTGAGGGTGACCGCCTCGGTGGTCGTCGAGGTGTAGGGCTCGGGCAGCAGGTCGTCGCCGGGGTGCTCGTCGGTGTGCGCGATCACCAGCCGGGTGGGCGTCAGGAGCAGCGCGGTCAGGTGACGGCGTACCTCCTCGTGGTCGAACGTCGTCTCGTGGTGGACGAAGTAGGACACGACCTCCTCGCCGCCAGCCGCCGAGAAGACGCCGTCGGCGACGACCTCGGGGTAGTAGCCGGTGCGTTGGATCGCCTTGCGGAGGTCGTGGGAGACGTCCGCGTCACGGGTGGAGCGGGGCATGGTGACAAGTCTGTCACGCCTCGGCCAGTCCGGCCTCAGTCAGGCAGGGTGTCCCCTGGCATCGTGCTGAGTCGCCGGACGAACCAGTCGGACCGCGGGTCCTTGACCGGCTCCACCCGCACGCTGGCCCCGAGCACGGTCGCGCCCTCCGCCCCGGCCAGCACGAGCGGCAGCTGCAGTGCACGCACCTGCGGCAGGTCGTGCTGCAGCTGGGCCACCTGGCGCACGAGCCGCTCGATCTCGGCGACGTCGACGATCTCGCTGCCGCGGTAGCCGAAGAGCAGCGGAGAGGCCTTGATCTCGCGCACCATGTCCTGGGCGTCGTGGTCGGCGAGCGGCGGGATCCGGAACGACCGGTCGCCCAGCAGCTCGGTGAGCGGGCCCCCGATGCCGAAGGACAGGACCGGGCCGAAGAGCGGGTCCTCCATCGTCGCGATGGTGACCGGCACGCCCGGGGGCGCGTTGCGCTGCACGACGAAGCCGGCGTTGTCGGGGTCGGTGATCAAGCTGGTGAGAGAGCGCCAGGCCTGGGCCATCTCCTCGGGCGTGTCGATGTTGCGCCACACGTGGGCCAGGTCCGGGCGGTCGCGGAGGTGGTCGGCGGTCGCCTTGAGGACGACGTCCCAGCCCAGCGCATCGCCGGCGGTGGTGGCCTCGTCGAGGGTGGAGACGGCGTAGGTGTCCCACAGGTCGATGCCGTAGGCGGTGAGCAGGCGGTACTGCTCGTCGAAGTCGAGGTCGCGCCCCTCCGGGTGGCGCATCAGCACCTCGTTGACGAGGTGGCGGGCCGCGTCGAGGTCGTTGACGCCCGGCTCGACGAGTGTCGCCTGCGGCACGCGCAGCCACACGGCGTACTCCACGACGTGGGCGAGGGCACGGACGGCGGCCTCGACGGCGGGGTACGACGGCACCGACCCGCGGCCGGCGCTGGAACCGGCGACGTCGGGCACCCGCAGCAGCTCGGGGACGCCCTCGGTGCCGAGGAAGGTCGAGACGATGGGCTTGTCGGACTGCTCACCGACGGCGGCGAGCACGTTGGCGACGTCCTCGCGGGCGCCGGCGACGTTGAGCGGCGGGATGAAGATCGCGACCACCGCGTCGACCTCGGGGTCGTCGATCGCGGCGTCGAGGGCGTCCTCGAAGTCCTCCGCGGTCGCGTCGGCGCCGAGCGCCTCCTGCCGGTTCACGACCAGGCCGACCGAGTTGGCGGCGTCGGCCGCGAGCAGCCCGAGGGCGTCGGAGTTGCCGACGATCGCGACCCGGCGCCCCCGCGGCAGCGGCTGGTGGGCGAGCAGCTGGGCGACGTCGAACATCTCCTCGAGCGACTCGACCTGGATGATCCCGGCCTGCCGGAACATGGCGTCGACCGCCTCGCCCGGCGCCCCGATCTTGCGCACGGCGTGCCCCATCGGAACGCCCTGGGAGCTGCGGCCCGACCGCACCGCGACGACCGGCTTGCGGCGGCTGACCCGGCGGGCGATGCGGGAGAACTTGCGCGGGTTGCCGATCGACTCGAGGTAGAGCAGCACGACCTCGGTGGCGTCGTCCTCCTCCCAGTACTGGAGGAGGTCGTTGCCGGACACGTCGGCGCGGTTGCCCGCGCTCACGAACGTGGTGAGGCCCAGTCCCCGGTTCTGCACCTTCTCGAGGATCGCCGAGCCGAGCGCACCGGACTGGCAGAAGAACCCGGCGCGGCCGCGCGGCGGCATCACCGAGGAGAGCGAGGCGTTGAGCTGGACGTCGGGGTCGGTGTTGATGATGCCGAGGGCGTTGGGGCCGATCAGGCGAAGGCCGTAGGAGCGGGACAGTCCGACCAGGCGCCGCTGCCGCATCCGGCCCTCCTCGCCGGTCTCGGCGAAGCCCGACGAGATCACCACCAGGCCGTGGACACCCTTGGCGGCGCAGTCGAGCACGACGTCCTGCACCGACTCGGCCGGTACGGCGACGATGGCGACGTCGACCTCGCCGGGGATGTCGCCCACCGACTTCCATGCCGGCATCCCCGACACCGAGTCGGCGCTGGGGTTCACCACGTGGATGCGACCGGTGAAGTTGCCGAGGACGAGGTGGCGCACCAGCGCGCGGCCGATGGTGTCCTGCCGCCGGCTGGCGCCGATGATCGCGACCGACTTCGGCGAGAAGAAGCGCTCGATCGAGGCGTACTCCGCCCGGTGCTCACGCTGCTCCATCACGCCGAGCGCGGTGTCGGTCGGGTCGATCCGGAACACCAGCTCCATCACGCCGTCCTCGAACGTGCTCTTCACCTGGTAGCCGGCGTCCTTGAAGGTGTGGATCATCGCCTGGTTGTCGGGCAGCACCTCGGCGACGAACTCGTCGATCCCCCGCTCGCGGCCCGCCTGGGCGAGGTGCTCGAGCAGGAGCTGGCCGATGCCGCGGCCCTGGTGGGCGTCCTCGACGAGGAAGGCGACCTCGGCGTAGCCGGGCCGGATCATGTCGTAGCGCCCGACGGCGATCATGTGCCCGGCCACGAGCAGGATCATCGCGACCCGGTCGCGGTGGTCGACCTGGGTGAACCGGTCGAGGTCGCGCTCGGAGAGCTCGGGCATGGGCGAGAAGAACCGGTAGTACTTCGACTGGTCCGAGACGCGGCTGTAGAACTCGACCAGCAGCTCGCGGTCCTCCGGCTGGATCGGCCGGATGTGCGCCGTCCGCCCGTCGCGCAGCAGGACGTCGGCCTCCCAGTGCCGGGGCGGCCGCGTCGTACGCACCTGGTCTGCAGCAGCGTCCGCTTCGGTCACGGCAGCAATCTATCGGGACGCCCCTCTCGCTGGTCGAGTAGCCGAGCGAGGGACGAGCGAGGCGTATCGAGACCCGCCCCCTCCCTCGCTGGTCGAGTAGCCGAGCGAGGGACGAGCGAGGCGTATCGAGACCCCTGTCCACAGATGCAGCCGCGCACCTGTCGTCCGCCACGACCAGGATCGACGCTGGACCCATGACTGCCTACGTCTACATGCTCCGCTGCTCCGACGGTTCGTTCTACGTCGGCAGCACCCGCGACCTCGCCATCCGTCTGCACCAGCACCAGATCGGGCTGGGGGCTGAGTACACCAGCACACGCAGACCGGTCGAGCTGGTGTGGCACGAGGAGTACGAGAACGTCGGCCTGGCCTACTCGCGCGAGAAGCAGGTCCAGAACTGGAGCCGGCGCAAACGACTGGCCCTGGTCGACGGTGACTACGAGGGCCTGCCTGCGCTCGCGAAGAAGGACTTCTCACGCCGTCGGCAGCCACCTCCGTCCCCGGTCGCGTAGCTGACAGCAGCCCATGTAGTCGTATCGAGACCCCCGCATCCGACCGAGGTCTCGATACGCCCGCTCGCTGGCGCTCGCGGGCTACTCGACCAACGAGGGGGTCAGCTCGCGGGCTACTCGACCGACGACGGGTTCTCGGCGTGCCCCCGTCCTTCCGCGCGGTGGCAGCGGGGAGAATGGCGGACATGGCACGACGCACGAAGCAGGAGCCCCTCCCGGACGACTTCGAGGAGCACATCCTCGACACCGACATCCGCGACGAGATGCAGACGTCGTTCCTCGAGTACGCCTACTCGGTCATCTACTCGCGGGCGCTGCCCGACGCGCGCGACGGGCTCAAGCCGGTGCAGCGGCGCATCCTCTACACGATGGACGAGATGTCGCTGCGGCCCGACCGCGGGCACGTCAAGAGCGCCCGCGTCGTCGGTGAGGTCATGGGCCGGCTGCACCCGCACGGCGACGGCGCGATCTACGACGCGCTGGTCCGCATGGCACAGCCCTGGTCGATGCGGCTGCGCACGGTCGACGGCCACGGCAACTTCGGTTCGCCCGACGACTCCCCCGCCGCGATGCGCTACACCGAGTGCCGGATGGCGCCCGCCGCCGTCGCGATGACCGCCTCGATCGACGAGGACACGGTCGACTTCAAGCCCAACTACGACTCGCGCGAGATGGAGCCGGTCGTCCTGCCTGCGGCCATCCCCCACCTGCTGGTCAACGGGTCCGCCGGCATCGCGGTCGGCATGGCCACCAACATCGCTCCGCACAACCTCGTCGAGGTCGTCCAGGCGCTCAAGCACCTGATCACGCACCCCAAGGCGTCGCTCGACGACCTGATGCGCTTCATCCCCGGTCCGGACCTGCCCACCGGCGGCAAGATCGTCGGCCTCGACGGGATCCGCGACGCCTACGAGACCGGTCGCGGCACCTTCAAGATGCGCGCGACCGCCCGGATCGAGTCAGTGACCGCGCGACGCAAGGGCATCGTCGTCACCGAGCTCCCCTACGGCGTCGGCACCGAGCGGGTCATGGAGCAGATCAAGAAGCTGGTGCTGTCCAAGAAGCTGCAGGGCATCGCCGACATCAAGGACCTCAGCGACCGCGAGCACGGGCTGCGCCTGGTCATCGAGATCAAGAACGGCTTCGTCCCCGAGGCGATCCTCGAGCAGCTCTACCGCCAGACCGCGCTCGAGGACTCCTTCGGGATCAACGCCGTCGCCCTCGTCGACGGCCAGCCGCGCACGCTGGGCATCAAGGAGATGCTCGAGGTCTTCCTCGGCCACCGCTTCGACGTCGTACGCCGTCGCTCGACGTTCCGCCGCGCCAAGGCCGCGGACCGGCTGCACCTCGTCGACGGCCTCCTGATCGCGATCCTCGACATCGACGAGGTCATCCAGGTGATCCGCGGCTCCGACAACGCCGCTGCCGCCAAGGAGCGGCTGATCTCGGTGTTCGACCTCACCGAGGTGCAGGCCGACTACATCCTCGACATGCCCCTGCGGCGCCTCACCAGGTTCAGCAAGCTGGAGCTCGAGAAGGAGAAGAGCGAGCTCGAGCGCACCATCGAGCAGCTCGACGCGATCCTGGCCGACGAGAAGCTGCTGCGGAAGGTCGTCTCCGACGAGCTCACCGACGTCGCCAAGGAGCACGGCACGCCGCGTCGCACGGTCCTGCTCGGCGCCGCACCTGCCGTGACTGCGGCCTCGGCGGTCGAGGTCAGCGACGACCCCTGCTTCGTCCTGCTGTCCTCCACCGGCCTCCTCGCCCGCACCCGGGACGCCGAGGCCCCCGGTCGCGGCGGCGACCGGGCCAACCACGACGTGACGGTCTCCGCGGTCCTGTCCTCCAGGCGAGGCGAGGTCGGCCTGCTGACCAACCGCGGCCGACTGGTCCGGCTGCCGGTCATCGACATCGGCGCCGAGCTGCCCTCGACCGCCAACGACCCCCACGTCGCCGGCGGCGTCCCGCTCAGCGAGCTCGTCGCCCTCGAGGGGGGCGAGCGGGCGCTCGCGCTCACCTCGCTGCGCACCGACGGCCCCGGCCTCGCGCTGGGCACGCGCGACGGCGTGGTCAAGCGGGTCAACCCGGAGGTGCTCAACCGCGACGAGTGGGAGGTCATCGGCCTCAAGGACGGCGATGAGGTCATCGGTGCCGTCGAGCTCGCCACCGGCGAGGAGGAGCTCTGCTTCATCTCCACCGACGCCCAGCTGCTCCACTTCCCCGCCTCCGGCGTGCGTCCGCAGGGGCGCTCCGGCGGCGGCATGGCGGGCATCAAGCTCGGCACGGGCCAGCGGGCCGCCTTCTTCGGCGCCTTCGACCCCGCCGACGCGGTCGTCGTGACGGCGTCCGGCTCCTCCACGGCCCTGCCCGGCACCGAGGCCGGCGCGGTCAAGGTGACGCCGTTCACCGAGTACCCCGGCAAGGGGCGCGCCACCGGCGGCGTCCGCAGTCACCGCTTCCTCAAGGGTGAGGACACCCTCGTCACCGCCTGGGCCGGCCCCGGCCCGGCCCGCGCGGCCGCGTCGAGCGGTGCGCCCGTCGACCTGCCCGAGGCCAACGGCAGGCGCGACGGCTCGGGCGTGCCTGCTCCGCAGCCGATCGCGGCGGTGGCCTCCCCGGTCGCCGCCCAGGTCGCGACCCGCGCGGCGTCGGGAGCGGACGCCGGTGACGCAGCCGCCCCTGTGGAAGGCTGAGGCCATGCTCGCTCGCGCCCGCACGTACGGACGGCTCACCACCACGGTCGCCGCCCTCGTCATCACCCTGCCCGTCCTGTCCGCCTGCTCGGGCGACGACGGTGGCAGCGGCGGAGGCGGTGGCGGTGGCGACGAGGGCCCCACTCCCGAGGAGGTGCTGGCCGAGGCGGCCACGACCCTCACCGAGACGAGCGGCGTCGACCTCACCCTGTCCACCCCGTCGCTGCCCGACGGTGTCTCCGGCATCACCAAGGCGACCGGCACGGTCACCCAGGCGCCGGCCTTCGACGGCTCGATCACCGTGGTGTTCGCCGGCCAGACCGTCGACGTACCCGTCATCGCGGTCGACGACACCGTCTACGCCCAGCTCCCCTTCACCCCGGGCTGGAACAAGGTCAACCCCAAGGAGTACGGCGCCCCCGACCCCTCGAACCTCGTCGGCGAGGACGGCTTCGCGGGCCTGCTCGAGCAGACCGAGTCACCGGAGGCCGGGGAGAGCGTGCGCGGCGGTGCCGACAACACCGAGATCCTCACCACCTACACCGGCACGGTGCCCGGGTCGGCGATGAAGTCGATCATCCCGTCGTCCTCGGGTGACTCGTTCGACGTGGAGTGGCAGGTCACCGACGAGGGCGAGCTGCGCGAGGCCACGCTGACGGGTGTCTTCTACCCCCACGCCGAGCCCATGACCTACACCGTCGACTTTGCCGACTACGGCACCGAGAAGGACATCACCGCACCGTGAGCACCGCCGCGGGCGAGGCAGTGGTCTCGCGCAGCTCGCGGCTGCTCCTCGCCATGGCAGCCGTCGCCGTGGCGTTCGCGGCGGCCGACACCTACGTCGTCGTGCTCGCCCTGCCCGACATGATGACCGGTGTCGGCGTGCCGATCGACCAGCTCCAGCGCGCGGCACCGATCGTCAGCGGCTTCCTCCTCGGCTACGTCGCGATGCTCCCGCTGATCGGCCGGATCGCCGACCTGCGCGGGCGGGTGCCGGTGCTGGTGATGGCGCTCGTGCTCTTCGCGCTGGGCTCCCTCATCACCACGGTGGCCTACGACATGCCGAGCATCGTGGCCGGCCGGTTCCTCCAGGGTGTCGGTGGCGGCGGACTGGTGCCGGCGACCCTCGCGCTGGTGGCCGACCTCTACCCCGTCGAGCGCCGCGGCGTCCCGCTGGGCGTGGTCTCGGCCGTGCAGGAGATCGGCGCGGTGCTGGGTCCGCTCTTCGGCGCGGCCGTCCTCGCCGTCGCCGACTGGCGGGCCATCTTCGCGATCAACCTCGCCGTCGGCCTCGTGCTGGCCGCCGCCATCCGCGCGCTCGCCCCGCAGCAGAGACCTGCGGGGGCCCGTCGCCGGCCCGACCTCGTCGGGCTGCTCCTGCTGCTGGTCACCTTCGCGTGCGCGGCCGTCGTCTTCCTGCGCCCTGCCCCGTTGATGCGCGACCTGACGTGGGGACGGCTCTTCGTGCCGTTCGCCGGTGACGGCCGCTGGCTGACCCCGATCGGCATGGCGACCGTCGTCGCGCTCGTCCTGCTGCTGGCGTGGTGCTGGTTCGCGCCCCGCCCGCTGCTCGACCTGCGTGGCTGGATCCGCGTGCTCGTCGACGCCGACCTGGTCGGCGCCCTGCTGCTCGCCGCCGCGCTCGGCGGGGTGATCCTCGCGTTCGCGACCGCCGACCCGAAGATCGAGGTCTTCTCGCCCCAAGGCCGGTGGTACCTCCTCGGCGCGCTCGTGGCGGCGGCAGCGTTCACCTGGCACGTACGCCGCGCCGCGAACCCACTGGTGCCGCGCGGCGCGCTGCGTCGTACGCCGGCATGGGGGGCGCTGCTGGTCAGCTTCTTCGTCGGTGCCGCGCTGATCGCCGCCCTCATCGACATCCCGCTGTTCGCTCGCACCACCGTCTACCCCGACGACCAGCTGCCCGCGGCGCTCGTGCTGGTCCGGTTCCTGCTCGCGCTGCCGGTGGGGGCCGTGCTCGGCGGCTACCTCATCCGCTTCCTCTCCCCCGGCCTCGTCACCGCGCTCGGCATGCTGCTCGCCGCGACCGGCTTCGTGCTGATGACCCGCTGGGGGCTCACGACGATCGAGGAGCCCATCGCCAACCTCGCCCTGATCACGGGCGGCCTTGGCTTCGGGCTGGCGCTCGCGCCGGTCAACGCGGCCCTGCTCGCGTCCACCGACGACGACGTCCACGGCGTGGCGAGCGCCTTCGTCGTGGTCGCCCGCATGGTGGGCATGCTGATCGGCATCTCGGCCCTCACCACGATCGGGCTCCGGCGCTACTACTCCGAGCAGCTCGCCGTGCCGCCGGTGCAGGACGTCTGCGACGGCAAGAGCCGGTGCAAGGAGTTCTCCGACCTGCTGCGGGTCGCGGGCATCGCCCAGGAGCACGCGGTCTTCTGGGGAGCCGCCGGGTGCGCGGTGGTGGCGGCCGTCCTCGCGCTCGTGCTGTTCCGGCAGGTGCGCCCGACGCGGCTCGCGGCGCGGGACGTCTTCACCGGCGGCGCCTGAGGGGCGCTAACCTGCCGGTCGTGAGCGACTTCGACGACCTCCTGCAGGCCAACCGCGCCTTCGCGGACACGTTCGACCTCGGCGGCTTCGACGGCAAGGCCCATGCCGGCATCGCCCTGGTCACCTGCATGGACTCGCGCATCGACCCGCTGGGCATGCTCGGGCTGAAGCACGGCGACGCCAAGATCTTCCGCAACCCCGGCGCGCGCGTGACCCCGCAGGCGCTCGAGGCCCTCGTGCTTGGCGTGCACCTGCTCAACGTCCAGCGCATCCTCGTGGTGCCCCACACCCGCTGCGCCATGGCCTCGTCCTCGGAGCAGGAGCTCCGGGTCAAGATCGGCGAGTCCGCGGGCGTCGACGCCAGCTGGGCGTCGTTCGGCGTCGTCGCCGACCAGCTCGACCAGCTCCGTCAGGACGTCGCCAAGGTGCGCACGCACCCGCTCATCGGCGAGCGCGCCAAGGTCGGCGGCTTCCTGTACGACGTCGACTCAGGGCTGCTCACCGAGCACGTGTGAACGAGCAGGTCGAGCGGGCCGCGCCGATGAGGTTCCGGGTCTGCGCCTCGAGGTAGCCGAGCTCGGCCGACTCGAGGAGCAGGTGGTCGGCGGCGAGCGCGCGGGACAGCATCGCCCCTGCGTCGTGGTCGATGACCGTCCCGGATCACCTTCGAGGTCGCTGCCCGGTCGTGGGTGCAACGAGCACCCGACCGACGAGAGGATGAGCCCGTGGCCGACCACCGCGACCCCCGCCCCGCTCCCGAGGACGACCAGCACACGAGCGTGGCCCAGCTGCTCGACGAGCGCAGCCGTCTCCTCGCGATCGGCTACCGGATGCTCGGGAGCCGGGCAGAGGCGGAGGACGCCGTCCAGGAGACCTACGTCCGCTGGTACCGCCTCGGCGCCGACGAGCAGGCAGGGATCCGCAACCCGGCGGCCTGGCTCACCACTGCCATGACCCGGGTGTGCCTCAACGTGCTCGACTCGGCCCGCCACCGGCGCGAGTCGTACGTCGGCGAGTGGCTTCCCGAACCCCTGTCGGCGGGCTCGCCCCTCGGCCGTGGAGCCGAGGCCGCGTCCACCGACCCCGCCGAGCAGGCGGCGCTGGCCGACGAGGTCACGATGGCGCTCATGGTGGTGCTGGACTCCCTGACCCCCGCCGAGCGGGTCGCCCTCGTGCTGCACGACGTCTTCGGCTACCGGTTCGACGAGATCGCCGAGATGGTGGGGCGCACACCCCAGGCCGTCCGCAAGCTCGCCTCCACTGCCCGCAAGCATGTCGACGACGAGCGCCGCCGCGACTCCACCCCGGTCCAGCAGCGCGAGGTCGTCGAGTCCTTCGTCGATGCCTGCCTGACCGGCGACGTCACGGCGCTCATCGAACGGCTGGACCCCGGGGTGACGGTCATCAGCGACGGCGGCGGACGGGTGCGCGCCGCGCTGCGCCCGGTCGTCGGCGCCGACCGGGTCGCCCGCTTCCTCACCGGAGCGTTCCGCAAGGCCACCGACCTCGTCGCCAGCCTGGAGGACGACGGCAACGAGGCGCGGATGGTGCTGCGCAGGGCCGGCACGGTCGCCGCCGTCGTGACCTTCCGTGTCCGCGGCGGGCTCGTCAGCAACGTCTGGGTGACGCTCAACCCGGACAAGCTCGCCACGTGGGGCGAGCGCGACGACGAGACGCACGACACGCTCGACTGACCTCACACCCCGGCCGGACACCCGGTCGAAGGGGGCATGAGCGACCACCCCTCCTCCCCGCCCCTCACCATCGCCGTCGCAGGCGGCACCGGCACGGTCGGGCACCACGTCGTGGACGTCGCGAGGCGACGCGGCCACGAGGTCGTCGTCCTGAGCCGTCGCCGGGGCACCGACCTGGTGGCCGGCACCGGCCTCGACGACGTCCTGCGCGGCGTGGACGTCGTCATCGACGTGACCTCGCGGGCCACCCAGGACTCCGGCGAGTCGCGGGCGTTCTTCGGCGCGGTGACCCGCCACCTGCTGGCCGCCGAGGCCCGGACGGACGTCGGGCACCACGTCGCGCTCTCGATCGTCGGCATCGACGAGGCGCCCACCGGCTACTACGCCGGCAAGGCCCTCCAGGAGGAGCTCGTCGAGCAGTCACCGGTCCCGTGGACGATCCTCCGGGCGACGCAGTTCCACGAGTTCGCCGCCCAGATCTACGGCGCGATCACGCTCGGCCCGCTCGTCGTCGTACCCCGCATGGTCTCCGAGCCAGTCGCGGCGGTTGAGGTGGCCGTCCGGCTCGTCGAGCTCGCCGAGGCGGGCCCGTCGGGCCGGGTCGCCGACCTCGGCGGCCCGCGCCGTGAGCGGATGGTCGACATGGTCCGCGGCTGGGCGCGGGCCACCGGCCGGCCGGCCCGGGTCGTCGCCGTGCCCGTGCCGGGAGCGCTCGGCCGGGTGATGCGCAACGGMGGACTCGTCACCGGCGCCGGCGCGGACAACGGGACGCAGACCTACGCCGAGTGGCTGGCGGCCCTCCGATGAGCCTCGGGCTGAGGCGCGGCCTGCTGTGGGTCACCGCCCTGATCGGCGCGTACGTCGGTACGTGGGCGGCGTTCGGGCCACGGTCTCCCTCAGCAGCACCGCCGTGCTCGGAGGGCTGCTCCTGCTCGGTCCGCTCCCCCGTGCTGCCGCGTCACGGGACACCGATGGATGAGCGCTTCCGTCAGACGGTGGAGTCCTGAGGTCATCCGGTGACCCCACGGCTCCGCGCTCACTCGGGCTCGACGTCGCCCGCGGCCTCGCGGCTCCGGCCCTCGGCAGCCTTCATCCGCCCGATGCGCTGGTCGACGCGGTCGATCCGGTACGCGTCCAGCGTGCCGTGACGCACCGCGAGCCGGACGATCCAGTAGACGATGGCGGCGGACAGCACCCACAGCGGCAGCACGAGCACCAGGAGCTCGACGACCCCGACGTCCATCATGCGTCCAGCGTCTCCACGTCGACCTCGTAGGCGCCCTGCACGATGAACTCCTTGCGCGGGGCCACGTCGGAGCCCATCAGCAGGTCGAAGACCTTGCTCGCCTCGTCGACGTCGTCGATGGTGAGCTTGCGGAGCGTGCGGTGGCGAGGATCCATGGTGGTCTCGGCCAGCTGGTCGGCGTCCATCTCACCCAGGCCCTTGTAGCGCTGGACCGGGTCCTTCCAGCGCACGTTCTTCCTCTTCAGCTCGGCGAGCTTGCGCTGCAGCTCGTCGTCGGAGTACGTGTAGATGTACTTGTCCATCCCCTTCTTGGGGTTCGACAGCTCGATGCGGTGCAGGGGCGGCACGGCCGAGAAGAGCCGGCCGTCGCGCACGAGCTCGGGCATGTACTTGAAGAACAGGGTCGCGAGCAGGCAGCGGATGTGGGCACCGTCGGAGTCGGCGTCGGCCATCAGGATGATCCGGCCGTAGCGGGCCGCCTCGAGGTCGAAGGTCCGGCCCGATCCGGCGCCGACGACCTGGATGATCGAGGCGCACTCGGCGTTCTTGAGCATGTCGCCGACGGTGGCCTTCTGGACGTTGAGGATCTTGCCGCGGATCGGCAGCAGCGCCTGGAACTCGCTGCTCCGCGCCGCCTTCGCGGTGCCCATCGCCGAGTCGCCCTCGACGATGAAGAGCTCGGTGCGCTCGGTGTCGGTGCTGCGGCAGTCGAAGAGCTTGGCCGGCAGCGCAGAGGACTCCAGCGCGTTCTTCCGCCGCTGGTTCTCCTTGTGCTGGCGGGCCGCGAGCCGGGTCTTCGACGCGCCTGCGACCTTCTCCATCAGCAGCTTGGCCTGGGCCTTCTCGGCCCGCTTGGTGGAGGTGAGGAACGCCTTGAGCTCGGCGGCCACGACCTTGCGCACGACGCTCCGCGCGGCCGGTGTGCCGAGGATCTCCTTGGTCTGGCCCTCGAACTGCGGCTCGGCGAGCCGCACGGTCACCACAGCGGTGAGACCCTCCTGCACGTCGTCCTTGATGACGTCGGTGTCGGCGGCCTTGAGCACCTTGGCGGCGCGCATCGAGTCGTTGAAGGTCTTGGTCAGCGCGGCCTCGAACCCGCTGACGTGGGTGCCGCCCTTGGGCGTCGCGATCACGTTGACGAACGAGCGCAGCTCGGTGTCGTAGGCCGTGTCCCACCGCACCGCGACGTCGACGGTGAGCTCGCGCTCGACCTCCTGGGGCGTCATGTGCCCCTTGTCGTCGAGCAGCGGCACCGTCTCGGTGAAGGTGTCGGTGCCCTGCAGGCGCAGGATGTCGGTCACCGGCTCGCCGTGGGAGAGGAACTCGACGAACTCCGCGATGCCGCCGTCGTGGCGGAACTTCTCCTCCACCATCTCCGAGGAGCGCTGGTCGCGGATGACGAGCTCGAGGCCCGGGACGATGTACGACGTCTGCCGGGCGCGGCCGATCAGGCCCTCCATCTCGAAGCGGGCGTCCTTGGTGAAGATCTGCCGGTCCGGCCAGAACCGGACCCGGGTGCCGGTCCGGCCCTTCGCCACCCGCTTGCCCTTGCGGGTCAGGCCGGACTGCGGGGTGAACGCCGCGCCGGGCCCGTCACCGTCGAAGACGCCGGGCACACCCCGCTGGAAGGACAGGCCCTGCTGCGACGGCGACCGGTCGACGTCGATGTCCATCCGGGCGGACAGCGCGTTGACCACGGACAGGCCGACGCCGTGCAGGCCGCCGGTGGCGACGTAGGACCCGCCGCCGAACTTGCCGCCGGCGTGCAGCTTGGTCGCGACGACCTCGACGCCCGACAGGCCGGTCTTGGGCTCCTTGTCGGTCGGGATGCCGCGACCGTCGTCGTACACCTCGACCGATCCGTCGTCGTGCAGCGTCACCTCGACGGAGTGCGCGACGCCGGCCAGGGCCTCGTCCACGCCGTTGTCGATGATCTCCCAGAGGCAGTGCATCAGGCCGCGCGTGTCGGTCGAGCCGATGTACATGCCGGGTCGCTTGCGGACCGCGTCGAGCCCCTCGAGGACGAGGAGGTGTGCGGCGTTGTACGTGTTGTCTGCCGGTGCTGCCACAAGGGAAGAACCTACCCGCGACACGCCGGGCGCCGACGGAGGCACGCCTGCCCCCGGTCGCGCATGGTCCGGTCTAGCGTGGGCATCGGACAGGTATCGCTTCCGCAACGGCTCGTCCACGCTTGAGGACAACGCCAGCGGGGAACGGTGTGACGTGATTGACTTGAAGAGTTCTCGAACCTGAAACGACAGCAGGGAATCTTTGTCCCACTGGCTACGTTGGGCCAGACACCGATGAACACAGAAATGAGGCTGACGTGACCACTGCCACCGCACCCACCCAGGCCGTCCTCACGGCCGGTGACCRCTGCGACCGCTGCGGCGCCCAGGCCTACCTCCGGGTGGAGCTCCAGACCGGCGGCGAGCTGCTCTTCTGCGCGCACCACGCCCGCGAGCACGGCGAGAAGCTCCGCGAGATCGCCGCGGCCGTCCACGACGAGACCCACAAGCTGGACACCCCCTCCGCGAGCAGCGAGGCCTGAGCCACACCGACCGCACCCACCGCCCCACCCCGACTGACTCTTCCGAACGGCCCCGGACACGCTCTCCGGGGCCGTTCTGTGTCCTCGTCCGACCTCGCGTACGACGTCTGGGAGGCTGTGCCCCGTGAGCCCCACCGAGATCCTCATCTCCATCGCGATCGCCGTCGGCATCGCGGGCATCATCGTGCCCGTGCTGCCCGGGACGATCCTGGTGCTCGGCGCCATCTTCGTCTGGACCCTCGAGGTCGGTACGACGACGGCCTGGGCGGTGTTCGCCGTCAGCGCTCTGCTCCTCGTCGGCGGATCGGTCGTGAAGTACCTCGTGCCGGGCCGGCAGCTCAAGACCGCCGGCGTGCCCAACCGCACGCTGCTCGTCGGCGCGCTGCTCGGCTTCATCGGGTTCTTCGTGATCCCCGTCATCGGCATGTTCATCGGGTTCGTCCTCGGCGTCTACGTCGCCGAGCGGGCGCGGGTCGGCGGGGCACTGGCCTGGCCCTCGACGAAGGGCGCGCTGCGCGCCGTGGGCGTCTCGATCCTCATCGAGCTCGTGGCGGCCTCCCTCGCGGCGATCGTGTGGGTCGCCGGCGTCGTGGCCACCTGAGGTCCCCGCCGTGGCCGTCCTGCTCTCGCTCGCGGCAGCCGTCGCCTACGGGCTCTCGGACTTCGTCGGCGGCCTCGCCGCGCGTCGTACGTCGGCGTGGCCGGTCGCCTTCGTCGGAACCAGCGTGGCCTTCGTGGGAGCGGTCGGCCTCGCCCTGCTGACCGAGGGCTCACCCACCCGCACGGACCTCGCGTGGGGCGCCCTCGCCGGCGTCGGCAGCGGGGTGGGCGGCGCGTTCCTCTACCGGGGCCTGGCAGCCGGACGGATGGGCGTCGTCGCGCCGATCTCGGCGGTCGGTGCCGCACTCCTGCCGGTGTGCGTCGGCATCGCCACTGGCGAGCGACCCGCCCTGTTCGTGTGGGCCGGCATCGCGGCCGCCGTCCCGGGGATCTGGCTGGTGAGCCGGGAGCCCGGCGGCTCGGGCGACCTCGCGGCGGGGATCCTCGACGGTGTCCTCGCCGGCGTGGGCTTCGGGCTGCTGTTCGCCGCGATGGGGCAGGTGCCCGAGGCGGCGGGATTCGCACCACTGGCGGTCGCCCAGGGGGTGGGCGCTGTCGCGGTCGCCCTCACCGCGGCCGTGCTGGGTGCACGCTGGGTCCCCGACCACCCCTCGCAGGCGTGGGGTGCGGTCGCGGGCGTGCTGTCCACCGCGGCAGCCGCCGCGTTCCTCCTGGCCACCCAGACCGGACTGCTGACGATCGCGTCCGTGGTGACGTCGCTCTACCCGGCCGTGACCATCGCCCTCGCGGCACTCGTGCTGCGCGAGCGCGTCCACGCAACGCAGGCGCTGGGGCTGGCGCTCTGCGGCCTGGCGGTGGGACTGGTCGCGGCCGCCTGACGGCACCCGTCGGTCAGGCGCCGAGCCCCGACGCGATCGGGAGGGTCCACCGCTGGCGCTTGGGGGCCCAGTCGACGACCGGGTGGGAGCCGTCCGCCTGGTCGACCATCTTGACCGAGACCCGCACCGACGGCGCCCGGTCGAAGCAGTCACGGCTGACGACGGCGCGGAACAGGTCCCGACCCCACTTGGGCCGGGCCGAGTAGTCGCACCGGACCCGGTCGTCGCTGCCGCGCCACCCGTCGGCCTCGGTCAGCACGTAGTCGGTCCCGTCGCCGAGGCCGCTGCTCAGGACGTACTCCGGTCCCTTGGAGTCGCGGTCGGTGTCGAAGAAGACGGAGACGCCGGCCGCGCTGGTCCGCATCAGCTCGTTGAAGCGCACCTTGACGCTCACGTTGTCGGCCCCGTGGTTGGCCTCGAGCCCGTAGATGTCGGTCAGCGATCCCTTGGCGTCGGCCGGGTCGTCGATGCGGTAGAACTCCGCGTGCGCCGGCGCCGCCGTGGCAGCGACGAGCGCCAGCGCAGGGACGGCCAGGAGCGAGATCCGAGTTCTCATGCCCTGAGTGTGTCATCGTCCGCCCACAACGCCCCACCCACTTCGGGTGGTGTGCCGGGTGCTCGGTGGCACCATGACGCCATGACCGGGGCCGTCGGCAGGGACGTACGCCGCTGCGGCGCGGTG
Organism: Nocardioides sp. P4_G10; assembly: GCF_056401175.1. Classification (NCBI taxonomy): domain Bacteria; kingdom Bacillati; phylum Actinomycetota; class Actinomycetes; order Propionibacteriales; family Nocardioidaceae; genus Nocardioides; species Nocardioides sp. P4_G10. Next base: position 94,968 of record NZ_JBFUJV010000009.1, on the reverse strand, counting down.
CTCGCGCTGGTCGTCGGCGGCGCGGCCGCGGGCTGCAGACCGACCGCCGAGCCGTCGTCCCCGGAGTCGTCCCGTGCCCCGGCCGGCTCGACGACCGAGACCCCGTCCCCGACCACCGAGGCGCCCGCCCCTCGTGAGCCCCGTCCGGCTCCGGTGGAGATCGCCGTCGCCGGAGACGTGCACTTCGAGGGCGCGCTGGCGCCGCGCCTGCTCCGCCCGGCCTCGGCGTTGGCGCCGGCCACCACCGCGCTGGCAGCCGCCGACGTGGCGATCGTCAACCTCGAGACCTCCGTCGGCTCGGGTGGGCGCCCCGAGCCGGGCAAGCGGTTCGTCTTCTCCGCCGGCAGGGCTGCCTTCGAGGCGCTGGCCGCAGCGGGGATCGACGTCGCGAGCATGGCCAACAACCACGCCCTCGACCTCGGTCGGGCACGGCTCCCGTCGACCCTGCGGGCCGCGGCCGCGGCACGGCCTGAGCTGGCCGTCGTCGGGATCGGCGCCGACCAGGACGAGGCCTTCGCCCCGGCCGTCACTGACGTGGACGGCACGAGCGTGGCGACGATCGCCGCCTCCGCCGCCGACCAGGACCCCACGGCCGACCCCACCGGCGCGTGGGCGGCAGGTCCGGGCACGCCCGGTGTCGCGGACGCCAACGATCCGAGGCGCCTGCTCCGGGAGGTACGACGTGCGGACGCCGAGGCGGACGTGGTCGTCACCTACCTGCACTGGGGCGTCCAGGGTGAGCGCTGCCCGTCCGCCGACCAGCGCTCGCTGGCGCGTCGGCTGGTCGGAGCCGGCGCCGACCTCGTCGTGGGCAGCCACGCCCACGAGCTGCAGGGCGACGGACGCCTCGGACCGGGCTACGTCGCCTACGGGCTGGGCAACTTCGCGTGGTACTCCCCCGGCCCCACCGGCGTCCTCACGCTGACGGTCCAGCCGCCGCGGGAGCCGGCGGGGCGGGCGCGGGTCACCGCATCCCACTGGTGGCCGGCGACGATCGGCGCGGACGGGCTTGCCACCCCGGACTCCGGAGCCGCAGCAGCGGCCTCCCGGGACCGCCGCGCGGCGCTGCGCGAGTGCGCCGGACTGGGGTGACCGAGCATCAACGGGGGGCCAACCACGCGGCGACGATCCGGCCGACCCGCTCGAGCTGCGCCCGCGACACGACGGCCGGCACGTCGCCCGCCGAGTGGTAACCGGTGTACGGCGTCGAGCCCAGGCGCGCGCCCGGCAGCCCGGCACGGACGAACGACCAGTGATCGCTGCTGCGCTGCCCGGCCTCGGCGACGGTGGCGGCGCCCGCACGCCGGGCCGCTGCCAGCAGTGCCCGCTGCACGGGGTCGGTGTCTCCGGCGGACCCGACCGGCACCCGGTCGCCCACCCCGACCCGGTCGAGGGAGACCATCCCCCGCACCGCCGCCCGCTCCCGGGGCCCGAGCCGCTCGACGTAGTGCCGTGACCCGTAGTGGTGGTCGTCGTCCGTGGGTCCGCGCGGCTCCTCGGCGCCGAACGCCACGAACACCGTCGGCAGGCGGGTGCGGCGCACCGAGGCCGCCTCGGCCACCGCGAGCATCACCCCGACTCCCGAGGCGTTGTCCTCGGCGCCGGGTGCCTGAGGCACCGTGTCGAGGTGCGCGCCGACCACCAGGTGCGGCTCGGCCGGGTCGAACCCGGGCGGCGTCGCGACCACGTTGGCCGAGCGTCCGGCCGGGACGCTCACGCCCCACGACTCGCCCGCGGGTACGTCGACGCGCTGGCGGGCGACGTCGTACCCGAGCCGGGTCAGCTCACCAGCCACCCAGCGGGCGGCGCGGTCGTACGCCGGACCGGTCGCCTCGCGCGGACCGATCCTGCCGGCGAGGCGGCGTACGGCGCGGTCCGCGGTCGCGGGATCGACGTCATCGGCGGCGAGCGGCTCGTCCGCCGTAGGAGACGGGGCCGCCGTCGGTGTCTCGGTCGCCCCGTCCGTCCGCCCGGTGGGCGCCGGCGTCGGCGCGCCCCCTCCCGGATCGCGACCGTCGCCGGACGGGCCGGTGCACGCCGTCAGGAGGAGCGCAGCGACCGCACCGGCGGAGGCGGTGCGGCGCGGGGCGGGCATGCGGTCACCGTAGCCGGGCGGCGAGGTAGGCCCGGAGCATCACCTCCACCTCGGCAAGCGACGTCTCCCGGCCGGGGTCGCCCGCCGGGTGGCGGGCCAAGGTGTGGCGGACCGTCTCGATGCAGAGCTCGACCACCGCGCGGAGCTCGGCTACGGGTGTGGTCACGCCCGCGCGGCGCAGCGCCTGGGAGAACAGGCCGATCAGGTGCTCGCGCACCGAGTTGGCCGGCGAGTCCCCGCGCTCGGGCGCGAGGTCCTCGGTCAGCCGGTAGTAGCCAGGGTGGTGGGTCTGGAGCTCCGCCGCCCGCCTCACAAGCTCACCCACCACCGTGTCGAGGTCGGCCACGGACGACACGCCGGAGACAGCCTCTGCGTAGGCCGGCGTGACCGCCTCGAGGTAGCGCTGGGCGAGTGCGTCCGCGATCGACTCCTTGTCGTGGAAGAACCGGTAGAGCGCCCCGACCGACAGCCCGGCACGGGCGGCGATGCGGGTGGTGCTCGCGCCGGACAGGCCCCGCTCGCCGATCTCCTCGTCGGCGGCGACCAGGATCCTGTCCACGGTCTCCTGAGACCGCAGCTGCTGCGGGGTCACCCTCACTGGACGAGCACGACTCCCGATGCATTGCGCACACAGCTGACGCTCGCACGGTGCCCGGTCCAGGCGCCGCTCAGGCACTGGCCCAGCACCTGCTGCCCGGCAGCGTTGGGGTGCCACGACTCCTGGCAGGTCTGGTAGTAGTCCGAGCAGGTGTCGGTGACGCGCTTGATGTCGAACTTGTCGAAGGGCGTGAAGCTCTGGACGTGGACCCCGCTCGGTCCGTCCATCACCCGCAGCGGGGTCGCCAGTGCGTTGCCCGGGCTGCCCGGCTTCTCGCACAGTCGCGCCCCGTCGAAGGCCCGCTGCACGTTGAGGTAGGTGATGCTGGCGCCGGGTCGCTCGGCCTGGAGCGTGGACGCGACCCCCGACACGATGCTGCCGAGGTTCTGGCTGAACCGGTGCGCCGGTGCCAGCGAGTCGATGTCGGCGGGGCAGCCAGCGGCGTACCTCTCGTCGACGAGCGCGCGGTACTTGTCGCGGGTGTCGCTCCGGCCATCCTCGGTGCGGTACTGCTCGGCGTAGACCGGTGGCAGCGGGTTGGTGTAGTCCTGCAGCACCACCTGGTGCTGGCCGTCGGCGTCGATCTCGTCCAGCACGTCGAGCACCTGGCGCACGGCAGCCGTGGTCTCGGCGCGAGCTGCGGAGACCTCGGCCGCGGTGGCGAAGTCGGCGTCGGAGCACGCGCGCTCGTTGAGCTCGGCCCCGGTCACCCAGTTGATGAAGTGGATCCAGACCTCCCACCAGCCGGTGTAGCCGTCGGCGACGAACCGACCGGCGCACTCGGCGGCGACCCCGCCGAAGGTGAACTGGCTGTTGTTCGAGCCGAGGCCGAGCAGGACCAGGTCGATGTCGCCGGTCCGCGCGACGGCCCGGAGCTGCTCGATCTGGGCGGCGACCGTACGCCCCGCCGGCCGGGCACTGGAGGGCGAGGCCATGTCAGCCGGCTGCGCGCCCGAGCAGGCCAGGTTGACCCGCTGCGAGATCCCCGGCAGGGCAGCCACCTGGATGGAGGCGTTGGCCGAGCGGTGGCAGAAGTAGGGGTTGCTGTTGGCGGCCGACCACCCGGGGAAGCCCTGGGCGGCACCGGACTGATCCGTGACGGCCTGATAGGCCCCTCCGCCCTCGCCGCTGATGAAGCTGTCGCCCATCGCCACGGCAGTCGGCGGGAGCGGGTCGGCCTGAGCCGGTGGCGCGAGTGCAGCCAGGGCCGTGGCCGCAAGGAGCAGGGCGCCGGCGAGCGCCGACGTACGCAGGGGTCGTCCGAGCATGGGTGCCTCCCGAGAAGGAAACGCGAAAGAGGATTCGCGTTTCGATCCTGCTCGCAGTCTCCGACCGCGTCAAGGCTCGCGCCGAGGTGGCCGAAATGACGAGCAGCGCCGCCCCGTAGGGCGACGCTGCTCGTGACGCGTGGAGAGGGTCGAGCTCAGTCGAGGTAGTCGCGGAGGACCTGCGACCGGCTCGGGTGGCGCAGCTTCGACATGGTCTTCGACTCGATCTGACGGATCCGCTCGCGGGTCACGCCGTAGACCTTGCCGATCTCGTCGAGGGTCTTCGGCTGGCCGTCGGTGAGCCCGAAGCGCATCGAGACCACGCCGGCCTCACGCTCGGACAGCGTGTCGAGGACCGCGTGCAGCTGCTCCTGGAGCAAGGTGAACGAGACCGCGTCGGCCGGGACGATGGCCTCGGAGTCCTCGATCAGGTCACCGAACTCCGAGTCGCCGTCCTCGCCGAGGGGCGTGTGCAACGAGATGGGCTCGCGGCCGTACTTCTGGACCTCGATGACCTTCTCGGGGGTCATGTCGAGCTCCTTGGCCAGCTCCTCCGGCGTGGGCTCGCGGCCCAGGTCCTGGAGCATCTGGCGCTGGACGCGCGCGAGCTTGTTGATGACCTCGACCATGTGCACCGGGATGCGGATCGTGCGGGCCTGGTCGGCCATCGCGCGGGTGATCGCCTGGCGGATCCACCACGTGGCGTAGGTCGAGAACTTGTAGCCCTTGGTGTAGTCGAACTTCTCGACCGCACGGATCAGGCCGAGGTTGCCCTCCTGGATCAGGTCGAGGAAGAGCATGCCGCGACCGGTGTAGCGCTTGGCCAGCGAGACGACGAGTCGCAGGTTGGCCTCGAGCAGGTGGTTCTTCGCCCGCCGACCGTCCTCGGCGATCCACTCGTACTCCTCGAGCATCTTCGGGCTGATCCGGCCACCCTTGGCGAGCTTCTCCTCGGAGAAGAGGCCGGCCTCGATGCGCTTGGCGAGCTCGACCTCCATCTCGGCGTTGAGGAGGGGGACCTTGCCGATCTGCTTGAGGTAGTCCTTGACCGGGTCGGCGGTGGCACCGGCCACCATGACCTGCTGCTCGGGCTCGTCGGTCTCGTCGGCCGCGGAGACGGTGAAGGCCTGCTTCTCGTCCTCCTTGATCGTCGGGTCCTTGGCGACGTCCTTCTCGAAGACCTCGTCGGGGATGTCCGGGAGAAGCTTCTTGCCGTCGGGGCCCACGACGGGCGCCTCGACGGTGCCGAGGTCGACGACCTCGTCGGCCGCGGCCTTCTTGGCAGCCGTCTTCTTCGCCGGCGCCGCAGTCTTGGCGGCCGTCTTGGCGGCGGGCTTGGCATCGGCCGCAGCGGCTGCCTTCTTGGCGGGGGCCTTCTTGGCCGGCGCCTTCTTGGCGGCGGACGAGGTCGCGGTCCGCTTGCTGGTCGCCGCGACCGCACGCATGCCCGAAGCATCGATCTGGACCGAGATCCCGAGGCCGCTGAGGTGCACCAGCAGGGCCTTCAGGTGCCGGGGCTCGACCCCGGCCTCGTCACTGGCGCGCCGTACGTCCTCGGGGGACACGGTGCCGGTGGGAACAGCACCGGCAACCAGGGCAGCGATGGAGGGGTGCGTGAGCACCTCTGAAGGAAGCAACTTGCGTGCGTGTGAGGACACGAACACCTCTCGTCGAGCAACTTCGGGGCGCGGCGAGGCCCGGTGACGTCAAGAGCCGCGTCGTCATTCTGCCACGGCCTTCCAGACGGCCCGACATCCGGCCGCCGACCGCGCGTGTCACACGCCGTTCCAGGGCGCCGTCGACACGTCGTTCAGCTCGGGGCCTTCGCGGCAGCCTTCTTCGCCTTCTTGAAGTCGCGCACCTTCTGCAGCGACTCCGCGTCCACCACGTCGGCGACCGAGCGGTGTCCCTCCAGCGCGTAGTCGCCGACCACGGCCTCCCAGCCGTCGGGTCGTACGCCGAGCTGCTTGGCGAGGAGCGCGACGAAGATCTGCGCCTTCTGCTTGCCGAAGCCCGGGAGCGCCATCACGCGCTTGAGCAGGTCCTTGCCGTCGGCCGCCTCGGTCCACAACCGGGAGGCGTCACCGCCGTAGGTCTCCTCGACGATGCGCGCCAGCTCCTGCAGGCGGGCGGCCATCGAGCCGGGGAAGCGGTGGATGGCCGGCGGAGTCGACGCCATCGCCGCGAACTCCTCGGGGTCGGCCGCAGCGATCGCGTCGGGCTCGACCGTGCCGAAGCGGTCCAGGACCTTCGCCGGACCGCGAAAGGCGTGTTCCATGGGGTACTGCTGGTCGAGCATCATGCCCACGAGCAGCGCGAACGCGGAGTCGTCGAGAACCTTGTCGGCGGCGGGGTCGCCGGTGATCTGGAAGCCCATGGGGCCATCCTGCCCGACGTACGCCCGCCGCGGGCCGCTTGCTCCGCCGGACGTCTGGGCGGGACCGGGGCGGGACTACTGGGCCTTGACCGCCAGGACCGGGCAGGGGGCGTCGAGGAGCACGCGCTGGGCGTTGCTGCCGAGGATGAGCTTGCCGACGGGCGAGCGCCGGCGCAGTCCGATGACCAGCAGCTCGGCACCGTTGGCCTCGGCGATGCTGATCAGGTCCTCGGCGGGCTCGAAGCCGCGGACGAGCTGGCGGACGTCGTGCTCGACGCCGGCCTCCTCGAGCCGCTTCTGGATCCCGGTCATCTCGTCCTCGGCGGCCCGGGCGGCGGATCCGTCGTAGTCCTGCCCACCCCGGTGGGAGTTCACCACGACCAGCTTGCTCCCGCGCAGCTTGGCCTCGTTGATACCGGCAGCAAGGGCGGCCTCACCCTCCGGCTTGGGGACGTATCCGACGACGACGGTGCCCATGGTGTCTCCTCTCGGGGCCGCGGCGCCTGCCGCTGGCCTGCTGGCACCGTAACGGAAACGGTTGGCCTTCGGCAGCCTGTGGAGGGGTGGGTCTGACGCTCGGCGCTGAGGCAGTCTTGACCGGTGGCCCCACCGCTCGCGCAGCAGCCGGCGCTCCAGGCACCCGTCGACCGGCACACGCACGCCGTCCTGCGAGCAGCCACCCTCGCGCTGGTCGAGGACGAGGAGCGTCGCCTCTTCCCGGTGACCCTCCACGCGGGGGTGCCGGGGCGGTGTGCGCGCCACGTCGAGGACCCGCCCCTGCCCGACGCCGGCCTGCGCGCAGACGTCGTCCTCGCACTCCTGCGCACCGCGGCCTCGCTCACCCCGCGCCCGGCACTGTGGCTGACCCGGCCCGGCGAGCTCAGCCCGCACGACGACGACCTGCGGTGGCTCGGCCCGGCTGCCTGGGCCGCCCAGGCGCTGGGGATGCCGGTCGGGCTGGTCGTCGTGACCCGCCGGGGGTGGTTCGACCCCGTCAGCGACGTACGCCGGGAGTGGCGCCGGCTGCGGCCACGCCCGCTGTCAGCCCGCCGCTGACCTGAGCGGCGGTGCGCCAGCCACATTCCGAACCGGCGGCGTGTGGGTCAGCCACCGCCCGCTCGGTGCCCGGCGGGAGAAGACCCGGACCGGGGCGTCAGTCCCAGGTGTGGACGGGCTCGTTGCTGTGCATGCGCTCGGTGTAGTCGAGCAGCGTCGCCCGGAGGGCGTCGTAGCGGTCCACTCCCCCGCGCTCGCGGACGCGGTCGACGAACCACCCGGCGCCGCTGGCCTCGGTCTGGCAGCGCTGCTCGATGATGCCGAGGTAGCGGTCGCTCTCCTCCGAGGGGACGCCCCACGAGTCGAGCCCGGCGCGCGCCATGGGGAGCAGGCGCCGCAGCACCAGCTCGGTGGCGCGGACCTGGCCGAGGCCCGGCCAGTAGACCTGGGCGTCGACGCCCATCTGGGCGGCGACGTGGAAGTTCTCCTCGGCGGCGGAGAACGACATCTGCGACCAGAGCGGGCGCTCGCTCTCCACGAGGTAGCGGACCAGGCCGAACCAGAGCGCCGCGTTGGCGATGGTGTCGGCGATGGTCGGCCCAGCGGCCAGCAGGCGGTTCTCCACGCGGAGATGCGGCACGCCGTCCGCGATGTCGTAGACCGGACGGTTCCAGCGGTAGATCGTGCCGTTGTGAAGCTTGAGCTCGTGGAGGGCCGGGGTGCCGCCGGACTCGAGAACCTCCAGGGGGTCCTCCTCGTCGGTCACGGGCAGCAGCGCCGGGAAGTAGCGGACGTTCTCCTCGAAGAGGTCGAACACCGAGGTGATCCACCGCTCGCCGAACCACACGCGTGGCCGGACGCCCTGGGCCTTGAGCTCCTCGCTGCGGGTGTCGGTCGCCTGCTCGAACAGCGGGATCCTGGTCTCGCGCCACAGCTCCTTGCCGAGGAGGTAGGGCGAGTTCGCCGACACCGCCAGCTGCACACCGGCGATCGCCTGGGCGGCGTTCCAGTGGGCCGCGAACTGGTCAGGAGAGGTCTGCACGTGGAACTGCGTGCTGGTGCAGGCGGCCTCCGGGACGATCGAGTCCGACGTCGTGGTGAGCCGCTCCTTGCCGGAGATGCTGATGGTGATGTCCTCCCCGCGCGCGGCGAGGATCTGCTCGGACAACAGCTTGTAGCGCGGGTTGGAGCTGAGGGAGGAGACGTTCATGTGCCCCTCGGCCAACGTCGGGAGGATCCCGATCATCACCTGGTGGGCGCCGACCTTGGAGCCCTTCTCCTCGGCGTCGTTGAGCGAGCGGCGCAGGCTGTCCTCGAACTTCGAGAGGCCGCCCTCGCGGAGCTTGGCCGGCGCCACGTTGATCTCGATGTTGAACTGGCCGAGCTCGGTCTGGAAGTCCGGGTCGGCGATGGCCTCGAGGACCTCGGCGTTCTTCAGGGCCGGGTCGCCCGCGTCGTCGATGAGGTTGAGCTCCATCTCGAGCCCCGTCATCGGGTCGTCGGTCTCGAAGGCCGCCTCACGCAGCATGCGCGCGAACACGTCGAGGTTGCGCCGCACCTTCTCGCGGTGGCGCGTCCGGTCGGCCCGGCTGAACTCCTGCTGATCGACCTCTTCGCCCATGACGGCACCCTAGTCACGCGCCCCCCTGCCGGAAACCGTCCACAGGGCTGGTCTCACGCAGCCGGGTCTCCGCTCGCCCCGACCTCGGGCTGCAGCGTGGCCCACGTGTCCGGCGGGGTCGCCGACTCGAGCAGCTGCGCGACGAGGCCCGCCAGCGAGTGGGCGGGCTCGCTCTCGCGGCACCGGTCGACGGCGCACCACGACAGCGCACCGTCACCGGCGAGCCACGCCGCGAAGGCCAGCACGGCGGCCGGGCCGGCCACGTGGGTGGCCGGAAGGCGGCGCACCGCGTCGGCCCAGAGCTCGACGGCCTGCCGCGCGTCGACCCGCCCGAGCCACGCCCATGCCTCGTCGCGCCGCTCCCCCGTGCGGACGCTGGCCACGACGGACGCCAGCTCGGATGCGGTGAAGGTGGTGCCGGCGCGGACGTGTCGGYGGACCAGTGCCGTGAGGGCGCCGGGTGGGAGCGGCGTCGCGTCGACGAGGTGGGGCAGGCTGCGCGCGACCGCCGCGGCGTCCGGCGCGACCGTCTCCCGCAACGCCTCCCGGCTGGCGTGGGTGACCCTCCCCTCGAAGACGGCCTGCGCGGTGAACGGGTGGTCGGCGCGCGTGAACGGGACGCCGCGGTAGGCGGCCAGTGGCGCCCCCGGCAGCACGGCGTACCAGTGGTCGTCGTGGACGCGCAGCACCTCGCGGACGCCGATGCCCGCGGCGGTGAACTCCTCGTGGACCGACCAGGCCGCCTCGTCGGCGACCGTCGTCTCGTCGTCGTAGACCACCACGACCACGTCGCGCACGCCGTTGCGCCGCGCGGGCCGGAGCAGCGCCTCGACCACGTCATCGACGTCGTCCGGGTCGTGGGGCAGGTCGACGCGGGCGTGCATGCCGCCCCCGAGGGCGCCGACGCTCACCACGACGACGGACCGTTGGGGCACGAAGCCCATGGCGAGCGGCACGAAGGCGGCGATGTCGCCCGGGGTGCGGACCCTCATCGTGGTGGGCTGCACAGAGGACGAGGAGGCGGACGGGGGGATGGGGGCGAGGTCGTGGGGTTCCATGCCGGTGACGTTGCCCGGGAGCACCGACCCCCCACGCCCCACGGTCGGACAGCCTGTGGACTGGCGGGGATCCGGCGCTCCTGTGGACGGTTCGTGGCGCGCGACCGGACCCCGGGGGCACCGCCGGCCGGTGGGAGGATGCGGGAGGATGGTCGCGTGACGACGCTGTCCTCCCCCGGCCTCACCGGCTGATGCGCAGCACCGCGTCGATCCTGCACCTGGACCTGGACGCCTTCTTCGCCGCCGTCGAGCAACGCGACAAGCCGTCGCTGCGCGGCAAGCCCGTCATCGTCGGCGGCACCGGCGGTCGGGGCGTGGTGTCCACCGCGTCGTACGAGGCCCGCGAGTTCGGCGTCGGGTCGGCGATGTCGGGCCGCGAGGCGAGGGCCCGCTGTCCGCACGCGGCGTTCCTGAGCGGCCGGTTCCACGCCTACCGCGAGACGAGCAAGAAGGTGATGCAGGTCCTGCGCGAGCTGTCGCCGCTGGTCGAGCCGCTCTCGCTCGACGAGGCGTTCGTGGACCTCGCCGCCGCCGATCTCCCCGACCTCGAGGTGGAGACCGTGACCGCGGCGGGAGCCGAGCTCCGGCGCCGCGTGCAGGAGGTGTCCGGCGGGCTGACCGCGACCGTCGGCATCGCGTCGTCGAAATTCCTCGCCAAGGTCGCGAGCGAGCTGGACAAGCCGGACGGGATGACCGTCGTCGCTCCCGGCACCGAGCTCGACCTGCTCCGGCCGATGAAGGTCAAGGTCATCCCGGGCGTGGGCCCGGCCACCGCCGAGCGGCTCCGGCGGGCAGGCATCCACACCGTCGCCGACCTCGAGGCCGTCGCCGAGGGCGAGCTGGTGCGGCTGCTCGGCCAGGCCCAGGGCCACGGGCTCTGGCAGCTGGCCCGGGCGCAGGACTCCCGACCGGTGGTCTCCGAGCGTGAGGCCAAGTCGATCAGCGTCGAGGGCACCTACGACTCCGACCTCACCGACCGCAAGCTGATGGAGGGGCTGCTGAGCCGGCAGGCCCGCGAGGTGGGCACCCGGATGCGGAAGAACGGCATCTCCGGGCGAACGGTCACCATCAAGGTCCGCCTCTACGACTTCACCACCCTCAACAGGTCGAGCACCCTCACGAGTCCCACCGACGACGGAGCGACCATCGCCCGCATCGCGCGCTCCCTGCTCTCCGACCTCGACACCACCGGCGGCGTACGCCTCCTCGGTGTCGGCGTCTCCGGCCTCGCCGACTGGGTGCAGGAGGACCTCTTCGGCGAGACGGCCGAGGACGAGGAGGTCGAGGTGGTGCTCCCCGAGCCGCCACGCCGCACGTGGCCGCCGGGTGCGGACGTCGTGCACGACGAGATGGGCGCAGGCTGGGTGTGGGGCTCCGGCTCGGGGGTGGTGACGGTGCGGTTCGAGACCGCCGACACCCCGCCGGGACCGGTTCGCAGCTTCCGGGCCGACGACCCGGCCCTGCACCGCTGGGAACCCCCGGCCGAGGAGTGACGCCGGTCCTCACACCACCCGCAGCAGCACCTCGTCGCCGGGTCGCAGCTGGGAGCAGAGGTCCAGGTCGTCGTCCTCGACCACGGCGACGACCGGGTAGCCGCCCGTCGTCGGGTGGTCGGCCAGGAACACCACGGGCTGCCCCGACGGCGGGAGCTGGACGGCACCGAGCACGATGCCCTCGCTCGCGAGCTCACCGCCGCGTCGCTCCAGACGCGCCCCGATGAGCCGCAGCCCGATCCGGTCGCTGTCGGGCGCGACGGCGTACGACGCCCCGTCGAGCCGCGACCACCCCGTCTGGTCGAGCCAGTCGGCGCGTGGCCCGCGACGAAGGCGCAGCACGGGCTCACGGGGTCGTACGACGAGCGCCGGCGGCGGCTCGGGCAGCTGGCCGGTCGGCCCGAGGTCGAGCAGGTCACCCGCTGCGAGCCGGGGTGGACCGACCCAGGCGAGCGTGTCGGTCGAGCGCGACCCCAGCACCCGCGCGACAGCGATCCCGCCGGCGAAGGCGACGTAGGACCGCACCCCGGTCACGGCCGGCCCGACGGACACCAGGGCTCCCGCGGGCACCGTGGCAGGCGCACCGTGGGCGACGGCGCGTCCGTCGACCCGGACGACGCAGGTCGCCCCGGTCACGGCCAGCGTCACCGCGCGGTGCGGCCGCAGCACGACGCCGCCGACGGTCGTCTCGATCACGGCGTCGTCCGGTCCCCCGCCGACGAGACGGCGGGCCAGGGCCGCCGCGCCCCGGTCCAGTGCTCCCGCCCGCGCCACCCCGAGATGGGCCCACCCCCGCCGACCGCGGTCCTGCAGCGTCGACAGCGGACCCGGGTCGACCACCTCGACGGTGCCCGAGCGGCGCTCAGCGGTCACTGCTGCGCCTCGAACCGCACCCGGGTGCCCGGGGCCAGGAGCGCCGGCTCGGGGCGGTCGACGTCCCACAGGTCGGCGTCCGTGGTGCCGATCAGCAGCCAGCCGCCGGGCGACGCGGTCGGGTAGACGCCGCACCAGGTGTCGGCGAGCCCGACGGACCCCGGCGCCACCCGGGCCCGCGGCGACTCCAGGCGCGGCACGGCACGCTCGTCGGGCAGCCCGGCGAGGTAGGCGAAGCCGGGGGCGAACCCGCAGAACGTGGAGGTGAACTCCAGCGACGTGTGGAGGTCGACGACCTCCTCCGTCGTGCATCCCCAGTGGTCGGCGACCCGCGCCAGGTCGGGACCGGCGTAGCGGACGGCGACGCGCACGAGCGGGCCGGGCGGCGCTGCCTGCTGCGCCGCCCAGCGCGGGAGCAGCTCGCGCACCGCCGCGGGATCGACACCGTCGAGCAGGACGGTCCGGGCCGCCGGCACGACCTCCTCGGCCGGCAGGCCGGCCGCGCGCACCCAGCTGGCCAGCGAGGCGGCCGCGACGGCGTCGTCGACCTCGACGAGGCAGGCGCGTGTCCCGACGTCGACGACCATCACGTCGGTCATTGTTCACCCGAGCGTTCACCGGCAGGCAGTTGCCACGGGCGGCGGACCTTTGGCAGCCTCGTGGGCGCACACAGGTGAGGGGCTCCCGATGGTATGAGCATCAGGAGCCCCTCGATGTGATCGGGATGGTGACGTCCGATCCACCAAACCGGTCTCCGGCCCCCGCAGTCCCCGCCACCGGGCCTGCGCGGCGAGCAAGTCGCCGTGTGGAGCTGTTCTTCCGATCCGATCCCCGACCCCGCCGAAGCGGTGTCGGTAGGAGATGTCTACGTCGTCGGGACGCCACGCCGCAAGGGTTCTGGACCACAAACCCGCGGTCCCACAGGCTTCCCCACAGAAGTCGTCCCCTGCTCCACAGGCAGGGGGCGGCCCTCCACAGATGCGGGCTCAGGCTGTGGAGGACCAGCACGTGACGACCACCAGCCCGGCGGCCTCGAGCGCGCGTCGTACGACGGCCGCCGTCCGCACCGCTCCCGGCGAGTCGCCGTGCACGCACACCGAGTCGACCGACGCGGCCAGCTCGACCGCGCGAGACGCCACCCGGGCGGGGTCCGTGACCAGGGCGCCCGGCTGGTCGCGGGGCAGAAGCCGGCCGTCGGCGTCGTAGCCACGGTCGGGGAACCCCTCCAGCCGGGACGCGCGACCGCGCGCGTGCGCCATCGACAGCAGCACCGAGCCGGGCATCCCCATCACGGGCAGCTCCCCCGAGCCGTCCAGGACCGCCGCGGCCTGGTCCTCGTCACGGGCGACCCGGTGGTAGAGCGCGCCGTGCGGCTTCAGGTACGCCACCTCCCCACCCTCGGCGGCGGCGATGGCCGACAGGACGCCGACCTGCTCGGCCACCTGCTCGCGCAGGACCGCCGCCGGCACGTCGAGCTCCACCCGGCCGAACCGGGCGCGGTCGTCGTACGACACCTGCGCGCCGAGCGTCACTCCGCGGCGTACGGCACCGGCGCAGACGGCCTGCATCGTGGCCGGCGTCCCCGCGTGGAAGCCGCAGGCCACGTTGGCGCTCGTCACGACGGCCAGCAGGCCCTCGTCGTCGGTGACCTCCTCCCCCAGGTCGGCGTTGAGGTCGACGCGGTTCGGGTGCCCGGCGGTGTGCATGGGGCCAGTCTCCCCGGGGAACCCCCTGAGAAGTCCCTGAGAGTTGGTCGATCGTGCAACTCCGGTGGGTACTGGCTCGTCAAGGCAGGTGAAGGCACCACATCCGGGGCGGGGAATCCCGCGGCGGACACAGGCGTTGGACAGATGTGCGACACGGGGTGGTCGCACGAGAGCAGGAGGACGACATGAGCACCGCACAGGCAAAGCGCACCACCACCACTCGTGAGATCGAGGGCCGCGACAGCGTCGGCCTCTACCTCGACGAGATCGCTCGCACCCCGCTCCTCGACGCCGAGACCGAGGTCGAGCTGTCCAAGACCATCGAGGCCGGCCTGCTGGCCCAGCACCTCCTCGACACCGGCCGCGTCGGCCGCCGCAAGGGCGGCGCGCCGATGAGCGCCAACGAGGCCGAGCTCGAGTGGCTCGCCGAGCAGGGCCAGCTGGCCGTCGACCGGTTCATCGAGGCCAACCTGCGCCTGGTGGTTTCCATCGCACGCAAGTACGGCCGCTCGCAGATGCCGATGCTCGACCTGATCCAGGAGGGCAACACCGGCCTGATCCGCGCGGTCGAGAAGTTCGACTACACCAAGGGCTACAAGTTCTCGACCTACGCCACCTGGTGGGTCCGACAGGCCATCACGCGCGGCATCGCGCAGCAGGCCCGCGTCGTACGTCTCCCGGTGCACGTGGTCGAGGAGCTCAACCAGGTCGGCAGCGCCCGGCGCACGCTCGAGCGCCAGCTCGGCCGCGACCCGGAGCCGCACGAGATCGCCACCGAGCTCGGGATGGACATCGACCGGGTCCTCGACCTGATGAGCTGGGGCCGTGACCACGTGTCGTTGGACACGCCCGTGGACGAGGACGGCGACACGTCGCTGGGCGACCTGATGGCGCAGGAGACCGCGCCCGGCCCGGACCTCAACGTCCTCGACGCCGAGGCCCGGCAGCGGCTCGAGGACCTGGTCGGGATCCTGGACGAGCGGTCCGCCGACATCGTCCGCGCCCGCTACGGCCTCGCGGACGGTCGCCAGCACAAGCTCGCCGACATCGGCGCCCGTCACGGCATCTCCGCCGAGCGGGTCCGCCAGCTCGAGCGCGAGGCGCTGCAGAAGCTCCGTCGCGCCGGGGACCCGGACCTGGCTGCCTGACCCAGGCCCCGCTCCGCACGAT
The DNA here is from genome assembly GCF_056401175.1 of Nocardioides sp. P4_G10. Lineage (NCBI taxonomy): Bacteria > Bacillati > Actinomycetota > Actinomycetes > Propionibacteriales > Nocardioidaceae > Nocardioides > Nocardioides sp. P4_G10. The sequence continues at coordinate 79,713 of NZ_JBFUJV010000009.1, read as the reverse complement.
CAGTGATCCCCGGTCAGCCGGGGATCACTGACGTTGTCGGCCCGTGCACGGCCTGACAAGCTCAGCGAGAGCCTGACAACCCGGACGATCTCAGTACGCCGCGGACTCCAGGTCCGCGCTCGCGGCCCGTGCCCGCTCGACCACGTCGGCGGGGACGGGCCGTTGCGCTGCCACCCGCGCCTGCCACATCTGGACCGCCACGACACGGGCGGCGGCCTCCTCGACCCGCACCCGCGACACGATTCCCGAGTCGATCGCGTCGGTGACGATCTGGTGCGTGGTCGCGGTGTCGACGGGCATGAGGAGGAGGTCGGCCCCGGCCTGCAGCGCCTGCAGGGCCGGCGTGGGCCGGCCACCGACGGCACCCATGCCGAGCGAGTCGGTGATGGTGACCCCCTCGAAGCCGAGGTCGTCGCGGAGCAGGTCGTACACCTCGGGCGCCATGCTGGCGGGCACCCCCGGCGCGATCTCGGTCAGGTCGAGGTGGCTCAGCATCACGGCGGGCGCGTGCTGGCGAAAGGCGGACTCGAAGGGCGGCAGGTCGTGCGCCTCCAGCTCGGCGAGCGTCGAGTCGAGCACCGGCAACGTGTCGTGGCTGTCACTGGTCGCGCCGCCGTGGCCCGGGAAGTGCTTGACGGTCGACACGACGCCGGCGTCGTCGTAGCCCTTGATGGCGGCGCCCACGGCCTGGGACGCGAGCCGGGGGTCCTGCGAGGGTGACCGCGCCCCGATGGTCGGGTCGGCGGCGCCGATGGTGACGTCGGCGACGGGGGCGAAGACCCACGTGAAGCCGAGGTCGCGCAGCTCGAGCCCGGTCGCGAGGGCCGCGGCCCGGGTCACCCGGCGGCCGAGACGGGCGTCCGCCGCGACGGCGAGCCCCGCCGACTGGAAGTGAGGGAAGTCGGTGGCGATGCCGCGCAGGTGCGAGACGTAGCCGCCCTCCTGGTCGACCCCGATGACCGGAGGGTGGTCGCGGCCGTCGGCGGAGGCGGCGTCGGTGATCGCCGACGTCATCGCCAGCACCTGGTCGCGGTCGAGCACGTTGGCCCCGGTCACGGAGACGCCGGCGAGGTGCAGGTCGCGCACCATGCGGGCCGGCTCCTGGGGGTCCGTGCCGTGGAAGCGTCCGACGATGACGCCCCCGGCGAGCTGCTCGGAGCTCCACGTGGAGACGAGCTCCTGCGCCTGCTCGAGCTCACCGGTCGTCGGGCCCCACGACGTGGGGGTGTCCGGGTCCTCGGTCGCCCCAGCCTCGGGCTCGGCCGGGGCGTCGGACCCCGGGGCGGACGCCGAGGACGACGGGCTGGACGTGGCCGGCTCTGCGTCGTCGGGCGTCTGGCCGAGCCCGGCACACCCGCTGACGAGCAGGACGCCCGTCGCGATCACAGCCAGGCGGGGTCGGATCGAGAACACGCCGGGGAGGTTACCCGCCCGACCCCCGCGATCCGGAAACGTCAGGCCCGCCGCGCGAGCTCCTCGTGGATCGCCTCGACCTGCCGGCGCAGGTCGGCGAGCGACCCCGTGTTGTCGACGACGTGGGTGGCGATCGCGAGCCGCTCCTCGCGGGTCGCCTGCGCGGCGATGCGGGACTCGGCGTCCTCGCGGGTCCAGCCCCGGTCCTCGACCATCCGCCGCACCTGCAGCTCAGCGGGGGCATCGACCACGACGACCGCGTCGAAGGACCCGGCCCGTCCGACCTCGGCCAGCAGCGGGATGTCGTGGACGACGACCGCGTGCGCGGGTGCGGCGGCCTCGAGCTCGGCGCTGCGCCGGTGGACCAGCGGGTGGATGATCGCCTCGAGCCGCCGGCGGGCGTCGGGTTCGGCGAAGACGAGGGCGCCCATGGCGGCCCGGTCGAGGTCGCCGTCGGGCGTGAGCAGGTCGGGCCCGAACTCCTCGACGACCGCCGCCAGCCCGGGCGTCCCCCTCGCCACGACCTCGCGGGCGATGAGGTCGGCGTCGATGACGACCGCCCCGAGCTCGGCGAGGACCGCCGACACGGTGCTCTTGCCGGATGCGATGCCCCCGGTCAGGCCGACACGAACGGTCACAGGTCCTCCCCCACGACGACGGCCAGGATCTCGTGGAGCGTACGACGCTGGGCCGGCGTGAGCACGTCGAGGACCCGCTGCGACGCCTCCCGGCGCACGTCGTCGATCCGCTCCACCAGCCGCCGGCCGTCATCGGTGAGCACCAGGCGGGTGGCCCGGCGATCGGTGGGGTCGGGCTCCCGGCGCACCCACGCCCGGTGCTCCAGCGCGTCGACCACCTCCGTGGCCGACCGTGGGGCGATGCGCAGCGCGTCGGCGAGGGCCGAGGGGCGCATCCCGTCGGCACCGGCCAGCACCCGCAGCGCGCGGGCCTGCCCGGGGGTCACCTCCCAGTCGGCGAGCGCCTCCACGTGCGCGCGTCGTACGCGCCGGGCGAGCGCCATCACCAGGTCGCCGGTCGCCGGGTCGTGCCCCTCGTCGCGCACCACGGGAATTCCTCCGCCCCACATCCGGTTGTGACCTCATAGTGAGGTTACCTCACCACCTTGAACACAGAGAGGAGCTGGTCGGATGGCTGACCACACCGACTCCCGCCCCCACGCAGAATCGTCCGGCCGCCGTCGCGGCGGACGCCCCGACCCGGCCGACGTCCGGCAGCTCGCCGACTCCCCGGTGTCGCTGCGGCGCATCGCCCGACTCTTCACGCCGCACCGCGCCACCCTGGCCGTGGTCGTGGCGCTCATCGTGCTGAGCTCGCTCGTCGGGCTCGCCCAGCCGTTCCTCGTCCGGCACGTCATCGACGAGGCGCTGCCCCGCCAGGACGCCCGCCTGCTGCTGCTCCTCGTCGGCGCCATGCTCGGCGTCGCCTTCGTCACCGCCGTCATCGGTGTCGTGCAGACCTGGCTCTCCACCGCGGTGGGCCAGCGCGTCATGCACCGCCTCCGCAGCGACCTGTTCGCCCACCTGCAGCGCCAGTCCCTCGACTTCTTCACCCGCACCCGCGGCGGCGAGGTGCAGTCGCGCCTCGTCAACGACATCGGCAGCATGCAGGGCGTCGTGACCCAGACCGCGACGTCGATCGCCGCCAACGTCACCGTGGTGGTCGGCACCGCCGTGGCCATGGTGGCCCTCAGCTGGCGGCTCGCGCTGATCTCGCTGGTGGTGCTTCCGCCGGCCGTCCTGCTGACCCGGCAGGTCGCCCGGATGCGGCACCGCATCACCGGCGAGAGGCAGCGACGCCTGGCCGACCTCCACGTCCAGATCGAGGAGGGCCTCTCGGTCAGCGGGGTCCTGCTCAGCAAGACCCTCGGCGCGTCCCCGCGCCTGACCGCACGGTTCGACGAGACCTCCGCCGACCTCGTCGGCCTCGAGATCCGGTCCCGCCTCGCCGGCCGCTGGCGGATGGCGACGATGAACGTCGTCTTCGCCGCCGTCCCGGCCGCGATCTACCTCGCCGCCGGCTTCCCGGCGACGTCCGGCGGGATGACCATCGGCACGCTCGTCGCCTTCATCGCCCTGCAGGGCACCCTGTTCCGCCCCCTGATGGGACTGCTCAACGTGGGCGTCGACCTCACCGCGTCGCTCGCGCTCTTCAGCCGGATCTTCGAGTACGCCGACCTCCCGGTCGACATCGCCGAGCCTGACGAGCCGGTCCGGCTCGACCCGCGACGCGTGCGCGGCGAGGTGCGGTTCGAGGGTGTCGGCTTCTCGTACGACGGCGAGCGTGCAGTGCTGTCCGACGTCGACCTCGTCGTTCCTGCAGGCGGCACCCTCGCCCTGGTCGGCGAGACCGGCAGCGGCAAGTCGACCCTCGCCTCCCTCGTCCCGCGCCTGCACGACGCGACGTCCGGGCGGGTGCTGGTCGACGGGGTCGACGTGCGCGACCTGGCTGCGGTCGACCTCGCCGCGGTCGTCGGCGTGGTCACCCAGGAGACCTACCTGATGCACGCCAGCGTGCGCGACAACCTGCGCCACGCCCGTCCCGACGCGACCGACGCCGAGATCGAGCAGGCCTGCCGCACCGCCCGCATCCACGACGTCGTCGCGTCGCTCCCCGCGGGCTACGACACCGTCGTGGGTTCGCGCGGGCACCGGTTCTCCGGCGGCGAGCAGCAGCGGCTGGCGATCGCCCGCACGCTGCTGCGCGACCCGGCGGTGCTCGTGCTCGACGAGGCCACCAGCGCGCTCGACAACGAGACCGAGCGCGCCATCCTGGCCACGCTCGACGAGGTCACCCGGAGCCGTACGACGATCACGATCGCGCACCGGCTGTCCACCGTGCGCAACGCCGACCAGATCGCCGTGCTCCACGCAGGGCGCGTCGTCGAGCTCGGCACCCACGAGGAGCTGCTGCTCCTCGGGGGCCGCTACGCGGACCTTGTGCGCGGCGGCCTCGGCGTCGAGCCGGCGGCCGCCTGAGGCGTCAGGCCGCCGACTCCCCCGTGGCCTTCTCCGCCGCGGCCAGGAGCACGCAGGTCGCCACGGCCTCCATCGCCGCGGTGACCTCGGCGAGGGGCGGCATCGTCGGGGCGAGCCGGATGTTGGTGTCGTCCGGGTCCTGCTTGTAGGGGAACGACGAGCCGGCGGGCGTCAGCGCGATGCCGGCGTCCTTGGCGAGGGCCACGACGCGGCTGGCGGTCCCGGGCACGACGTCGAGGTTGACGAAGTAGCCGCCGGTCGGGGTGTTCCACGTCGCGACGTGGCGGCCGCCGAGCCGCTCGGTCAGCACGCGGTCGACCTCGGCGAACTTCGGCGCGATGATCTCGCGGTGCCTGGCCATGTGGTCGCGCACGCCCTGAGGGGACCCGAAGAACTCCGAGTGCCGCAGGTGGTTGACCTTGTCGGGGCCGATCGAGCCGTTGCCGAGGTGCCCGAGGTACCAGTGGACGTTGTTCGTCGACGCCGCGAGGAACGCGACACCGGCACCGGCCCAGCTGATCTTGGAGGTCGACGCGAACATGACGGGCCGGTCCGGGTGACCGGCGGCGGAGGCCAGGGTGAGGATGTCGGCGCTCTTGGCCTCCTCCTCGGTGAGGTGGTGCAGTGCGTAGGCGTTGTCCCAGAAGATCTTGAAGTCGGGCGCCGCGGTGGGCATCGCGGCGAGCCGGGCGGCGACGTCCTGGCTGCAGATCGACCCCGAGGGGTTGGCGTACGTCGGTACGATCCACATGCCCTTGATGCTCGGGTCGTCGGCGACGAGGGCGGCGACGGCGTCGACGTCGGGGCCGTCGTCGTTCATCGGGACGGTCACCATCTCGATACCGAGGCTCTCGAGCAGGGTGAAGTGCCGGTCGTAGCCCGGAACCGGGCACACGAACCGGACCTTGTCCTCCTTGCTCCAGGGCCGCTCCGAGTCGACCGCGCCGAAGAGCATCATCCAGACGAGGCAGTCGCGCATGATGGACAGGCTGGAGTTGCCGCCCGCGACCACCTGCTCGGGCTCGACCCACAGCAGCTCGGCGAACATCTCCCGCAGCTCACGCAGGCCCTCGAGCCCGCCGTAGTTGCGTACGTCGACCCCGCTGGCGTCCTTGGTGGTGGTCGGCAGGCGCAGCAGGTCGTCGGCGAGGTCGAGCTGCTGGGACGACGGCTTGCCCCGCGTGAGGTCGAGCTTGAGCCCCTGCGCCTTCAGCTGCTCGTAGGCAGCCTGCTGCTCCTCGAGCAGCGCGGTGAGGTCGTCGGCGGACAGGTCGGCCAGCGCAGTCGCGTTCACGGCTCCAGCCTAGAGGTCGCCCGACCGTGTCCTCACGTCCGTTCTGCCCGGTGGTACGACCGGGCCGGTGCCGACCTCGCGAGCGTCGCGATGCCGGCCGATGGTGAGGGTCAGGCGCTCATCCGGAAGGTGCGCCGGTACTCCTGCGGGCTGACCCCGCGAGCACGACCGAAGTGGTGGCGCAGGGTGGCGGCGTTGCCGAACCCGACCTCGGAGGCCACCCAGTCGATCGAGTGGTCGGACTGCTCGAGCAGCTCCTGCGCGGCGCGCACCCGCTCCCCCAGGATCCAGCTGTAGGGCGTGGTGCCGGTCTCCTCCTTGAAGCGCCTCGCGAAGGTCCGGGCCGACATGTGCATCTGGCGGGCCAGCGTCTCGACGTCGAGGTCGTCGGAGAGGTGCGAGCTGATCCACGCCAGGAGCGGGGCCAGCGCCTCCGACTCGCAGACGGGCACCGGGCGGGCGATGTACTGGGCCTGACCACCGTCGCGGTGCGGCGGCACGACCATGCGCCGCGCGGTGGCGGCGGCGACCTTGGCGCCGAACTGCTGGCGCATCACGTGCAGCGCCGCGTCGATGGCGGCAGCGGACCCGGCGCCGGTCACGATCGAGCCGTCCTGGACGTAGAGCACGTCGGGGTCGACGATCGCGTCGGGGAAGCGCGCCGCCAGCTCGGCGGCGTGCCTCCAGTGGGTCGTGCAGCGACGACCGTCGAGCAGGCCGGCCTCGCCCAGCATGAAGGTCGCCGAGCAGTGGGCGAAGAGCATCGCGCCCCGCGCGTGGGCCGTTCGCAGCAGCTCGGAGACCTCCGGCGAGGCGCCGCGGTGGTCGCTCATGGGCGCCAGGCAGATCAGGTCGGCGTCCGCCGCCTCGTCCAGCCCGTGCTCGACATGCAGGTCGAACCCCGCACGCGTGCGCAGCCGCCCGGGACGAGGGGTCACGACCTTGAAGTCGAAGACGGGGTTGTCGTCCTCGGGGTGGTAGGGCTCGGCCCACACCTCGCACAACGCACCGAGCCCGAACGGCTCGGGCTGCTCCTGGACGACCACAGCGACCTTCTGCATGTCAGCAGCGTGCCACGGGTCGTGGCAGGAAATCAACTGATGCTGGCATTCCTGCCACTGGTGGCAGGAACTGCACGAGCGGATGATTACTGCCATGAACACTTTCATCGCCCTCCTGGTCCTGGCCGCCGCCGTCGCGCTTCTGGTCAGCTACGCCCGTCACGACCGGTTCGCCGGCCCCGCCTCCACCACCCACCCCATCGACGACCTCGGCCCGATCGAGGAGCGCCAGCACCTCGTCCCGCGCTGGTGAGCACGTTTCGACGAGCACAAATCACCTTTTGCTTGACCTGACGCAAAAGTCCCACCTAGCGTGATGCCAGTCACACCGCCGTCCGGCAGGTGACGCCACTCAAACTCGGTTGTGGAAGGCACGTCATGCCTGTGCGGTCTCGTCAGCTCCTCGTCTCGCTGCTCGCCCTGGTGACCGCCCTGGGGCTCGCCCTCGGGCTGAGCGCCCCGGTGGTGGCCGCCGTGCCCGATCCCGTGCCGGACCGGACCACGTCCGGAGCCGCGAAGGACGGGGCGAAGGACGGGGCGAAGTCCGAGGCCGAGTCCGAGACCGAGGCCCCCGCCGCCAAGGGCGACCGGGCCGGGAAGAGCGACCGGGCCGGCAAGGCAGCCACGGGCACGACGGCAGCGGCTGCCGCCGACGACCCGCCGGACCTGTCGAAGTTCCAGAAGGTCGTCCTCGGCCAGGGCACCGGCCTCGGTGAGGTCATGGAGCTGACGGTCGCCCCGGACGGGCGGGTCTTCTTCATCACGCGCGCCGGCGACATCTCGATGTACGACCCCGCCGACGGCAGCATCGAGATCGTCATGAACAACCCCAGCCTCGGGGTGTGGAGCGGCCTGGAGGACGGTGGCCTCGGCATCACCGTAGACCCCGACTTCGCCGACAACAGCTGGATCTACGTCTACTACGCACCGCTGCCCGCCTCGCACAACGCCAACCGCCTGTCCCGCCTCACCGTCGAGACCGACGCGGACGGCGAGACCTTCGTCGACAAGGCGTCGGAGAAGGTCATCCTCGAGGTCGGCACCCAGCGCAACGTCTGCTGCCACTCCGCCGGCTCGGTCCAGTTCGGTGACGGCGGCGTGCTGCACCTCGCGACGGGCGACAACACCTCGTCCTCCGACAACGACGGCTACTCCCCCCACGACGAGCGGACCGGACGGTCCGACTACGACGCGCAGAAGTCCTCGGCCAACACCAACGACCTGCGCGGCAAGATCCTGCGCGTCATCCCCCGCAACGACGACGCCGGCGACGTGAACCCGACCGCCGGGGACGGCATCTCGTACGACATCCCCGAGGGCAACCTGTTCGGCGAGGGCGGCGCCTACCCGTCCGCGCTCTACCCCGACGCCGACGCGGCGAAGACGCGGCCCGAGATCTACGTGATGGGCCTGCGCAACCCCTACCGGCTCGGCGTCGACGCCGACACCGACGCCCTCTACTGGGGCGAGGTCGGCCCGGACTCGCGCGTCAACAGCCCCAACCGCGGTCCCCGCCACTTCGAGGAGTTCAACCGCACCGAGGTCCCGATGAACGGCGGCTGGCCCTACTGCGGGGGCGAGGTCGGCGACGACCTCACCAAGATGGACTTCGGTGGCGCCTACGTCGACTGGGACTTCGTGGCCAACCGCTACCGCACCAACCCCGACGGCACCCCCAAGCGGTTCCCCTGCAACGACCCGCAGGAGATGGCCGGCGTCAACGACTCCCCCAACAGCTCCGGGCTGCAGACGCTGCCCCCGATGACCGACGCCTGGATCCCCTACTCCGACGTCGCCCCCTACAAGTACCCCGCCGTCCAGGGCGCCACCCCGACCGGCGGCCAGGTCTACCGGCAGTCGCAGAACACCGCCGCCAAGGACACCGCCTTCCCGGCGCACTACGAGGGCTCCTACTTCATGACGGAGATGAGCCGCGGCTGGATCAAGGAGGTGCGGATGGATGCCGAGGGCAACATCGCCTCCATCAACGACTTCATGAGCGGCTTCGTGGCTCCCGGCGACATGGAGTTCGGTCCCGACGGCTCGATGTACGTCCTGGAGTACGGCACCGGCTTCTTCTCCGGCTCCCCGCAGACCAAGCTCGTGCGCATCGACTACGCGATCAACGGCTCGGCGCCGGTGGCTCGCGCGAGCGCCGACGTCACCGAGGGTCCGGCCCCGCTCACCGTCCAGTTCAGCAGCGACGGCACGAGCGACCCCGACGGTGACGACGTCACCTACGCGTGGGACCTCGACGGCGACGGCCAGACCGACTCGACCGAGGCATCGCCGTCGTGGACCTACGACTCCGTCGGCGACTACACGGTGGTCCTCACGGTGACCGACTCGACCGGCAAGTCCGCGACCTCGCAGGTCGTGGTCAACGTCGGCAACACCGCCCCGAAGGTGCAGATCGAGCTCCCCGTCGACGGCGGCTTCTACTCCTCCGGCGACGACATCCCGTTCGTGGTCGACGTGCAGGACGCCGAGGAGACCGTCGACTGCAGCGAGGTCGTGGTCCAGGAGGGCCTCGGCCACGACATCCACGTGCACCCGAACCTGTCGGTCAACGGCTGCGAGGGCACGATCCGCACCGCGGCCTCGGCCGACCACGGCCCCGACGCCAACACGTACGGCGTCCTGATCGCGACCTACCGCGACGGCGGCGCCAACGGCGGCGCCAACGCGTCGCTGCAAGGCAGCGACACGGTCATCCTCCAGCCCAAGCTGCGCCAGGCCGAGCACGCGACCAACCGCCAGGGCGTCGGCTACACCGGCTACGACGACAAGTCCGGCACGCGTCCCGGTGGCGGTGGCCTGATCACCGGCATGGGCAACGGCGACTGGGTGATGTTCGACCCGATGAGCCTGGCCAACATGACCGACGTGTCGATCCGCTACTCAGGCGGGCCGCAGGCAGGCGCGACGATCCAGGTGCGCGCGGGTGCCGCGAACGGCCCGGTCGTGGCAACGGTGCCGCTGGACGGCGGGACGCAGGGCCAGTACTTCTACAAGACGGTCAGCGCCGCGATCACCGCTCGCGACGCCGACGCCGGCGGTCGCCCGCTCTACTTCGTGTACGCCGGCAACGGCGAGATGAACTTCGACGAGTTCTCCGTCTCGGGCAAGGGCGTCGCCAGCAACACCTCACCCGTCATCACGTCGGCCACCGCCACCCCGGCCGACGGCCTGGCGCCGCTCGAGGTCGACTTCACCGCCGAGGCCGACGACCCCGACGGCGACGACATCACCTACGCCTGGGACTTCGGCGTCGACGGCACGGACGACGACACCGCGACCACGGCCTCGGCCACGTGGACCTACCCCGAGCCGGGCACCTACACCGCCACGCTGACCGTGGAGGACGAGACCGGCAAGTCGACCAGCCGGGCCGTCGACGTCACCGTGCGGCAGCCCTGTGCGACCGCCCCGACCCCCGACGAGGGCTACGAGCTGCTCTTCGACGGCACCGACGTGTCCGGCTGGAAGCAGTCCGGCCCCGGTGGCTTCACCGTCGAGAACTGCGAGCTCACCAGCTTCGGCGGCCTCGGGCTGTTCTGGTTCTCCGAGCGGACCTTCGAGGACTACACCGTCAAGCTGCAGTTCAAGCTCTCCGACGACGGCGACAACTCCGGCGTCTTCACCCGCTTCCCCGACCCGGGCAACGACCCCTTCGTCGCCGTCGACAACGGCCACGAGATCCAGATCAAGGAGGGTCAGCCCAATGACGAGCCGCAGAAGACCGGCTCGGTCTACAACTTCGACCGCGAGGACGCGCGCAACGCCAAGCCGATCGGCGAGTGGAACGACTACGAGATCACCGTCGAGGGCCAGACCTACACGATGACGCTCAACGGCCAGGTGGTGAACGAGTACACCTCCGACGGCACCCGCGGCACCGACGGCTACATCGGCCTGCAGAACCACGGTGACGCCGACAGGGTCAGCTTCCGCAACATCCAGGTCCGGGAGCTCGAGGTCCAGGAGCCGTTCGTCAACGAGCTGACGGCCGACCCGGTCCGTGGCGCCGCACCCCTCGAGGTGGACTTCACCGCCGAGGGCGTCGACCGGCAGGACGACGCGATCACCTACGACTGGGACTTCGGCGACGGGTCCGACCCCGTCACCGGTGCCTCAGGCACGGTCTCGCACACCTACACCGAGGGTGGCACGTTCACCGCCGAGGTGACGCCCGTCGACGCCGACGGCAACCGCGGCCTGACCCGCACGACCGAGGAGATCACCGTCCTCGTCGACCCGGTCGCCACCGCGACCGCGACCCCACGCTGCGGCGTGCTGCCGCTGGAGGTCGACTTCGACGCCTCCGCGACGGACCCGCAGGACCAGGCCGTGACCTGGGCGTGGGACTTCGGCGTGGACGGCACGGGCGACGACACCTCCACGGAGAAGTCGCCGACCTGGACCTACACGGCGGCGGGCGAGTACACCGCGACCGTCACCGCGACCGACCCCGACGGCAACTCCGGCACCAGCTCGGTGCGCATCGAGGTGCTCGCCGACGGCGAGTGCCGCCCGGTGGCCGACCTGTCGGAGCTGTTCAACAACGACGGCATCTCCACCGACGCCAACCCCGGTGACGGCAACTTCGACGGCGGCGGCTGGACCTTCGCCGCGGAGCTCCTCCCCCAGGCCGTCCAGCAGAACGGTGGTCCGGTCCGGATCAACGGCGTGGACTACGACTTCGGCAGCCCGGCCGACGGGCAGCTCAACAACGTCGAGTCCGACGGCCAGGTGGTCACCCTGCCGACCGGCACCTACGACGAGCTGAGCATCCTCGCCACAGCCCACAACGGTGACGTGCAGAAGGAGGCCACCCTCGCCTACAACGACGGCTCCACCGTCCAGGTGCCCCTGCGGTTCACCGACTGGGCCGTGACCCCGAAGTTCGGCGAGGAGATCGCCATCGACATGCCCTACCGCCACAACGGCGGCGGCGACACCTCGCCGCGGGTCATGATCTTCACCCAGCGGATCCCGCTCGAGGCCGGCAAGCAGCCCGACACCCTGACGCTCCCGGCCGACCCGAAGCTCCACGTCTTCGCGGTCTCCGGCGTCCGGGGCGAGGAGCCTGCCCCGCCGTGCGAGCAGCCCGAGCGCTCGGACGAGTTCAACGACTCCGAGCTGCTCGACAACTGCCACTGGACGGTCCGCCGCCCCGACGAGACGGCGTACGACGTCTCCGACGGTGCGCTGCACCTGACCGCCCGTCCCGGTGAGTACAACGACACCGCCAACGTCATCACGCAGGACGCACCCGACGGTGCGTGGACGGCGACGACCAAGCTCACCTGGGACCCGACCGAGGGCGGCCAGCAGGCCGGGCTCGTGGTCGCCGGCAGCGGCGGCTCCGGTTTCGCGAAGCTGACGTTCGTCGACAAGGGCAACAACAACGAGTGGATCGAGTTCCTCAAGTCGTCGAGCCCGAGCAACAACGACTTCGAGTTCACCGGCAACTGGAACACCGGCGGCGGCAGCTTCGACGGGCCGTTCCTGCCCGGCGACTTCCCCTCCACCTTCTGGCTGCGGTTCACCTCCGACGGCTCCCAGCTGCGCGGGTGGTACTCGACCGACGGCGAGGAGTTCACGCAGGTCGGTGACCCGCGCACGCTGGCCGGGATCACCAACCCGCGCGTCGGCGTGATGGCGCTGAAGGGCGGTGCGCCGGGCGACCCGGTCGCCGACTTCGACTTCTTCCGCTGGTCCGGCGTGGAGCAGGGCGAGGCGCCGAGCGTGACCGCGGCGGCCGAGCCCACCTCCGGCACCGCGCCGCTGGACGTCGAGTTCAGCGCCGAGGGCACCGACCCCGAGGGTGGCGCGCTCACCTACGCGTGGGACTTCGGCGTGGGCGGCACGCAGGACGACACCGCCGACACCGCCGACGCGAGCTGGACCTACACCGAGCCGGGCACCTACACGGCCACGGTGACGGTCACCGACCCCGAGGGCCAGACCGGCGAGGACACGGTCGAGGTCGTCGTCGAGGAGCCCGCCGAGGGACGTACGTGGGTCGTCGACGCCGTCGACTCCGCCACCAACAACCAGTGGGTGTCCGCGGACAACGGCACGTCGACCGTCACCATCGAGGTCGGCGACACGGTGGAGTGGCAGTTCGACCAGGCCACGATGGGCCACGACCTGACCTCCCTCGACAGCGCGGACACGTGGGACCCCGCCCTGCAGGAGTACCGCGGACCCAACGGCGACCCGATCCGCTACACCTTCACCAAGCCCGGCACCTACGAGTACTGGTGCAGCATCCACGGCGCCACCATGCGCGGCACCGTGGTGGTCGAGGAGCCCGAGGCGGACAACCAGCCGCCGACGGCGCAGCCGTTCGTCTCGCCGCGCACCGGCCCCGCGCCGCTCTACGTCCACTTCGAGGCGCGCGCCAGCGACCCCGACGGTGACACGTTGACCTACCTGTGGGACTTCGGCCAGGGCGACGGGCCCTCCGACCAGTCGACGTCGTCGCACGCCCACGTGACGTACGCCGAGCCCGGCCGGTACACCGCGACCCTGACCGTGAGCGACGGCAAGGGCGGGACCTACGAGGACGAGTTCGAGATCGCTGTCACCGGTGAGGCGCCGCGGGTCTCCATCGAGGCGACGCCCACCAGCGGTCCCGCTCCCCTGCCGGTCGCCTTCGACATCAGTGCGATGGACGACCAGGGCGGACCGCTCAGCTACACGTGGGACTTCGGCGACGGGACGACGTACACGGGTCCGAAGCCGCCGCTGAACCACGTCTACACGGCCTCGGGCAGCTACACCGCCACGTTGACCGTGACCGATCCCGACGGCAACAAGGGCAGCGACAGCGTCGAGATCAGCGTCGACGCACTGCCCGAGATCGATGCGACGGCCACGCCGGACACCGGTGACGCACCGCTGGAGGTCGACTTCTCCACGGTGGTCACCACAGAGGGCGAGCTCAGCGCCTTCGCCGACGGCACGGCCACCTACCCGGACCTCACGGGCACCGCATCGATGGTCCGCTCGCGCGACACCACCGTGACGACGCTCGACGTCACCGGCCTCAAGCCGGCCGCTGCGCACATGGTCCACGTCCACGAGCAGTCGTGCGCCAACGGCAACGGCGGGGCGCACTTCCGCTTCGACACCGACCTGCCGTTCTCGGAGGAGAACGAGATCTGGCTGCCGTTCACCAGCAAGGCCGACGGCACCAGCGGCGAGGTGGTCGTCACCAGCGACCAGCGCGCCGGCTCCAAGGCGATGGCGATCGTGATCCACGACCCGGACAACCCGGCCAAGCGGATCGGGTGCGTCGACCTCGACCCGAGCGTCGACGGGCTCACCTACGCCTGGGACTTCGGTGACGGCGAGCAGGGCGAGGGGGCCGACCCGACCCACACCTACACCGAGCCCGGCACCTACGAGGCCACGGTCACGGTGAGCATGCAGGGCGGCACCGACGAGGTCACCGACACGGTCGAGGTCGTCGTCAACGGCGACGACCCGGTCGACCCGACCGACCCCGTCGCCTCCAAGGTCACGGCCACGGCGACGCCGTCCGAGGTCACCGTGGGCGACACCACCCAGGTGTCGGTCGACGTGAAGGCCGACGGGGCCACCCCGACCGGCGAGGTCACCCTCACCGGTGGCGGGAAGTCCTACGGCCCCGCCGCGCTCGAGGGCGGCACCGCGACCTTCACGGTCGGTCCGTTCACCGAGCCCGGCACGGTGTCGTTCACCGCGGCCTACGCCGGCAGCGACGAGGTCGCCGCCGGTGAGGGCAAGGTGACCGTCACGGTCAAGGCCAAGCCGGCTCCGGGTGACACCACGGCCCCCGAGACCACCATCACCGGCGGCCCGAAGGGCCAGGGGCGAGGTCCGGCAGCGACGTTCACCTTCACCTCCTCCGAGACCGGCAGCACCTTCGAGTGCAGCTTGGACGGCGGGGCGTGGGCCGCGTGCAGCTCCCCGGCGACGTTCAACAAGCTCGGGCAGGGCGAGCACGAGTTGCGGGTCCGGGCCACCGACAAGGCGGGCAACACCGACGCCAGCCCGGCGGTGCAGAGCTGGACGGTCGACCGGGGCAAGCCCACGGTCAAGGTGCTCAAGGGTCCCCAGACGACCAAGGACCGGACGCCCACGACGCGCGCGCGCCTCAGCGACCGCTACGACGACCTCCGGGCGCGCGACGTCACGGTGCGCTTCGGCGGTCGGGCCGCGGCGAAGGTGCGGGTCAACCGCAAGGGCGTCATGGTCGCGACGGCGAAGCGGCTCGCACCGGGTCGGCACCGCGTCGTCCTGAAGGTCCGGGACGAGGCGGGCAACAAGCAGACCGTCCGCTTCTGGATCACCGTTCGCCGCTGACGCACCATCACCTCACCAGCACCCGCCGGACACCCGGCGGGTGCTGGCGCGTCCACAGCGGCGGGCACAATGCCCCCCTGGCCCGCACCGGCGAGGAGGGGGCGCGTGTCGGCATACGACGCGCTGGCGGGAGGTGCGTGAGCCACGATTCAGGGTGCCCGGAATGTGGCTCAGGCACCGCTCATGTTCGAGCTCCTCAGACCTCGGAGCGCCACCCGCGACCTCAGGCGGACCAGACCGGCCCGACCTGGTCGACCAGGTCGCGGGCCTGGCGGAGCCCGGCCTCGGCCGCGACGGCGCGCTTGGCGGGGTCGAGCAGGTTGCGGCCGAAGGCGGCCAGGGCGTCGGCGTCCGGCGTCACCACCGACCAGGCACGCGGCCCGACGCGCTCGACCTGGGCGCGGATGGACGTCTTCCTGCTCACCGACCGCGGGAGCGGTGCGAGCACGACGACCCGCTCGGCGCCCTCGGCCACGTCGACGTTGGCGGTCGACCGCATCCCGCCGTCCATGTAGGTCCGGCCGCCGATCTCGACGGGCGGCCACACCGTGGGGACGGCACAGCTGGCCGCGACCGCCGCGACCAGGTCGACCCCGGAGTCGGGCCCGAACACGGTGAACTCACCGCTGGTGGTCTCGACGGCCGTGATGCGCAGGTCGCGGTCGGGCCAGTCCTGCACCGGGAGCCGCGAGCGGATCACGCCCTCGCGGTCGACGCTGCCGGGGGCGTGGGACGCGTGGGCGACCCGTCCGACGCGGGCCAGCTTGTCGCGGCCACTGCCGGGCAGCACGTAGGGCGGGACGAGCTTGAGCGCGGCAATGCGGGACAGCCGGCCGCCGATCTCGGCGTCGGCGGGCTCGAGCTGCTCGGCGTACAGCTCCTCGAGCGGCAGGCCGTTGGTCACCTGGGCACCCACGACCGACCCCGCCGAGGTGCCGACGACGATGTCGGCCCCCGTGAGGTCGACCCCGGCCCGCGCCAGTCCGGTGAGGATGCCGAGCTCCCAGGCGATCCCGGTGATGCCACCGCCGCCGAGGACCAGTGCCGACGTGCCGCGTCCTGTCATGGGCCCAGTTGTAGCGGACCGGACCTGATGCTGGCCACACGCGTCCGGAGACGGCGACGGCCCGCCGGGTCTCCCCGGCGGGCCGTCGTGTCGTGCGTGGTGGTCAGCCGATCAGGCCTGGCCGCCCGTGAGCTTCTCGCGGAGCGCCTGCAGCGCCTCGTCGGACGCCAGCGAGCCGCCGGTGTCGCCACCGGTCTCGTCCTCGGTGTCGTTGCCACCGGAGGAGTACGAGGTGGCCTCGCCGGCCTCGGCCTCGGCGACCTTCGCGTCGGCCTGCTGCTTGACGTGCTGCTCCCAGCGAGCGTGCGCCTTGGCGTACTGGTCCTCCCAGACCGCACGCTGCTCGTCGAAGCCCTCGAGCCACTCGCCCGTCTCGGGGTCGAAGCCCTCGGGGTAGACGTAGTTGCCCTGCTCGTCGTAGGTCGCGGTCATGCCGTAGAGCGTGGGGTCGAACTCCTCCACGTCAGCGGCGGCAGCGGTCTCGTTGGCCTGCTTGAGCGACAGCGAGATCCGGCGACGCTCGAGGTCGATGTCGATGATCTTGACCATGACGTCGTCGTTGACCTGGACGACCTGCTCGGGGATCTCGACGTGACGCTCGGCGAGCTCGGAGATGTGCACCAGGCCCTCGATGCCCTCCTCGACGCGGACGAACGAGCCGAAGGGCACCAGCTTGGTGACCTTGCCCGGCACGATCTGGCCGATCTGGTGGGTGCGGGCGAAGTGCTGCCACGGGTCCTCCTGCGTCGCCTTCAGCGACAGGGAGACACGCTCGCGGTCCATGTCCACGTCGAGGACCTCGACGGTGACCTCGTCGCCCACGGCGACGACCTCCGACGGGTGGTCGATGTGCTTCCAGGACAGCTCCGAGACGTGGACGAGGCCGTCGACGCCGCCGAGGTCCACGAACGCACCGAAGTTGACGATCGAGGAGACGACGCCCTTGCGGATCTGGCCCTTCTGGAGCTGGGTCAGGAAGCCGTGGCGAACCTCGGACTGGGTCTGCTCGAGCCAGGCGCGGCGGGACAGGACCACGTTGTTGCGGTTCTTGTCGAGCTCGATGATCTTCGCCTCGAGCGTCTGGCCGACGTACGGCTGCAGGTCGCGGACGCGACGCATCTCGACCAGCGACGCGGGCAGGAAGCCGCGCAGGCCGATGTCGAGGATGAGGCCGCCCTTGACGACCTCGATGACGGTGCCCTCGACGACGCCGTCCTCCTCCTTGACCTGCTCGATGGTGCCCCAGGCGCGCTCGTACTGGGCGCGCTTCTTGGACAGGATCAGACGGCCTTCCTTGTCCTCCTTCTGGAGGACCAGGGCCTCGACCTTGTCGCCCACGGAAACGACCTCGTTGGGGTCGACGTCGTGCTTGATCGACAGCTCGCGCGAGGGGATGACGCCCTCGGTCTTGTAGCCGATGTCGAGGAGGACCTCGTCGCGGTCCACCTTGACGATGGTGCCGTCGACGATGTCGCCGTCGTTGAAGTACTTGATCGTCGCGTCGATTGCCGCGAGGAAGTCCTCTTCGGACCCGATGTCGTTGATCGCCACCTGAGGGGCGTCGTAGTCCGGAAGAGTGGAGAGCGTGCTCGTCATATGGAAGAAGATTCCTTGGATGGATGGAGTCGTGCGGACGCGTGCAGCTGTCTGTTTCACTGGTCACGACGGTGAGTGATCACCCGCGGTGACGCGGCGAGCCCGGGTTCGCTCGGTATGGAAGCCGGGCAGACGACTGGCGCAACTCCCAAGACTACGCGGGCCCGACACCTCGCGTCCAACCGGCCGGGCCACGCTCAGCCCACGCTCAGAGCGGTCCTACGACGCGCCGGGCCACGCGTGCACGTCGCCGGCCTGCGCGACGGCCCTGAGGAGAGTCGCGGAGCGGTCGGCCACCGGGTTGTCCCGTTCGCGGGAGGCGAGGTCGACGAGCGCCCAGAGGTCGGCCGCGCGCGCCCCGTCGAGCAGCTCGGCGACCGCTCCCCCGTGCCGGGTCGTCCAGGCCCCGAGGACGCCTCCCACGTAGGACGGGTCCCGCTCGAACCGCAGCAGGTTGCCGAGGTCGGTCCACGGGTGCCCCGCATGGGCGAACTCCCAGTCGAGCACGCCGGTCACCTCGAGGGTGCCGGGGTCGACGAGCAGGTTCTTCGGGTTCAGGTCGCTGTGCACGAGGCAGGTCCGCCGCTGCGTGTCGAGCCGGTCCTGCGACTGCCGGGCCACCTCCGCCAGCGGCGTGAGCTCGGACTCGGGCCAGTGCGCCAGGCGGGAGGCGACCCAGTCGTCCAGGCCGCCGTCGGGGAAGGCGCCGACGGTCAGCTCGGCGTCGACGAATGGCCCCGGTCGCAGCATCGGCATCCCCGCGAGCGCGGCGGCGACCGCCCCGGTGCTCGCCCCGAGCCGGGTGAGCCCGTCGGCGTCACCGGCGGCGGAGAGGCGCTCCACGACGAGGTCGCCGCGCTCCCCCGGCAGCCACGACGTCACCAGCAGCCCGGGCCGGCCCGCCGCTGCATCCGCGTGCCGGACCTCGAGGACGTCCGGGACGGGGAGCAGCCCGCGCACGAGTCGCAGCACCGCCTGGTCCACCTCGGGTGCGGCGTCCCCGCGGGGGTCACCGGGTGGGTAGAACCTGACGACGGCACGCTCGCCGGCGACCTCCCCGAGGAAGGTCCGCCCCGAGTGGCCACCCTCCAACGGCCGCAGCACCGTCCCCAGCTCGCTCATCGCCTCGCATGGTGCCACGGGGGCACCGTGGCCGTGGCCCCACGGCCGGGAAGTACGCTCCGGGCGTGGAGGATCACCTGCCGCAGTCCGTACGGGTCGAGCGGCGCCCCGTCTCCGAGCGCGAGTCGCGCAGCGCCAACGGGCCCGACTGGGACCGCTACGCCGACGAGTACCAGGCCACGCACGGGGCGTTCCTCGGAGACGCCGGCTTCGTCTGGGGGCCCGAGGGCCACACCGAGGACGAGCTCGGGGTCCTCGGCGACGTGTCCGGTCTCGACGTGCTCGAGGTGGGCAGCGGTGCCGGTCAGTGCTCGCGCTGGGTGCGCACACGCGGCGGCCGCGGGTTCGGCCTCGACCTGTCGCACCGCCAGCTGCAGCACTCGCTGCGGCTCGACGAGGAGACCGGTGTGGCCGTGCCGTCCGTCCGTGGCACCGCCACCGCCCTGCCCTTCGCTGCCCGCAGCTTCGACGTCGTCTTCTGCTCGTTCGGCGCCCTGCAGTTCGTCAGCGACATCGACGTGGCGGTCGCCGAGGTCGCCCGGGTGCTGCGCCCGGGAGGCCGCTTCGCCTTCTCCGTCACCCACCCGACGCGCTGGATGTTCCCCGACGACCCGGGCGAGCCCGGCCTGACGGCGACGCAGTCCTACTGGGACCGCACGCCTTACGTGGAGGTCGACGACGCCAGCGGCGTGGTCGCCTACGTCGAGCACCACCGCACGCTCGGCGACTGGGTACGCCTGCTCGCCGCGCGCGACTTCCGGCTGGTCGACCTCGTCGAGCCCGAGTGGCCCGAGCAGAACGACCGGGTCTGGGGCGGCTGGTCACGTGCCCGCGGGCTGTTGACGCCCGGCACCGCGATCTTCGTGGCCGACCKGATCACCTGACCGACGTCCACTCCCGGGATAGCCTGCGCCATGCCCTGGCGCCGACCCGACCAGCCCCCGCCCCGCCGCGGGTTGCTGCCCGCCACGGCACTGGTCGCCCTGAGCACCTGCGCGTGCGTGACCGCGACGACGGCGACGGCCGGCGTGCTCCCTCCCCCAGCCGGCGCCACTCGTGCCACCACGGTCGACCAGGACCGGGACGGCCTGTCCGACCGGGCAGAGCTCGGTGCCACTGCCGTCGCCCGACCGTCCCTGACCCCGCTGACGACAGCCCTCGCCCGTCGTCGGAGCCAGCCGGTCCGGCTGCTCTTCCTCGGCTCGTCGACCACCTACGGCGTGGGAGCGAGCTCACCCGCGGCCCGCTTCGTCGACCAGGTCGTCGCCCGGCTGCAGGAGACGTTCCCGGCTGGGGCCTCCGCGCCTCCCCCGACGCGCGACCTGAGGGACAGCACCGACCGGCCGGACGAGAAGCCAGGCGTCCAGGGCATCAACGGCGCCGTGGGCGGCTCGACGGCGGCCACCTACTTCACCGACGCGCACGAGTACGCCGTCCGCGTGGTGCAGCCCACCTGCGTCGTGCACATGATCGGGTCCAACGACGCCGTGGCCCGGGTGCCGGCCGCGACCTTCGTCGCGCAGGTCGAGGCCGTCCTACGGCGCATCGACGCCGCCAGCGCCCGCCCTCCTTGCCACGTGCTGCTCCAGCCCGTGCGGCGCTACCAGGTCAGCCTCGAGGTCTGGCAGGGGTACCGCGATGCCCTGCAACAGCTCGCGGTCCGGCTGCCGCGGGTGACCTTCATCGACGTCGGCAGCACCTTCGAGGCCCACGATGCCCTCGGCGCCGACCCCGAGGACCTCATCGGGCCGGATGCGGTTCACCTCACGGACGCCGGGCACGCACTGCTGGCGCGGACCGTGGGCGACGCCCTCGACCTGACGCGACGCGGCCTCGGGACGGGCACCGACCCGCGGCGCCCGGACACCGACCGCGACAGCATCGCAGACGGGCGCGAGGTGCGCGGCTACGTCGTGCGCCAGCGGGTGCTCACGTGCTCGGGCGCGGTCCGGCTGCGGCTCCGGACCGCCAGCGTCCCCTACCTCGAGGACACGGACGGCGACACGGTCACCGACCGGCGCGAGGTCCGGGGCTACCGGCTCACGGACGGACGGCTCGTGCGCACCGACCCGGCTGATCCCGACACGGACCGGGACGGCCGTGCCGACGGTCGCGAGGCCGCCCGGGGCGGCGCGGACCCCACGACGTGCGAAGGCCGACGGCCGACGGGATGACCCGTCGGCCGTCGTTCCCACCTCGGCGGGGACGACCAGCGCCCCGCTCTGAGGGACAGACCTAGCGGTCGCTCTTGGTAAGCGTCCCGTCATCGGCGCTGCTGTGGCTGCCGGAGGCGTGCGCCTCGGAGCGGCGCGAACGGAGCATCACGAGCCCGGCCGCGAGCAGGAGCAGGCCCAGGATCCCGCCGACGAGGGGCACCCAGATGCGGATCAGCTTGAGCTGGGTGGCGAGGGACGAGTAGGTGTCGACGTTGTCGGAGATCGTCTCGGGGTTGTAGCCGATGGTCACGTCGGTGAGGGTCGCGACCTGCTCGCCCTCGTACTCCGCCACGCTCAGCTGGTCCTCCTGGCCGCGGATGATGACGCCGGTCTCCGGCTCGATCCACAGCGTGCGGGTGTTGGAGTAGATGCGGTCGAGGGTGACGTCACCCTCCTCGTCGATGTCGAAGAACGAGGCAGGGGCGGTGATGTTGCCGACGGTGGTCGGTGGGATGACCTGCTCGAAGCGGTAGACCTCGAGGCCCTCGATGGTCTCGGTGTCCTTGAACTCGATCTCGGGGGCCTCGCGCAGCGAGCCGTCCCAGAAGCGGTAGGTCTTCTTCTCGGTCTGGAACGGGAACTTGAAGTAGAGGCCCTCGAAGGCGATGGTGTCCTTCTCCTCGACCCCGCGGTCGTCGGCGGTCGTGCTGGTGTAGGTGTCACAGCACGTGACCGTCTCACCGGTGTGGCGGTCGAACGCGACGAGGTCGTGCGTGCCGGACTTCGGCGGGCTGTCGGCGCTGACCTCGGCGCCGGGCTCGTCGGTGTAGACGAGCGTCTCCCACACGGCGATGTCACGACCGAGCTCGTCGCTCGCCTTCTCGGAAGCCTCCACGTCACCCACGACGTTGCGGGTGGACACGAGGTCGACGGTGATCTCCTGCTGGCTCGCGATGTCGAAGATCGTCGCGCCGGGCCCTTCGGAGACCGAGACCGTGTCCTGGTCGAGCGGCACCACGGCCAGTCGGTCGTAGGCGTAGAACCGGGCGAGCAGTGCGACCCCCAGGACGAAAACGCCCAATCCCGTCAAGATGACGGCCAGCTTCTTACCCACCTGCGCTCCTCAAGAATGTGTTGGTGCTCACGCGACGCGCGAACGTTACCAGTCAGTCACCTCGTCGGCACCAGACTTGGCAGGACCGTCTTCCAGCGCGTCGAGCTCGGCGACGACGACGGCGTGGGCCGTGTAGAGGAGACGGTCGTACGACGTCTCCCAGGCCTGCTCGAGCGGGACCTCGCTCCACTGGTTGCGCGCTCGCTCGCGGCGCAGGGCACGCATCCGCGTGACGCCGGGCACACCGTCGCGCAGCCGCGCGTCGAGCGCCGGGTTGTAGCCCACCGGGTGTGTCACCCAGAGCCGTCCGCCCGGAGCGACGTGCGCGCGCAGCCGCTCGAGCGCCCGCAGCGGCTTGTCGTCGTCGCGCACGTCCTCGTCGAGGCCCACGTGCTCCAGCGTGGAGATCGCCAGCACCAGGTCGAAGCGCCGGCCGAGGTCGAGGTCGGCGACGTCCTCGTTGAGCACGCCCGGCGCCTGCTCGTACTTGTCGACGACCGTGTGCTCGAACGGGACGTAGTGGCCCAGCACGTTGCCGACCTCCAGCACGCTCGCCCCCGGGTGGCGCTCGAGGAGGTCGAGGGCCAAGGCGACCTCGACGGCACGCTCGTTGAGCCACGTGTAGTGGTAGTCGTGCACGAAGTAGGGCAACCGGGCGCCGTCCCACGCGAACGAGCCGTGCTCGCGACCCCGTGCCGGACGTCCGGTGATCCACCCGCCGGCCCACCGGACGCAGGTGCCGACGACCTCGCGGACACCTCGCTCGCGGGCCTCGGACACCACGCGGGACAGCACGGCGTGGACGCGTCTCAGCAGCAGCATGCGCGAAGAGTAGTGCTGCGCCCGCTGGCGCGTGGGACACTCGCCCCCATGCTCCACCGAGACCGTCCGGGATCCTCGGTCGCCTTCCCCGCACTCGATTCCCTCCGGGCGGTGGCGGCCGTCGCCGTCCTCGCCACGCACGCCGCCTTCTGGGCCGGGGCCTACGCACACCCGGTCTACGGGACGGCGCTGTCGCGGCTCGACGTCGGTGTCGCGGTGTTCTTCGTGCTGTCCGGCTTCCTGCTGTCCCGGCCCTGGATCGCCCGGCACCGGGCCGGGCTGCCGCCGCCGTCGACGACGCACTACCTCTGGAAGCGTGCCCTGCGCCTGGTCCCCGTCTACGTCGTGACGGTCGTCGCCGCCATGACACTGCTGCCGGGCAACCGCGGGGCCGGGGTCGGCCAGTGGGTCACCACGCTGCTGCTGGCCAACATCTACGTCGACGACCATCTGCCCGACGGTCTGACCCAGATGTGGAGCCTGTCCACCGAGGTCGCCTTCTACCTGGTGCTCCCGGTCCTGATGTGGCTCGGGCTCTCAGGCGCCCGGGGCCGCCGTGGCGACCGCCTCGGCCTCCTCGCCCTCGCCATGGCGGCGACGAGCGTCGTCTGGCTGATGGACCTCTCCGTGCGGTGGGACGGTGGAGGGACGATGATCCGGCTCTGGCTGCCGTCCTACCTCGTCTGGTTCGCCGTCGGCATCCTCCTGGCGTCGTACGACGTGCGCTCCCGCGAGGACCGCGGCGCCGGCGCCGGTCGCGTCACGGCAGTCGTCCAGGAGCTGGGCCGCTCGCCCGGGCTGTGCTGGCTGGCTGCGGGAGCACTCTTCGTCATCGCCGCGACCCCACTGGCGGGACCGCCCGACCTCACGCCGACCACGCTCGGCGCCGCACTGACCAAGAACGTGCTCTACGCCGGGATCGCCGGCTTCGTCATCCTCCCCGGGATCTTCGCCCCGGCCGACGGCCGTTTCGTCCGGGCGCTGTCGTCCCGGGTGCCGCGTCACGTGGGACACCTGTCCTACGGCATCTTCTGCGTGCACCTGCTGCTGCTGGAGCTGATCGCCGACTGGCGCGACATCCCGCTCTTCGAGGGACGCGGGATCGAGCTGTTCGTGCTCACCCTCGGGGCGTCACTGCTGGTGTCGGAGGTGCTTCACCGTGTGGTCGAGCGCCCGGCGCTGCGGCTGCGCGACGTCTGGCCGCGCCAGTCCAGGTCCGCGACCACGAGCGCCCCGAGCGCCACCGCCACCAGCAGCTGGGGCAGCACGAGCGCCCCCGCCCAGCCGTCGGCGGAGCCCAGCGGACGCCACCAGTAGACGAGTCCCGCGACCACCACGGGCAGCCCGGCCCCCCACGCCACCGACGGCCCCGCCACCCAGCGGCGGGCGAGGACCGACACAGCCGCGCCGACGAACCCGGCAGCCAGGCCCCACCACCCGCCGACGAGGGCGAGGGCGGCCACCCCGGCAAGAGGCACCACCCAGGGTGCCACCCGCGTGCCGCAGGGCGCCGGACCCGACGCCGGCCCCGGACCGCGACGTCGGAGGAGCAGCGTGCCCAGCGCCAGCAGAGCGAGCAGGAGCGCGCCCACGGCCAGGGCCGTGCGGTAGGCGCGGTCCGGGACGTAGCGCAGGTCGAGTGACGCGACTCCTTCGGGCACGTGCCAGGCCTGCTGCCAGCCGTCGACCACCAGCGGCGGTGCGCTCGACCCGTCCGGGAGCTCGGCCCGCCATCCTCTGTTGGCGTTGTTGCGCACCGCGACCACGCCACCGCCGGCACCCGCGGCGTCGAGGGTGGCCTCCACCGCGGACGTCGGGGTCACGGTGGCCGGTGACGCGCCCGCCGGCGCGACAGCGCCGGGACGCGCGAAGGTCACCGCTGTCGGCCGGAACGCGGGGGCGGGCGCCGCAACGACGCGCGTGGTGGGCGCGTCGAGGCCGACCGTCTGGGGCCCGCAGGCACGTGCGGGCAGGGGCTCGGCGTCGAAGAGCTGGCGCGGCGAAGCCGTCACGCTGCTCGCGAAGAGGGTCTCCCCGACGCGCAGGGTCGGCCCGAAGCCGCACCCGATGTCGACCGGGGTGTCGGACAGCGTGAGGGGGAGAATGCCCGTCCCGGGCAGGCGCAGCTCGCTCACGCCGACCGGGAGGGGCTCGAGGTCCCCTGCGCGGGAGCGACCGTAGGCCCGCTCCTGGCCGAGCACCCGCACCGAGACCCGAGTGGCGCGGAACGGCTCGAGCTCGGCCCGGCCGGACTCGTCGAGTCGTACGACCTGGCGACCGCCGGGATGCACCACCTCCAGCTCGGTCGGCCGGGAGGCCGCGGCCTGCCGGTCGAGCGAGAGCCGGATCTCCCGGACGGGTCGCTCGCCGATCCAGGTCACGTCCAGGGTCGGGTCGTCGTCGTCCTCGTCGGCGAGCCAGGTCGTTCCCGGACGGCCGTCGATCGCCGCCAGCGCCGAGGCGCGGGCGTCGTCCACGGCGGTCGACGAGGCGCTCACGTTGACGAGCTGGTCCCGGAGCATCAGGCCGGTCAGGGCGTCACCCGCGACCGGGCGCACCTCGAGCGCGACCCCGTAGTCCGCTCCGGCTCCGAGCTGCACGGTGCGGTCGATGACCCCGCCGCCCTCATCCGGTCGGGCTCGACCCGCGGCGCAGCGGACGTCCTCCTCCACCTCCACGCACGCGTCGAGCGAGGGGCCTGCCGACAGGAGCACGCGGTCGGGTGGTCCCCACGCGGCCGGCACCTCGGGAAGCACGAGGGTCCGGTCGACGTCCAGCCCATCGGCCCGGACCTCGGCGACCGCGAGCTCCGTGGGCAGACCGCCGTCGTGCGTGGCGCGCACCCGCAACCACGACGTCGCACCGTCCGGCAGGGACACCACGACCGGCTCGCCGGCCGGGGCGCGGACGGCCCGCGAGCTCCCGGCCTCCGTCTCGACGACGATCGTGGGATCCTCGTCGGAGCCGGTCTCACCCGTGACCACCGTGACCTGCTGGATCTCCGCCGGGCGCTCGAGGGCGACCTCCACCCACGGATCCCGGCCACGGCGCGGCGGCCCCGACTCCCACTGCGTCTCGGGTCGACCGTCGAAGGCCGCGTAGGGAAGTGTCTCCGGGAGCACCGGCCCGACGGTGTCGGCGTACGCGCGAGAGCCGGATGCGGTGACCGAGCGCGCGCCGATGATGCGGGCGGTGGTCTCCCAGCGGCTCGCCTCAGGTGCGACGTAGTCGCGGGCCGGGGCACCGCGTCGCCCGTCGTCATCGGCCTCCAGGGTGGCGGAGCGACCGTCGTGGACCCGCGCGAACGTCGCCTCGCGGCGACGCAGGCCGTCGGTCAGGAGCAGCGGCCCGCGGGACGACGCCTCGGCCCCGGGCTCGGCGGCGTCTGCGGCGAGCACGGCAGGCTCGTCCCCGAGCAGTCCGGCGTCGAGGAGGCCGAGGAGGTCCTCCGGTCCCCCGACGACGACCGGCGGCGCCTGTGCGGCCGCGGCCTCGGTCGCGCCGTCCACCGAGTAGACCTCCACAGCGGGGTACGACGCGTGCCAGCCCCCCTCCGCGACGAGCGTGGTGCCACGCTCAGACTCCAGGCGCACCGGTCCCCCGACCTCGGGACCGAAGTCGGCGACCCGCTCGATGCCCGGTGAGCCCTCGAGCGCCTGGTGCACCAGCACCGGGAGTGGTACGTCGTCGGTCGGGCGCAGGTCGTTGCGCACCACCAGCAGGCCGACGCCGGCCCGGGCGAGGAACGGAGCGAGCCCATCGGACGGCTGACCGGTGGTGAGCCGCTGCTCCACCGCGTCGAGCATCCGGATGTTGCCCGGCGGTGCGAGCGGCACGGCGTTGCGCACTGCCCAGCCAGACACGCCGTAGGACTGCAGCGGCTCGTCCTCAGGCGTGCCCCACAGGTAGGTCGCGAAGCTGGATCCCGGCACGAGCAGCGCCGTCCCGCGGTCGCCGGCCTCCTGCTCGTCCAGCCACGACACCGCCCGCTGCCAGTAGCCGGGGACGTCCTGGAAGTCCTGCGTCGGGGAGAGCCTGCCCGCCAGCGCGGGGCTGGCCACGCCGGCGACGGCGACGCTCGCCAGCACGACGAGCCCGACACTGGCCACGCGCTGGCCGTCCTCCAGCCGGGAGCGCCAGTCGAGGCGGCCGTGGTCGGGGTCCTGAGCGGTGGCCGCGAGCGCGCCCAGCAGGTGGGCGAGCCCGAGCACGAGCGGCAGCCGCAGGACCGGGTCGAACTTGTGCACGTTGCGCAGGGGTGCGAGCGCGCCGTCGAGCACCGTGCGCTCGGCGTCGGCGAACCATCCGTGGACCGCGCCCGAGTGCCCGAGGGACACCAGCACCAGTCCCGTCAGCAGGCCGAGGACCAGGACCCTGCGGTGCGGGTTGCCCCGCAGCGAGAGACCCACCAGGCCGAGCACCAGGAGCACCGCGGCGTTGATCGCGACGTAGCCGGTCGCGACCAGGTCGTTGCCGGCCTGCCAGGTCGCATCGACGTACGGCACCCAGTGCGACGTGCCGCGCAGCACGTCGAAGGGGGTCGTGGGGAAGGTGGTCACCGCGGCCGTCTCGATGAAGTCGAGGAAGGGCGGGCTGTAGCCCCCTAGGAGGAACAGCGGCACCAGCCACCACAGCGTGCCCATGGCGACGAGGGCGGGCCACCACACGAGCAGGGCACGGCGCCGCGGTCCGGGTGTGCGCGTCAGCAGCCAGACCGCACCGAGCGGCAGCACCGCCGCCGTGGCCGCGGCGTTGACCCCGCCGACGGCGGCGACCGCCAGAGCCGACAGGGCGGCCGCGCGCACCGGCGACCCCCGCCGCGAGCCCAGCACCAGGGGCACCAGCACCCACGGCGCGAGTGCCATGGGCCACGCCTCGATCGAGATGGGGCCGAGGGTGGTGAGGATGCGCGGCGACAGGGCGTAGGCGAAGCCGGCCACGACCCGGCTGGTCGGGGTGCCGATCCCCAGCGCCCCGCTGAGCTTGACGACGCCGAGGAATGCCACGACGAGCAGCAGCGACCACCAGGCGCGCTGGACCGCCCACGCGGGGACCGAGGCGAGGTCGCCGAGCCAGAAGAACGGGCCCATCGGGAAGAGGTAGCCGTAGGCCTGGTTCTGCACCTGCCCGAACCCCCCGGTCGGGTCCCACATGTGCAGGGCCCGCGCCAGCATCGCGCCGGGGTCGGCGACGAGGTCGAACTTGGTGTCGCTGACCTGTCGCCCGGGTCGCTGCGAGAACGCCAGCGCCACCAGCGCCAGGCAGCAGACGGCGAGCCGGAAGCGCCACGTGACGGGTGACGGCGACGCGCGGGGAGGCGGGGAGGTCATCGACGGCGCAGGACGATGACCAGGTTCCAGGTGACGACCTCGCGCAGGAGGGGCACCCGGGAGAGCCAGCGTGCTGCGGCGGGGTTGTAGCGCGGGACGACGTCGAGGACCTCGGCGCCGCCCTGGGCGCTGGCCCACTCGCGACCCGCCCGCACCGTGACGGCGAACAGCGACTCACCGAACTTGTTCTTGGGCTCGTGGCCGTGGCGAAGCCGGTAGCGGCGCCTGGCGCGGCGGCCGCCGAGGTAGTGCCAGGGGGACGTCTCGTGACCGCCCCACGGGCCGTACCAGACCGTGTAGGAGATGAAGGCCAGACCGCCCGGACGGGTCACCCGCACCATCTCGTCGGCCATGCGCCAGGGGTCGTCCACGTGCTCGAGCACGTTGGACGAGTAGCAGATGTCGAAGGTCGCGTCGGCGAACGGCAGCTGCATCCCGCTCCCGAGCACCGTGCGGGGGGCGATCCCTCCGAGCCCCGACAGCTCACCGACGTCGGCGTCGAGGGCGAAGTACGTGGCCCCCGCTCCCTCGAACGCGGTCCGGAAGTAGCCCGGTCCCCCGCCGACGTCGAGCATGCGCGCGCCGGCGAGCTCGGTGTAGTTGGACACGTGGCCGACCGCGTCGTCGGCGAGCTCGCCGTAGAAGACGTCGGGCTGGGTCTGCTCGACCCGGAAGGCGCGGAACAGGCGCACGGACCGGCGCAGCGTGGGAGCCCAGGCCGACGGAGTGGACGAGGACTGCGGCGGCACGCGGCGACTGTAGTCGATGGTGCGACGGGGGTCCGCGCTTCGCCGCTCTCCGGTGGGAGCCGACGATCGGGCGTCCGTCCCCGGCCCGGCGTGATCTAATCGCCCGCGTGGTAGCGAGCACCGCGGTCGAGTGGGAGGACACGCCCGCCGACGAGGCACGGGCGCAGCGTGCGGCAGAGATCGCGAGCCTCACCGGACTCCGGGGCTTCGCCGCCTTGATGGTCGTGCTGATCCACACCTCGGGGCGCACCGAGTTCGACTGGCTGGGGCTCCCCACCTACGGACCCGTCAGCCTGTTCGTGATCTCGGGGTTCCTGCTCTACCGACCCTGGGCGCGCTGGAGCCTCGGGGAGGCTCGGCGGCCCGACCTGGGCAGCTTCGTGATCCGACGGGCCACCCGGATCTTCCCCGCCTACTGGGTCGTGCTGATCCTGGTCGCCCTGGTCATCCCGGCCTCGCGCCCGTCGGGCGCCGAGGGATGGTGGCGCGCAATAACCCTGACCTGGATCTACGAGGTGGAGCCGGCTCGTGAGGCCATGCTGCACACCTGGAGCCTCGCCACCGAGGTGTCGTGGTACGTCGCGCTCCCCGTCATGGGATGGGTCACCGGCCAGCTCGCTCGGCGGCGCAGCGGCGTCGCCTCCCTGTGGATCTGCGCCTTGCTCATCTCCTTGGCGCTCCCGATCTCGATCGGGTGGCGACTCTGGACCGCGGAGTCCGACCTCACGGGACAGCTCATCTACCCCTACTGGCTGCCCGCGTTCCTGTTCTGCTTCGCGGGCGGCGCCCTCGTCGCGCTGTTGGTCGAGGGGCGCCGGGCCGGACTCGTGACCCTGCGCGGACTCCGCTCGCTGTGCACGGACCGCTGGGCGCCCGTGGTCCTCACCCTCGCGCTCGTCGCACTCGCGACCTCGCCCCTCGGCGGGCCGTCCGGGTTCGTGCCGGTGACGTTCGCCGAGGATCAGGTCCGCACCTTCGCGGCAGCCGCGATCGCCTGCCTCTTGCTCTGCGTCGTGGTCTTCGGCCCCCCCGTCGTCCCGACCAACCAGCTGCTGAGCCGACGATGGCTCGTCGCCATCGGACGCTGGTCCTACGGCATCTACCTGTGGCACGTGCCGGTCATCGTGATCCTGGAGCGGGACATCACGTTCCCCGACGGGGTGATCGGGTTGCTGTGGCGACTCGTGTGGGTGCTGGGGATCTCGATCCCCCTCGGCGCGGCGACCTACGCCTGGGTGGAGCGCCCGACCATCGCCTGGGCCCGCCGACCCCACCTGCCCCGGCTCCGCGGCCGCCGGGCCGACGACCACAGCGCCAGCACGACCACGAGCGCCCAGCCCGAGACCGCCAGTCCGGCCGCCCAGCGCAGCACCTCGCCCGAGGCGTAGCGCACGGTCACCCGGTCGACGCCCTCGGGCACCTGCCACGCCTGGGCCCACCCGTCGACGGTGAGCGTCGGCAGCTCACGCCCGTCGGCGACCGCGGTCCACCCCTTGGCGGCCGGCACGGCGAGGGCGAGCGTCGCCTGTCCGTCCGCATCGACGTCCACGACCTGCGTGGTCGGACGGGAACCGATCGTCCCCGCCGGCACCCCGCCACCGGCGCCAGCGCCGGGGTCCTCCTCGTCGACCTCACCGAGGACCCCGTCGGGGGACGCCAGCACGAGGCCGATCGGGATCCACGAGAACGAGGCCTCGACGTCGACCCGCACCTCGCCCGTCCGCAGGAACGGCCGCTCGCAGAGGGTGGCCGGGACGATCGACGCCTCGACCACCTGCCGGGCGGAGGCCCGCACGGCCGTCTCGTGGGCGACACCCCCGACCGTGACGTCGGGGCCGGAGCCACACGGCAGCTCCTCCACGTCGTCGGCGTCGTAGCGCAGCGCCGGTGCGCCCACGACCTCCACCTCTGACACGGCGATCGGCACGGACTGCATCCCACCCGTGAGTGAGTCCGCCGACGTCTGGGGCGTCTCCGCCCTGAATACGAGCGTCAGCTCGCGGGTGCGGACCTCGGGCAGGTCCAGCACCCCGTCGGGGCCGATCTCTCCCGACGCGGTGCGGTCGCTCCCGCCGTAGGACACGGTGACGTGCGTCGGGAGGCTCGACAGCCGGCGCGCCGCGGTCGTGATGCGCACGCCGGTGACCAGGGCGGGGCGGTCCCAGGCCAGCACGAGGGTGGGCGATCCGTCCTCCGGCGAGGGTCGCCACGCCGTGGCCGGGTCTGCGTCGGCCGCGGCCTGCGGACCGGCCACGAGGTCCGAGGACGCGACGCTCGACGCCGTCGCGGTGATCGTGGGTCGCGCCAGGCGCTCCGCCAGGCGGATGGACTCGGCGCTGTCAGCGGCACGTACCCACACGCGGCCGGCAACCTCCCCGCTCCGCAACGGGCGCAGGACGCGTGCGATCGAGCCGGAGTCGGGGCCGTCGACGGTGAGGCCGCGGTTGCACACCGTCTCGCTCGGCCCGGGATCGACGGTCCCGCCGATCGGGAAGGACGGCACGCAGGTGGCGAAGCTCGGCGGCCGGGCGGCCACGATCCAGGAGTCGCCCTCCGCTCCCCCGACCACCAGCTCCTCCTTGACCTCCATCTCGGGGACGGCGAGCTCGGAGATGGCGAAGCTGCTCGCCCCGGACACGGTCCCGCTGACGCCGGTGGCGACCACCCGGAGCCGACCGGTGCGGCCGACGCCGGTCAGGGCGACCGCACCGTCGGCGGGCACGTCGACGTCGGTCGACCCGTTGTCGGACTCCAGCCTCACGCGCGTGACCTGGTAGGACGCGAAGGGGTTCTGCACGACCCGGAGCTGGCCGGAGGTCAGGTCGGTCACGCCGTCGAAGGTGATCTCCCACCACTCGTCGACGACGTGTCCGCGCCGCGACTGCCACGCCGTGAAGGCGTTGCCGTCGACCGCTGCCGCGGCCACGGCGCCGACGCGTCGGCGCGAGGAGTCGAGGTCGGCGGCCGACGAGGACGCTCGCACCTCCTCGGCACCCGTGAGAGCGCGCGAGGCGGTCGTCTGCGGCACAGAGTCGGGCGGCACGACAGTGCGCGGCTCCTCCGGTCCGAGCACAGGTCCGAACGGGTCGCTCGCGACGCGCTGGTCGACGTCCTGCCGGCGTGCGCTGTCGGACACGAGGTCGGCCGGCCCGTCGCGCGGGGTGCCGAGCACGAGGGCGGGCCCGTCCGCCAGGCCGGCGTCGGCGAGGTCGCCGACGACGCCGGCGTTCCCTGCCACCGACAACGGAGCGCCGTCGTGGAGGCTGCCGTCGGCTGCATCGTCGAGCGCCCAGATCTCGAGCGAGCCGGCGGGGTCCCGCACGCCGAGGTCCACGATGCCTTCGGCAGCGGCGGCGTCGTCACCGCCTCGGGCGGGCGACCCGATCGCGGCGACTCGCGACGCGCCCTGGAGGAGAAGGGCGTGACGGATGAGCCCGAGCGGGCGCTCCCTGTCCGCGGCCGCGGGTACGTCGTTGCGCAGGAGGACGTAGGTGATGCCCAGGTGCCGGAGTGCGGTCGCCGTGCCCGCTCCGTCATGGCCGCGGTCGAGCCGACCCACCGCGGTGTCCAGCGCTGCTGTCGCCCCGGTCCCTGAGAGGG
This sequence comes from Nocardioides sp. P4_G10, assembly GCF_056401175.1. NCBI lineage: Bacteria > Bacillati > Actinomycetota > Actinomycetes > Propionibacteriales > Nocardioidaceae > Nocardioides > Nocardioides sp. P4_G10. The sequence goes on along the minus strand of NZ_JBFUJV010000009.1, from coordinate 47,036 downwards.
GCAGGGTGTCGCGCGCGATCCACGGCCGGCCCCGCAGCGCCTGCTCGACCGCGGGCTCCACGCGCCCCTCGGTCACCGCGGGGAGCACGAGGACCCGGCCTGGTGGCGCGGTCTTCGACCAGGCGGCCACCTCGGCCCACTGCTCGGCGTCGCCGACTGCGGGCCCGGGGGCCGCCTCGGGCTCCTGCACGGCGAGGACCGGTCCCGCGACCGAGAGCAGAGCGAGGACGGCCAGCCCGGCTGCGACGAGCCCGGGCCCCGTCGCAGGTTGCCACGCCCACGAGCGCGGCAGGCGGGCGAGCAGGTGGTCGACGACCGGGGTCCACGCGAGCAGGGCGGCCAGCGCGACCCAGCCTCCGAGGACGGTCCACGGCACCGGCACGGCGACGGCGGCACTGGCGGTGGAGGCGGGCACAGGGAGCCACGCGGGCCATCCCCCGCCGACGACGCCCACGAGCGTCGCCACAGCTGAGAGCGCGAGCAGGGCCGCGACGACGGCGCGGTCCCGACCCACCCGCAGCACCAGGGCGGACACCGCCACGGCGACCGGGCCGAGGAGCACCAGCGCGGTCAGGACCGGACCCGACGCGGGGAGGCCGAGCGCCTCGGCGATCCCGGCGACGGACAGACGCGTGGCCGCCAGACCCGTCACCTCGGTGGCGTACGACGTCTCCCACACGTAGGCGGCCACCCACCAGGCCGAGGAGATCGCAGCCAGCACCGACCACCGGGCGAGCTGGCGTGTCCCGCCCGGGCGCCGGGAGGTCGCGACCGCCGTCACGAGCCCGGCCATCAGTGCGGCGAGGGCCCACGCAGGCGTGCCCGCACCGGCGAGCCCGAGCCAGGCCGCGGACGCGGCGGCCGCACGCCAGCCGTCCGCGCGGCGGACGAGGGGGGCGAGCACCCATGGGAGGAGCGCCACCACGAGGCCGTCGCCCGGTGACTGCTGGACGGTCGTGACCAGCACGGGCGCGCAGGCGAAGAGCGCCGCGCCGACCCACGGCGTCCACGGCTCGTGCGGCGCGTCAACCCACGACACGCGGGCGCGCGCCAGGCGCACCGCGCCGACAGCGGCCAGGACCAGGACGAGCACGGCCCAGACGGTCCGTCCGCCGGCCGACGGGATCCCCAGCCCGTCGGTCAGCCACAGGAAGGCAGCCACGGGAACGTCCCGGAGGCCCTGCGCGCTGGCGTCGCCGAGCGTGCCGGACACGGTCCATCCGTCGGCGGCGCTTCGCAGCACAGCGGCGGGGTCCGCGGCAATACGCGCGTAGGCGCCCGACAGCGGCTGGGTCGCGGTCATCCGGACGGCGACGGCAGCAGCGAGGACCGCCACGACCAGCGTGCGGACACCGGTAACCGGCAACGCTCCTCCTTCTCCTCCTCCGGACACCCGGCTCCGATCCGGCCCGGTCACGGCCGGGCCAGCACCCGACCGCACACGACCCCCACGGCCAGCGCCACGACGACGTCGGAGCCTACCGGTGGGACGACCACTGCGGAGGTGGACAGCGCGATCACGCCCGCGAACACGAGTGCCCCCATGCAGGCTGCCGCGACCCTGAGATCGGAGCGGTCACGGGTGGCCCAGCCGACCATCGTGCCCACGGCGAGCGGCAGCGACACGAGGCCCAGCACGACCAGCGCGGGGACCTGCACCCAGAGGCGGGCGGCACGCCGAGCACCACTCGTCCGGACGGCCCCGGGCGGGTCGTCCGTGCGGCGTCCGATCCCCAGGACGATCAGCCCGAGGGCGAGCAGCAGCAGCAGCCCGACGACGGCGAGGCCGCCCACCAGCGCCAGGCGGAACGGCGCTTGTGGGGCGTAGTCCATGGCGACGACGCCCTCGGTGCCGGCGGGGACCACGAAGCCCTGGCGCCAGCCGTCGAGGACCACCGGGCGCAGCTCGGTCCCGTCCACGGTCGCGGTCCACCCCGGGTTGGCGCTCTCGGCGACGCCCACGACCGACTCGGACGACACCGACACCTCGACCTCCCGGTGCGTCGGCGACCAGGCCAGCACCGGCGGCCGGTCGGCACGAGCTTCCTCCGCGGGAGCGGACGGGGTCAGGACCACGCTGGAGGTGACGAACCCGTCCGGGTTCTCGACCCGGATGCGGTGCTCTCCCTCGGTCAGGTCGACCGACCGCTTCCCGCACGGGACCACCGCCAGGTCGGCACCCGTGCGGATGTCCTCGAGCGTGCCGCTGATCCGGGTCTGCACGGTGCGGCCACCGACCTCGACCGTCGGTCCGAAGCCGCACGCCGTGCCGGTCGGGGTGTCCGGGTCGGGCTGGTACTGGAGGTCCTCGATGCCGTCGACCTCCAGCTCGGAGATGCCCACGCCGTCGAGTCCTGCCGGTCCGAATGCCGTCACGCGGAGCTGGTCGGTGCGGATGGGCCTCATCTCACCTGCCGCGTCCCCACCCGTGGCCACCAGCTGCGGCTCACCCGTGCCAGGGCCGCCGTCGACGACGACCACCTCCGGCAGCTCGCCGGGCTGGCCGGGAGACGTGCTGAGCCGGACGCTCGACACCTTGCGGCGCGGGCCCCACGTCAGCTGGAGGGCAGCCGCCGGGTCGCCGGGAGCCGAGGTCCACCCGGTCTCGGGGCGCCCGTCCACTGCCCCCGCCGCGGCGACCGCCGGGTCACCGCCGTAGGTCGAGGTGGCCACCACGCGCACCTGGTCCTCCGCAAGCGGGGCGACGAGCTGGTCGAGAGCCGGACCATGGGTGGCGAAGGCACGACCCTTGAGGGTCCACTCCCCACTCATCCCCACCGTGATGGTGCGGTCGAAGCCCGGGGTCTCGGAGGTCTCCCGCTGCCAGGCCATCTCGCAGCCCACGACACGGTCGTCCTCCCCCACCACGCAGGCGCGCCGCGGCACCTCGCTGGTGAGGAGCACGGACGTGTCGGACAGCACCCGTCCCGGGACGACCAGCGACCTGTTGATGTCGTGACCGGCGATCCGCACGTCGGAGAGCCGCACCTGGCCGCCCTCCTTCCCTGCGCCGAGCACGGTGACGCGCAGCTTGGTGGCGGCGTCGTCGTCGATGCTGACGGCGGGGACCGAGCCGTCCGGCTCCACCTCCGCCACCGCCGACCGGTCCTCGGTGGAGATCCGCACCGACGTCACCGGTGCACCGGTGAAGGTGTCGAAGGACAGGGCCACGTCACCGACCCGGGTCGGGCGGTCGAACGTCGCCTCGATCCACTGCCCCTCTGGAGCGGCCAGCGGCGCCGTGCCCCAGGCGGTGTAGATGGAGTGGTCGAACGCCGACCACGGGTGCTGCTCGGGCCGCACCGGACCCAGGACGTCGGCATACCCGCTCGAGCTCGAGGCCACGATCTCGGCCGCACCGTCGTACTCAGCCACTGTCCTCGACGCGGGCATGGCGTCGTCGGCGTGGTCGTGCGCCTCCCGTTGCACCCGGTAGGGCTCGGTCGCCGTCATGACGCCCGACCGGGCGTCGTGCACGCGTCCGAAGCTGCGCTCGACGCGGCGCAGGCTGTCGGTGACCACGTCGGGTTGCTCGTCCCCGGTGGCCAGCACCACCGCCTCGTCCCGCGCCACCAGGCCCGCGGCACGCACGTCGGGAACCACCTCGGGTGCCCCGTCGACGACCGCGCGGTCCTCCCAGTCCTGCACCTCGACGCGAGGCTCCGCGTCGTGCCGAAGCTCGTAGACCTCGACCGCGGCGTCGCCGTCGGACGTGGTGCCGAAGGAGGCGACCAGGGTGGCTCCCGGAACGTTGGCCACGGCCGTCCGGACGAGGGCGTGGTCCGGCGCGTCGACCTCGTCGGGGTCCAGGTCGTTGCGTACGACGACGTGCGTGGCGCCGAGTGCGTCGAGGGCGGACGGCAGGTGCTTCTGGGGCCGCGGGTCCGCGACTGCCTGCTCGACGGAGTCCAGGAGCCGGAGGGTCCCGGCGGGCGCGACGGTGACCTGCGCGCGCGCCATCCACGGCGTGGGGTCCAGGACCTGGATCGGCTCGTCGATGGTGCGCCCCCAGGTCTGCACGGCGAACCCGGCCCCGGGGAGCACGATCGTGCGGGTGGGCCCGGGCTGGTCGTCGAGGAAGGCGACCGCGTCGCGCCACTGCGGCGGTACGTCGTCGAAGCCACCCTTCGTGCGCAGCGAGCCCGCGGCCGCCGGGCCAGCGGCGACGAGCACCAGCACGCCGACCACGCCCATGGCGATGCCCCGGACGGGGACCGAGGGCGACGTGCTCGTCCATCTCCAGGCCCGGGGCAGGGCCGAGGTCACGAAGGCGCCGACGCCCAGGCTCAGCGGAAGCCGTACGACCGGGTCGAACTTGTGGATGTTGCGCAGCGGCGCCAGCGAGGTGTCGAGGGCGTGGAGCCACGCGTCGGCGAAGACCGAGCCCGCCCATCCGCCGCTCCCCGCGGTCAGCACCGCAAGGCCGACGAGCAGCGCCCAGGCGAGGACCCGACGCTCCCACAGCCCCTTCTGCATCAGACCGACCAGGCCGACCGCCGCCACCAGGACGGTGGGCAGCAGGAGGAGCCGCGAGGACGCCAGCTCGTAGCCGCCTTCCCACCCGACCTGGCCCCCGCCGGGGAAGAACGCCACCCAGTGGCTGGTGCCGCGCAGCGACGAGAGCCAGCCGGTGGCGCCCGCGGTGTTGCGCGCCGACTCGATGAAGTCGAGGAAGGGCGGCGCGTAGGAGCCGAGCAGCAGCAGGGGGACGACCCACCACAGCGAGGCGACCGCGACCAGAGAGCCCCACGCCGCGAGGTCGGTGACGCGCCGGCGCAGCGGCCGCCCCGACGCCAGAGCGAGGAGCAGCGCCGGCAGCACGAGGCACGCCACGACGAGGGTGGCGTTCTGGCCACCCATGAGCGGCACGGTGGCCGCCGACAGGACGAAGGCGACCCAGCCGCGCAGCCGGCCGCGCAGGAAGAGCACCAGCGGCAGCACTGTCCATGGCAGCACGGCGGCGGGCAGCGTCTCGCCACTGAGGCCGCCCACGGTCGTGAGGATCCGGGGCGAGAGCATGTAGGTCAGGCCGGCCAGGACCGCGCCCGCCGTGCCGATCCCCGACCAGTGTGCCGCGAGCCGACGAGCCCCCTCGTAGGCGAGCAGCATGACCGCCGCGGACCACAGCCGCTCCCAGATCCACATCGGGACGCCCAACAGCTCGCCGACGAGGAAGGCCGGGCCCATCGGGAACAGGTAGCCGGAGGCCTGGTTCTGCAACCCGCCCAGCGCCCAGTCGCCGTTCCACAGGTCGACGCTGCGCGCGAGGAGGTCGTACGGGTTGACCTGGAGGTCCAGCTTGGTGTCGAAGGTGATCCGACCCGGTTGCTGGACCAGGTTCAGCAGGACCACGGCGACGTACACGACCAGGTTGACACCGGTGGGCCGGGACGGTCGACGCCATGGACGCACCCTGGCCGTCGTGGCGGCGCCGTCAGTCACTGCGGCTGCCTCCCATGTCGACCCAGCCAAGCGTCGCGCAGTCTATATTCTGCGTCCGTACTCTCGGCCATCCCGGCCGTCCGTCGCCAAGGAACCGCACATGGATGATCGAACCGCCCTCGACTTCGAGGCCGCGTGGGGCGTGGCGTCGACCATCCCGGGATGGTTGACCGAGGAGCAGGCCAGGTTGCTGTTCGACGCCGCCCGCGACCTCCCGGCCGGGCCCCTCCTCCTCGAGATCGGCAGCCACCAGGGCAAGTCGACGGTCGTCCTGGCCACGGCTGCCCGTGCGCGCGGGGGTCGCGTCGTCGCCGTCGACCCGTTCGTCGACGGCCGGCTCTTCGGCGGCGCGTCCACCCGCGACAAGTTCGAGGGCAACCTCCGGCAGGCCGAGCTGACCGACGCGGTGGAGCTGCTCTCCGAGTACAGCACCCGGGCCCGACCCACCTGGTCGCGCGACCTCGACTACCTCTACATCGACGGCAAGCACGACTACTGGACACTGAGCGACGACCTCAAGTGGGCCCGTCACCTGCCGGCCGGCGCGCCGGTGCTGGTCCACGACTGCTACTCCTCGATCGGCGTCACCCTCGGGGTGCTGGCGAAGGTCCTGCCGTCCCGCACCCTGCGCTACGAGCGTCGGGCGGGCTCGCTGGCCCTGTTCCGGGTGGGCACCCCGAGCGTGGCCGACCGGGTGCGGATCGTGCGCGAGGTCCCGTGGTGGCTGCGCAACGTCGCCGTCAAGGTGCTGCTGCGGCTGCGACTGCGTACCGTGGCCGCCCGCGCGTTCGGGCACGAGAGCCCGTACGACCCCTACTGAGCCGCTTGTCGGCCGCCGCTTTCCTCGAGCCGGTAGATCCGGCGCTCGAGGAGCTCCTCGCCACGGTGGTGCTCCGGCTTGACCACCTGGTCGAACGGGATCTGGCGGTCCCGCCGCCGGCGACGGGTCCGTACCGTCAGCGCCGCGGTGAGCGCCTGCGCGGCCGTGGCCTCCCAGCCGCGCTGGTGGCCCGGCGCCCGCATGGCCGCGGCGAAGAAGGCCGGGTCGAGCTCCCCCTCCGTCCGGAGGCTGACCGACCCGGTCCAGTGGTACTGGATCACGCGGTGCTCGAAGTGCCGGTTGAGCACCGCGTCCAGCTGGTCACGCACCCCTGCCCGCTCGATGTAGGCGTGGATCTCGGCGTCGAAGAAGGGGGCCTGCTTGGCGGTCATCACCAGGGTCGGTCCGCCCGGACCCTCGTCGAGCCGGCACCACCACACGTGGCTCGGGAAGTCGACGATCTTGGCGCTCGCCGCCTCGGGGACCTCGATGTAGCCCGCTCGCGCCACGCGGCTGAGCTCGGACGCGACAGCGACCGGGTCCTCGACGTGCTCGAGCAGGTTGGAGCAGATGGCGTAGTCGAACGCGCCGTCGCGGAACGGCATGTCGGCCGCGTCTGCGTCGAAGAGCGGACGGCTCACCCGGGCCGCGGCGCGGCCCGATCGCTGCGCGGCGTGCTCGGCGCCGGTGTAGCGGTCGAGGAGCACGTCGGCGCGCCACGAGGGCTTGTCGCCGCTGCCGACGTCGAGGACGAGGGCGTCGTCGTCCACCGGAAGCGCGATCCGGCGTTCGTAGAAGACCCGCAGGGCGTCCAGGCTGGCCATGGTCGTGGAGTATGGCAGGGCCGCGGTGCCGATCGGCTCGGCAGGGACCTGAGTCCGACGAGACCCGGACAGGAATCGAACTCGCGGGTAACATTCGTCTCATGCGCCGAACCGACTCTGCTGCGTCCCTCGAGGGCCGGCACGTCGTGCTGTTCAACTGGCGTGACACCCAGAACCCCGAGGGGGGCGGTTCGGAGCGCTACGTCGAGGCGATGGCGCGGGGCCTGGTCGAGCGCGGCGCGCGGGCCACGATCTTCTGCGCGGCCCACGAGCACGCGCCGAGCGACGAGGTCGTCGACGGAGTGCGCTACGTCCGCCGCGGCGACCACCTCGGGATCTACCCGTTGGGGATCCTCCATCTCCTGCTGCGCCGTTTCGGCAAGGTCGACCTGGTCGTCGACGTGCAGAACGGGCTGCCCTTCTTCACCCGCCTCGCCACCCGGGCGCCGGTCGTCGTCCTCGTGCACCACGTGCACCGTGAGCAGTGGCCCGTCGTGTTCCCGGGACTCCTAGGCCGGGTCGGCTGGTGGATCGAGCGGGTCCTCGCGCCGCGCCTCTACCGCCGTTCGCAGTACGTCGCGGTGTCCCGGGCCACCCGCAGCGAGCTCATCCCCCTCGGCGTGGGGCGCGAGCGCATCGCGGTCGTCCACAACGGCACCGCGCCCGCACCGGCCCTCGACGTGCCGCGGAGCACCGCCCCGCTCCTGTGCGTGCTCGGTCGCCTGGTGCCGCACAAGCAGGTCGAGCACGCGATCGACACCATCGTCGCCGTGCGCGCCGACCACCCCGAGGCCTCACTCGTGATCGTCGGCAACGGCTGGTGGGAGGAGTCCCTCCGCGCCTACGTCGCCGAGCGGGGGGCCGATGACGCTGTCACGTTCACCGGTCACGTCAGCGAGCAGGACAAGCACGACATCCTGGCCCGGTCGTGGCTGATGCTGCTGCCGTCGCTCAAGGAGGGCTGGGGCATCGTCATCGGCGAGGCCGGCAGCCACGGAGTCCCCACCATCGCCTACGCCTCAGCCGGAGGGACCCGGGAGTCCATCGCCGACGGCGTCTCCGGCCTGCTGGTCGACACGCCCACCGAGCTCACCGAGGCCGCACGCCGGCTCGTGGGTGACGACGCGGAGCGCAAGCGCCTCGGCAAGGGCGCGCGCGAGATGTCCCACACGTTCTCGTGGGCGCACTCACAGGAGTCCTTCGCCCACGTGCTGTCCGACGTGCTCGCGGGACGGCGGATCGCGGTCGAGGATCCCGACGGGCCCTGACGCTGACGGGAGTCCGGCGGCGGCCTGCACTCCGACGGCCCGGCACGCGCGAAACGCCCCCGGGGACCCGGGGGCGTTTCGAGATGCTCGTGGGAGCGGGTGCCGCTCGGGCGCTGACGCCCCGCGGGGACCTACTCGGCGGCCTGCTGGTTGGTGCCGTAGTCCATGACGCTCTGGTCGGGCTGCGACGGCGCACTGCTGACCGTGCTGACGACACCCACCGTGGTGAGGCCAGCCAGCACGAGGCCGACGACGACCGCGATGATGCCACCGATCATTCCCTGCACGTCATTGTCTCCAGTTCACTAGACCGGAGAGCACGGTAGCATCCCGTCACGCTTGGCGGCGTATTTGACGCCAACTGGTCCACCGGCGGTTCCCGCGGACTGTCAGCGCGGCCGCGACCGCGCCCCCAGCGAGCGTCCACGCCGCCAGCAGGACCGCCAGCGTCGCGGGCCGGTCGGCGGGCGCGCGCGGGTCCGTGCCGTCGGAGACGGGCAGCTCCCAGACCGTCAGCAGCTCGCCCCGGTGGAGCACCTCGGCATCGGGAAGGCCCGGCAGCGACCCGAGCCCCGGGGCATCGAGCCCCTCGGCTGCCAGGGCGTTCGCGGTCTCGAGGTCCGCCACGACCCAGGCGACGCCCTCGCTCGCCAGCGCCTGCTGCAGGTCATCGCCGGTCAGCGTCGCCAGGTCGCGGGCCACCCGCCGGGCGCGCGCGTCCTCGCCGGGCACCTCCGTGCCCGACACGACGAGGGTGTCGCTCGCGAGGTAGTCGGCGGGGAGGTAGCGCCCGACCGGATCGAGGGTGCGGCGGCCGTCGTTCCAGCCGGGCCGCCGGTAGGAGGTGAAGGGCAGCAACAGCACGTCACCCTCTCGACCGGCGTCTCGGCTCTGCTCGACGGCCCGCCGCGCCGCGTCGTACTCCTCGGGGAAGTCGACGGCGCCGAGACGTCCGGAGATGCCGAGCGCCGCATCGGGCATGAGCGTGACCGGGGCGAGGACCAGCACGGTGCCGAGCACCGCGGCGGGTGCGCGTGCGGGGACGGACGCGGCGAGGCGCGCCACACCGTGGCCGAAGAGCACCGCCTGCAGCGGGGCGACCAGGGCAACGAACCGCGTGCCGTCACGCACCAGTCCCCCGCCGGGGACCTGGGCGACGACCCAGCCCACGGCGTCCGGTGCCACTGCCCCGGCCAACCCGACGACCAGGCCCAGACCCGCCGGCACCACCATCGCCCACCGTGCCTGCCGGCTCGTGGAGCCGAGCCAGGACCGCAGACCGGCGGCACACACGGCCAGCACCAGGACGAGGGAGACGAGGGCCACCCCGGTCGTGCGGGAGGCCGGGACCACCTCCGCGTTCCAGATGCCGCCCAGGCCCAGCACGGCAGCCCAGGCGGGCAGGACACCCTCGCCCTGGGCGGCGAAGAGCCTCACCGCAGCGGCGTCGCTCACCGCGCCCGCACCGTGCAGCGCGCCGGCAGCGATCCACGGCGCGTTGAGTGCAGCGACGGCGGCCACCGTCCACGCCACGGAGCGCGCGGCCGTCCGACCCTCCGCCGCGACGCCCGCGACGGCGTACACGCCGGCCACGATCCCGCCCGCAGGGCTCAGGCTCGCGAAGGCCAGCCACAGGACCAGCTGGGCCAGGCTCCGCTCCCCCGCCGCCAGGCGGCGGGCGTGCAGGTGGATCCACGGCAGCGCCGCGTAGGTCATCAGGAGCGGCCAGTGCCCGATGCCCAGCCGCTCGGCCACGAACGGGTTCCACACGTAGAGCGTCGACGCGGCGAGCCCGGCGAGGACGCCGGACCGCCCGACCAGCCCGGCCAGACCGACCAGGCGCCAGGCTCCCGTGCCCGCCACGACCAGGGTGCCCACCAGCACGGCCTTCTGGAGCACCACCCCCGGGACGACCTCGTCGAGCAGCGCCACGACCATGTCGGAGGGCACCGCCCGCGGCAGGCTGGACCCCAGGCCGAGGAAGTCTCCCCGCACCGCGAGGTCAGGCACCCAGACCATGTCGTAGGTCAGGACGTTGCCGGGGCCCAGCGCGCCGCCGAGCAGGAGAACGGACAGGAGCGCAGACCAGACCACCGGCGCCAGCGTCGTCGGCAGGGAGGGGCGGACGGACGACACCGACTCGACGATCCGCCCGCTCACGAAACGACACCTTATGGTGTGCCGCATGTCCGCTCGAGCTCGCGACCGATCACGGGCCGCCGTTGGCCGAAGGGCTGGCGTCACCTCCCTCTTGACGGGCAGTGGGCAGATCGCCGTCGCGATGATGGTGATGAACGTCGCGACGTACGGCTTCACGATGGCAGCCGCTCGGATCATCGGGCCCGTCTCGTACGGCGCCTACTTCGCGATGATGAACCTCGTCATGATCGTCAGCGTCGTCATGCTCGGACTGCAAGCGACGGCCGCACGTCGCATCAGCTCGGACCCGACGCACGTCGGACAGATCGAGAGCGAGATGCTCCGCGTCTCGCTGCGTGCGTCGATGTTGCTGGGCGCGCTGCTGCTCCTGGCCGCGCCGCTGATCAACCACGCGCTGGACCTCGACAGTCTTCCCACCGCACTGCTCGCTGCCGTTGCCGCCGTACCCATGACCATGACCGGCGCGCAGATGGGCATCCTCCAGGGCGAGCGGCGGTGGCGCCAGCTCGCCATCATGTACGCCCTCACCGGCGTTGCACGGCTGGTCATGGGCATGACCCTGATCCTCTGGCAGCCCACCGAGTTCATGGCGTTCTTGGGCGTGGCCCTCGGGTTCTACGCACCCTTCCTCTACGGACTCGTGGTGCTGCGTCGGGACCGCGCGGCCGGTGAGTCGCACGAACGACACGGCTTCCTGCCGATCATCAAGGAAGCCGTGGTCAACTCCCAGGCGCTCTTTGCGTACTTCGCGCTCACGAACATCGACATGCTCGTCGGGAGGTCGATCCTGGACTCGCACGACTCGGGGCTGTACGCCGCAGGCCTGATCGTGTCGCGCGCCGTGATGTTTCTCCCCCAGTTCGTCGTGGTCGTCGCCTTCCCGTCGATGGCGAACAGCGCTAACCCTGCCCGCGCGCTCCTCAACAGCATGGCTCTCATCGGGGGACTCGGAGGCGCGTGCGTCCTGGTCACCGCAGTACTGCCGGATCTCGCACTGATCTTCGCGGGGGGTCGCGAGTACGAAGAAGTCAGCGACCTGCTGTGGGTCTTCGCGTTGCTCGGGACGTGCATGGCGATCCTGCAGCTGCTGGTCTACTCCGTGCTGGCACGCCAGGGCATCCTCTCCATGGTGCTCGTCTGGATCGCACTGCTGGTGGTCGTGGTGACAGCTGCGACCGCGGTTTCGAGCGTGTCCGGGCTGCTTGCCGTCGTGCTCACGGTCGAGCTCGTGCTCCTCGCCGTGCTCCTGCCCATCAGCCTCGTGAAGCTGCGGGAGCGCTCAACCGTTCAGTGAGCGGCGTCGTGCCAGCTGCGCCCGGTGCCGATGGAGACGTCGAGCGGGACGGTGAGGTCGGCGGCGCCGCCCATCTCGGCGCGGACGATCTCGGCGAGCTCGTCGTGCTCCCCCGGCGCGACCTCGAGCACGAGCTCGTCGTGCACCTGGAGCAGCATCCGCGAGCGCAGGCCGTGCTCGACGAGAGCGCGCTCGACACCCAGCATGGCCACCTTGATGAGGTCGGCCGCCGAGCCCTGGATCGGCGCGTTGAGCGCCATCCGCTCGGCCGTCTCGCGACGCTGCCGGTTGTCGCTGGTGAGGTCGGGCAGGTAGCGACGACGACCCAGGATCGTCTCGGTGAAGCCTGAGCGCCGTGCCTCGTCGACGATCCCGCCCAGGTAGTCGCGCACGCCTCCGAAGGTCTCGAAGTACTCGTCCATGAGGCCCTTGGCCTCGGAGGTCGAGATGCGCAGCTGCTGCGAGAGCCCGAACGCGGAGAGGCCATAGGCGAGGCCGTAGTTCATCGCCTTGATCTTGGCGCGCTGCTCGACGCTGACGTCCTCGGCGGCGACGCCGAAGACGCGGGCGGCCGTGATGGAGTGGAAGTCCTGGCCGGACCGGAACGCCTCGATGAGCAGCGCGTCCTCGGACAGGTGGGCCATGATCCGCATCTCGATCTGGCTGTAGTCGGCGGTCATCAGCGACTCACCGGCCTCGCCGACGACGAAGCCCTCGCGGATGCGGCGACCGGCCTCGGTGCGGATCGGGATGTTCTGCAGGTTGGGGTCGGTGCTCGAGAGCCGGCCCGTCGCGGCGATGATCTGGTTGTAGGTCGTGTGGATGCGGCCGTCGGAGGCGACGGTCTTCAGCAGCCCCTCCACGGTCTGGCGCAGCCGTATCACGTCCCGGTGGCGCAGCAGGTGCTGCAGGAACGGGTGCTCGGTCTTCTCGAAGAGCTGCTGCAGGGCATCGGCGTCGGTGGTGTAGCCGGTCTTGGTGCGCTTGGTCTTGGGCATGTCGAGCTCGTCGAACAGCACCACCTGCAGCTGCTTGGGCGAGCCGAGGTTGATCTCCTTGCCGATGACGTCGTAGGCGTCGGTCGCCGCAGCGCGCACCTGGTCGCTGAACTCGGACTCGAGGCCCTCGAGGTAGTCGGTGTCGACCGCGATCCCCACCTGCTCCATGCGGGCGAGGGTGCCGATGAGCGGGAGCTCGACCTCGCGCAGCAGCTGGGTGCCGCCGTGCTCGTCGACCGCGTCGTCGAGCGCGTCGGCGAGGTCGAGGACGGCCCGGGCGGTCAGCATCGCGGTGTCGCTGGCCGTGGTGTCGTCCATCGCGTCGAAGCTGAGCTGGTCGGCGTCGACGGCGTCCTGCCGCAGCTCGCGCTTGAGGTAGCGCAGGGTCAGGTCGGCGAGGTCGTAGGAGCGCTGGTCGGGCTGGACCAGGTAGGCCGCGAGAGCGGTGTCGACCTCGAGCCCGGCAAGGTCCCAGCCACGCGCGGCCAGCGCGAGCCTGGGCCCCTTGGCGTCGTGGATCGCCTTGGGGCGCTCCGGGTCGGTCAGCCACGCCGCGACGGCAGCATCGTCGTCCGCGCCGAGCTCGGCCACGTCGAGCCAGGCCGCCTGCCCCTCGCGGGTCGCCACGGCCACGGAGAGGACCTCGCCCGTGCCGGCGCGCCAGCTCCCCTGGACGGAGACCCCCACGCGCGTGCCAGCGGGCGCGTGCTCGTCGAGCCACGAGGCGGCTTCACCCGCGGCCAAGCGGCGACCGTCGAGCTCGAAGCCCGCCTCGGCCTCGATGGCGTCGTCGGGATCGGGGTCGATGGTGTCGAGCAACCGGCTGCGCAGCTCGCCGCGGAACTCGAGCTCGTCCAGCAGCTCGAGGCCGGCGGTGCGGTCCCACGGCTGCCGGGCGAGCCCGTCCGGACGCACCGGCAGGGTCAGGTCGCGCACGAGCGCGTTGAGCTGGCGGTTGCGGATGACGTCGCCGAGGTGGGCGCGCAACGCCTCGCCCTTCTTGCCGGTGATCTCGTCGGCGCGGGCGATGACGTTGTCGAGGCCGTCGAACTGGTTGATCCACTTCGCGGCGTAGCCCTGGCCGACTCCCGGCACACCGGGCAGGTTGTCGGACGTCTCGCCCACGATGGCGGCGAGCTCGGGGTAGCGGTGGGGCGGGACGCCGTACTTCTCCTGCACCGCGGCCGGCGTGAGCCGCGCCAGCTCGCTGACGCCGCGCATCGTGTAGAGGACGGTCGAGTCCTCGGTGACCAGCTGGATCGAGTCGCGGTCGCCGGTCATGATCAGGACCTGCATGCCCTCGGCCAGCCCCTGGGTGGCGAGGGTCGCGATGATGTCGTCGGCCTCGAAGCCGTCCATCGACAGGTGCTGGACGTGGAGCGCGTCGAGCACCCGCCGGATCAGCGGTAGCTGGCTGCCGAACTCGTCGGGCGTCTTGTTGCGCTTGGCCTTGTAGTCGCTGTACTGCTCGAGCCGGAAGGTCTGGCGCGACTTGTCGAAGGCGACCGCCACGTGCGTGGGCTGCTCGTCACGCAGGACGTTGACCAGCATCGAGGTGAAGCCGTAGACCGCGTTGGTGTGCTGGCCCGAGGCGGTCGCGAAGTTCTCCACCGGCAGGGCGAAGAACGCCCGGTAGGCCAGGGAGTGGCCGTCCAGCAGGAGGAGGCGGGGGCGGGTCGACTCGCTCGTCTCAGGCACTCGCCGACTCTATCGGCCGCCACCGACACCGGACGTCCCCAGCCCCGGCGCCGTCAGCCCGCCCCGCTCGGACACAATGACGCCATGAGCGAGACACCCGGCACCCCTCCCACGTCGCTGGCCGACCTGAGCGTCGAGGAGCTCATCGCCTTCCTCCCGCAGGGCAACGGTCGCCTCAACGACAAGATGGGCGTGCAGCTCGTCGAGGTCGCCGCGGAGCGGGTCGTCGCGACCATGCCCGTCGAGGGCAACACCCAGCCGTTCGGCCTGCTGCACGGCGGCGCGTCCGTCGTGCTCGCCGAGACCCTGGGTTCCATCGGGTCGGCGATCCACGCCTACCCGGCGAAGATCGCCGTCGGGGTGGACATCAACGCCACCCACCACCGCGCGGCCACGTCGGGCCTGGTCACGGGCGTCGCGACCGCCATCCACCTCGGCCGGTCCTCAACGTCGTACGACATCGTGATCACCGACGAGCAGGGCCGACGCGTGTGCACCTCGCGCATCACCTGCGCGCTGCTGGACGCACCGAAGCCCTGACGCGCTCCCGGCGCCCCGACAGCGGGGTGGTCCCCGGCTCAGCCCGGGACGCGCTCGCGCCGGATCCGCCGGGCCGCGAGGACCCGGTCGATCCGCTGCCGGCTCGTCGCCGCCGGCGTGGCCTGCCGCGACTGCGGCAGCCGGGCACGCACCGCGCTCGTCGTGGCCGCCCGCAGGGTCGCCTGCGGGGTGAACGACAGGCGCGCCATGAAGCGGTTGGCGTCGCGCGCCTCGGCGGCGGCGGCCGTCTGGACGTGGCTGATGCCGTGCTGCTCGGCGAACCGGCAGGCCGCCTCCATCAGCGCGCTGCCCACGCCCTTGCGCCGGAACTGGGTGAACACGTGTGGTGACACCGCAAGGACGGCCCGCTCGAGGTTGAGCGGGGTGAACGTCGTCGCCTCGAGGTAGACCGCGCCCGCGACCTCACCGTCGACCTCCGCCACGACCACGCACTGGTCCTCGCGGGAGTCGGCGGTGGCCACGATCCCGGCCACGTCGCCGAGCTGCTCGTCGAGCGCACCGCGCCGCAGGATGTCACCCCACAGCTCACGCAGGGAGGGGACGTCCGCGGCCTCTGCCACGCGTACGGTCACCGGCGTCCGACTCATCGACACACCACTTCCTCGAGTCCCACCGTGGCCCCCTGCCGCCCTCTCGCGGCACCACGCCGGGACAGACCCTATCGCCGTTGGCGGGATCAGGCTACGCCGAGGTAGGCCTCACGCACCGACGGGTCGTCGAGGAGCTCGGAACCCGTGCCGGTCTTCACGATGTTGCCGGTCTCGAGGACGTAGGCCCGGTCGCTGCGCGAGAGCGCCTGCTTGGCGTTCTGCTCCACGACGAGGATGGTCGTTCCCTGCTGCGAGATCTCGGTGATGATGTCGAAGATCTGCTGGATCAGCATCGGGGCAAGGCCCATCGACGGCTCGTCGAGCATCAGCAGCTTGGGGCGCGACATGAGGGCCCGACCGATGGCGAGCATCTGCTGCTCACCACCCGACATCGTGCCGGCGATCTGCTTCTTGCGCTCCAGCAGGCGCGGGAAGAGGTCGAACACCCGGTCGTAGTCCTCGTCGATGGCCGACTTGTCCTTGCGGGTGTAGGCGCCCATGTTGAGGTTCTCGGTGACCGTCATGCCGGGGAAGATCCCGCGACCCTCGGGGCACAGCACCAGGCCCTTGCGCAGGCGCTGGTCGGCCCGCATCTTGGTGACGTCCTCGCCGTTGAAGACGACGGAGCCCGCCGACAGCCCGCGGACGCCCGACAGAGCTCGCATGGTCGAGGTCTTTCCGGCGCCGTTGGCACCGATCAGCGAGACGACCTCGCCCTCATCGACGTGCACGCTGATGCCGTGCAGCGCCTCGATCTTGCCGTAGCTGAGAACGGCGTCCTTCATCTCAAGCAGCATCGTCAGGCTCTCCCAGGTAGGCGGCGATGACCTTCGGGTTGCGGGCGACCTCGTCCGGGGTGCCCTCCGCGATCTTCTGGCCGAACTCGAGCACGACGATCCTGTCGGTCACGCCGAGGACCAGCTTCATGTCGTGCTCGATGACCAGGACCGTGTGCCCCAGGTCGCGGATGCGGCGGATGAGACCCATCAGGTCCTCCTTCTCCGCGGGGTTGAAGCCGGCGGCCGGCTCGTCGAGGCAGATCAGCTCGGGCTCGGTGGCCAGGGCGCGGGCGATCTCGAGGCGGCGCTGGTAGCCGTAGGGCAGGTTGCGCGCGACCTCGTGGGCCCGGTCGGCGATGCCGACGAAGCGCAGCAGCTCCATCGACCGACGTCGACCGGCCCGCTCCTCCAGCGTGTGGCGGCTGATGCCGAACACCTTGGCGAAGCTGCGGCGGATGCCACTCGCCGGCAGCTCCTCCTCCGACGGGCGGACCCGGTAGGCGCGGAACAGCACCCCGAGCACGCTCGTCCTGTGGCGGGCGTCGCACCCGACCATCACGTTCTCCAGGGCCGACATCTCCGGGAAGAGCCGGATGTTCTGGAACGTGCGGGCGATGCCGAGGTGGTTGATCCTGTGCGGCTTGGTGCCCGCGATCTCCTGGCCCTTGAACCGGATCGTGCCGTCCGTGGGCGTGTAGACGCCGGTCATCGCGTTGAAGCAGGTGGTCTTGCCGGCACCGTTGGGACCGATGAGGCCGAGGATCTCGCCCCGGCGGATGTCGAAGTTGACGTCGTTGAGCGCCACCACGCCGCCGAAGCGGAGGGTGACGTGGTCCACCTCGAGCAGGACGTCGCCCATGGCGCCGGACGCCTCGTGGGCGATGGCGTCGTGGTCGGAGGTGTCCTTGAGCACCTCGGCGCCCTCGATCTCGTGCTCAGGCATCTGCGGCAGCCTCCTCGGCCTCGTGTCGTCGATCTTCGATCTCTGCGGCTCGTCGTCTGCTCGGCACCAGGCCCTGGGGACGGAGGACCATCACCAGCACCAGCGCCAGGCCGAAGGCGAACGGGCGCCACTCCTGGAGCTCACGGAACCGCTCGGGGAGGTAGGTGAGCAGGAACGCACCGACGAGGACGCCGACGATGTTGCCCGAGCCACCGATGACCACCATGGCCACGAAGAGGAACGACAGGTTCAGCATGAACGCGTTGGGCTCGACGTACTGCTGCTTGCTGCCGAACAGCAGCCCGGCGAGCCCGCCGACGGACGCGCCGATCGCGAAGGCCCACAGCTTGAACTTGAAGCCCGCGACGCCCATCACCGCTGCGGCGTCCTCGTCCTCGCGGATGGCCAGCCAGGCACGACCGACGCGGCTGTGCTCGAGACGACTGGCCAGGAAGACGATGAGGATGAGGATGACGAGCGCCAGCCAGTACCAGCGCTCGGCATCGATGGTGTTGAAGAACGACCGCCCGTCGATCTCCGGCCCGGGCGGCACGGGGACCTGGGTGATGCCCGCGGCACCGCCGGTGATGGGGTCGAGGTTGCGCGCGGTGATGCGGATGATCTCGCCGAACCCGAGGGTGACGATCGCGAGGTAGTCCCCCCGCAGCCGCAGCGTCGGAGCGCCGAGGATCACTCCCGCCGTGAGCGCCATCGCGATCGCGATGGGGATGCACATCACGAACGGGACGGCCCACTCGTCGGACAGACCGAAACGCGACTGCATGGCCTCCACGACCGGCGAGGACGGCGACCCGAAGAGGGCCACCGAGTAGGCGCCGAGGGCGTAGAAGCCGACGTAGCCGAGGTCGAGGAGTCCGGCGAAGCCGATCACAACGTTGAGGCCGACGGCCGCGATCATGTAGACGACGATCAGGAACAGCACGCTCGACCAGTCGGAGCCGGTCGGGCTCAGGTCGGTGCGGATGTAGGCGAACGGCAGGATGTTGAGGAACGGCAGGTAGAACGCGAAGGCGATGACCAGCAGCAGGCCGACGGAGCGGACCCACTTCGGGGCACGGTCCCAGCGGTTGCCGAGCTGGAGGCCGCGGAAGGCGTCGGAGATCTGGCTCATGCGCGTGCCTTTCCGAGGGATTCACCGAGCAGTCCGGTGGGCCGGAACATCAGGACCAGGACGAGGACGATGAACGCGGTGACGTCGGTCCAGCTGGAGTCCCAGATCTGGGAGGCGTACACCTCGACGACGCCCAGCAGCAGACCGCCGACCAGCGCACCGCGCAGGTTGCCGATGCCGCCGAGGACCGCGGCGGTGAACGCCTTGATGCCGATGATGAAGCCGATGTCGAACTTCGTGATGTCGTACTGGACGGTGAACAGCAGGGCGGCGACGCCGGCCATCGCGCCACCGAGCACGAAGACGAGCATGATCACGCGCTCCTGGTTGACGCCCATCAGGGAGGCGGTGTCCGGGTCCTGCGCGACCGCGCGGACGCCGCGGCCCAGGCGGCTCTTGTTCACGAACGTGTCCAGCGCGACCATCATGACGATGGCGCCGATGATGATCAGCAGCCGGGTGTTGGTGACCGGCAGGTCGAGGCCGGGGATCGTGAAGACGACCTTGGTCTCGATCACGGACGGCACGTTGACCGTCACGCGACCGAAGGGCGGGCCGAAGAACGCTTTCAGCACCTGGCCGAAGGTCTCGACGAGCACGAGCGAGCAGCCGATGCCGGTGATCAGGAAGATCAGCGGCGGAGCACCCTTCCTGCGCAGCGGCCGGTAGGCGATCCGTTCGACGGCCAGTGCGGTGCCTGCCGAGGCGAGCATCGCGGCGAGCAGTGCCAGCACGGTGGCGCCGATGACCGCGCCGACCCCCATGCCGGACGTGGCGCCGAGGACCGTGTAGACGCCGAGCACCGTCCAGGTGCCCACCATGAACACCTCGGAGTGGGCGAAGTTGATCAGCTTCATCACGCCGTACACCATGGTGTAACCGAGCGCGACGAGCGCGTAGATGGATCCGCGGGTGATGCCGTCCAACGTGTGACGGTCCAACCCGCTGAACAGGGCGTCGAAGTCCACTCAGGGCCCTCCCAGTAGTGCGGCCCGGTCCGGGCCATGGAGCGGGGGCGGCCGAGTCCCGGCCGCCCCCGCGGTGTCCATGCTTGGTGCCTCGATCAGCCCTCGGGCTTGACCTCGACCTCGGGCGTCAGCGTGCCGCCCTCGTTCTTGTAGGCCCAGTAGGAGACCTGGTCCTTCGGCACGTCGCCGGCGTCGTCGAACGCGATCGACTTGCTGAGGCCCTCACCGGTGTAGTCGTTGACGAACGCGAGCATGTCCTCGCGGGTGCGGGCGCCGTCCTCGAGACCCTTGAGGAAGACCGTCATCGCGTCGTAGCCCTCAGCGGCGTAGGCGCCAGGCGCGCTGCCGAACTCCTCCTCGAAGTCGGCAGCGAAGGTGCTGTCCTCCTCGATCGGGGCACAGGGGCACATCACGACTGCGCCCTCGCCGGCGTCGCCCACGGCGTTGCCGAAGTCGGCACCGAAGAGGCCGTCACCACCGACGAACGGGGCCTCGATGCCCGCGTCGCGGATCTGCTTGAGCAGCGGAGCGGCCTCGGCGATGTAGCCGCCGTAGAAGATGGCGTCGGGCTCGGCCGACTCGATCTTCGAGATCGTCGGGGCGAAGTCGGTCTGGCCGACCTGCGTCTTGTCGCGCTGCACCATCGCGTCGCCGAGGGTCTCCTCGACACGGTCGGCCAGCGGCTCGCCGTAGGCCTCGGAGTTGTCGACCACGAACACCTTGGAGGCGCCGACCTCATCGGTGAGGTACTTCGCGATCGCCGCGCCCTGGTAGTCGTCGTACGGCACGAGGCGGTGGAAGACCTCGACCGGGTCCTCCTGGGTCAGGTCGGTCGCGGTCGCCGACTGGCTGATCATCGGGACGCCGCCATCCTGGTAGATGGTCTTCGTCGCGCGGGTCTCACCGGAGAACGCGCCACCGAGGACGCCGATGAAGGTGTCGTCGCCGGCGATCTGGGTCGCGACGGGCGTGGCCTTGGCCGGGTCGCCCTCGGTGTCGAAGCGCTCGAGGGTCACCTCGCACTCGTCGTTGTCCCACTGCTTGATCGCCAGCTCGGCGCCGTCCACGGACGGGATGACGATGCTGGCGTTGGCGCCGGAGAGGGCACCCATCGCACCGATCTTGAAGTTGCAGTCGTCGCCGCCGGCGTCACTGCCGCCGTCGTCGGTCGTGCCACACGCGGTCAGCGCGAGGCCGGCCACAGCCGTGAACGCGACAGCCTGCCACGTCTTGGATGAGCGGATCATGGATCCCTCCACAGTTCTATGGGCTGTCCACCTCGGCAGCCTCTCGGCGGGAACCTAACACCCGGAATGTGGCCCGGGACACGATTGGACGGCCCGAGTTGCGTGCCGTTGCCGTTTCGTGACCAACCGGTCTGTACCGGAAACCCGCCCGAAACACGCGATGCGGTCCCGGCCTTGAGGAGACCTTGACGAGCCCTGGATCAGGAGAGGCCGGCCGGTCCGCGGGCGGCGTCGCCGAGCCCAGCCACCCCGTGCTCCACGACGCCGTCGGAGACCTGCTTCATCGACAGCCGAAGGTCCATCGCGGTCTTCTGGATCCAGCGGAAGGCATCGGGCTCGCTCAGCCCGAGCTTCTCCTGTAGCACGCTCTTCGCGCGGTCGACGGACTTGCGCGTCGCCAACGACTCCTGGAGGTCGGAGACCTCGCGCTCCAGAACCGTGATCTCGGCGTAGCGGCTGACCGCCATCTCGATCGCGGGCACGAGGTCGCCGCGCTGGAACGGCTTGACGAGGTAGGCCATCGCGCCGGCGTCGCGCGCCCGGGCCACGAGGTCGCGCTGGGAGAACGCGGTGAGGATGACGACCGGGGCGATCCGCTCCCCCGCGATCGTCTCGGCGGCAGCGATGCCGTCGAGCACGGGCATCCTGACGTCGAGGATGACCAGGTCGGGGCGCAGCTCGCGCGCGAGCTCGATCGCCCGCTGCCCGTCGCCGGCCTGGCCCACGACGTCGTACCCCTCCTCGCCGAGCATCTCGGCGAGGTCCATGCGGATGAGCGCCTCGTCCTCGGCGATCACGACCCGGCGTACGCCGTCTGCGGGGGTGCTGCTGTCAACGGGCTGCGTCACGACGGCAAGGCTAGTTCGGATAGGGTTCCGACGCCGATTCGCCCCGGTAGCCCAATGGCAGAGGCAGTGGTCTCAAACACCATCCAGTGTGAGTTCGAATCTCACCCGGGGCACCGAGACCACCAGCGGTGGCCCAGCCACGTTCGCGGTGCGCCGAACGTGGCTCTGGCACCGCCGACGGCGTACGCCAGCGCGGCGACCGCGGGAGGGGTGGCCCAGCCACGTTCGCGGCGCGCCGAACGTGGCTCCGACACCGCCCGGTGGGGTCAGCGGCTGCGGCGGTAGGCCGGCGCGGCCCCGTCGATGGCGTCGCCCATCCGGTGGATCCGCAGCGCGTTGGTCGAGCCCGGGATGCCGGGCGGGCTGCCGGCGATGATCACGACGAGGTCGCCCTTCTTCACCCGGCCGATGTGGAGCAGCGCCTCGTCGACCTGGCGGACCATCTCGTCGGTGTGCTCCACGTCAGCGCCGAGGAACGTCTCGACGCCCCACGTCAGCGCGAGCTGGGAGCGGGTGCGTGCCGCGGGGGTGAAGGCGAGGACGGGGACGGGGCCGCGGTAGCGGGAGAGCCGCTTCGCGGAGTCGCCGCTGACGGTGAAGGCGACGACGTACTTCGCCTCGACGCGCTCGGCGACCTCGGCGGCCGCCTTGGCGATGATGCCGCCGCGGGTGTGCGGCTGCCACGCCACGGCCGCCATGTGGCTGAGCCCGTGCTCCTCGGTGGACTGCACGATGCGGGCCATCGTCTCGACGGCGACGATGGGGTGCTCCCCCACGCTCGTCTCGCCCGACAGCATCACGGCGTCGGCACCGTCGAGCACGGCGTTGGCGACGTCGCTCGCCTCGGCGCGCGTCGGCGCCGGGGAGGTGATCATCGACTCGAGCATCTGGGTGGCGACGATGACGGGCTTCGCGTTGCGGCGGGCCTTGTCGATGATGAGCTTCTGGTGGATCGGCACGTCCTCGAGCGGGCACTCCACGCCGAGGTCGCCGCGCGCGACCATGATGCCGTCGAAGGCGTCGACGATCTCGTCGATGTTGTCGATCGCCTGGGGCTTCTCGATCTTGGCGATGATCGGGACGAAGATGCCCTCGTCGCGCATCACGGCACGTACGTCCTCGGCGTCGCCGGCGTGGCGCACGAAGCTCAGCGCGATGAAGTCGACACCGAGGTTAAGCGCCCAGCGCAGGTCCTCGGTGTCCTTCTCCGACAGCGCCGGGACGGACACGGCGACGCCGGGCAGGTTGATGCCCTTGTTGTTGGAGACCTTGCCGGGCACGACGACCTCGGTGACGACGTCGGTGTCGTCGACCGAGACGACCTTCAGCCGGACCTTGCCGTCGTCGATCAGGAGCGGGTCGCCGGGCTTCACGTCGCCGGGCAGACCCTTGTAGGTCGTCCCGCAGATGTCGACGGTGCCCTCGACGTCGCGGGTGGTGATGGTGAAGGTGGCGCCACGCTTCAGCTTCACCGGCCCGTCGGCGAACCGCTCGAGGCGGATCTTCGGCCCCTGCAGGTCGGCGAAGATGCCGATCGCGTGGCCTGTGTCGTCGGAGGCCTGCCGGACCAGCCGGTAGACAGCCTCGTGGTCGGCGTACGCCCCGTGGCTCATGTTGAGCCTCGCGACGTCCATGCCGGCCTCGACGAGGGACCGGATCCCCTCGGGGGTGTTCACCGCGGGACCGAGGGTGCAGACGATCTTTGCTCTACGCACGTGCTTCACCCTATCGGAGATTGGATCGTTCCAAAGCCCCTGGCCCGCGCCGCGCGGTGGGTGAGGCAGGTTTTCGCGAGGAGAAACCTGTCTCACTCACCGCCCGCGACGGTTCAGACGACGAGCGGACGCTCGTGCGGCTTGATCGGTGCCGGCAGCGTGGTCGAGCCGGTGAGGTAGGAGTCGACGGCCGCGGCCGCGCTGCGACCCTCGGCGATCGCCCAGACGATCAGCGACTGCCCGCGACCCACGTCGCCGGCGACGTAGACGCCCGGCACGGAGGCGGCGTACGACGCGTCGCGCTTGACGTTGCCGCGCTCGTCGAGGTCGACCCCGAGCTGGTCGATCAGGCCGGGGCCCTCGGGGCGGGCGCGCTCCGGACCGGTGAAGCCCATCGCGAGCAGCACCAGCTGTGCCGGGATGTCGCGCTCAGTGCCCTCGACGGGCTGGAACTTCGCGTCGACCTCGACCAGCCGCAGCGAGGCGACGTGGCCGTCGGCGTCCCCGACGAACTCCTGGGTCGACACGGCGTAGACCCGGTCGCCGCCCTCCTCGTGGGCCGAGGACACCCGGAAGGTCATGGGGTACGTCGGCCACGGCTGGCCCTCGGGCCGGTCCTCGCCGGGCTGCGGCATGATCTCCAGCTGCGTGATCGAGCGGGCGCCCTGGCGGATCGACGTGCCGAGGCAGTCGGCGCCGGTGTCGCCGCCGCCGATGATGACGACGTCCTTGTCGGTCGCCACGATCTGCTCCGTGCCGTCGGCGGTCGGGGCCTCCCCGAGCGCGACGCGGTTGGCCTGCGGCAGGAACTCCATGGCCTGGTGGATCCCACCGAGCTCGCGGCCCGGGACGGGCAGGTCGCGCGCGGCGGTCGCGCCCATGGCGAGCACCACGGCGTCGTAGCGGTCGAGCAGCTTGTCGCCGGTCAGGTCGCCGCCGACGTCCACCCCGGCACGGAAGACCGTGCCCTCACGGCGCATCTGGTCGAGGCGCCGGTCGAGGTGCTTCTTCTCCATCTTGAACTCGGGGATGCCGTAGCGCAGCAGCCCGCCGATCTTGTCGGCCCGCTCGTAGACCGCGACGGTGTGACCGGCGCGGGTGAGCTGCTGGGCAGCAGCGAGACCGGCGGGGCCGGAACCGATCACGGCCACGGTCTTGCCCGAGAGCCACTCCGGCGGCTGGGGACGGACGTAGCCCGAGCCCCAGGCGCGGTCGATGATCGAGACCTCGACGTTCTTGATGGTCACCGGGTCCTGGTTGATGCCCAGCACGCAGGCGGTCTCGCAGGGGGCCGGGCAGAGGCGGCCGGTGAACTCCGGGAAGTTGTTGGTCGCGTGGAGCCGGTCCATCGCGCCGTCCCAGTCGTCGCGCCAGACCAGGTCGTTCCACTCCGGGATGATGTTGCCCAGCGGGCACCCCTGGTGGCAGAACGGGATGCCGCAGTCCATGCAGCGCCCGGCCTGGGTATTGATGATCGGCAGCAGCGCGCGGCCGATGCCGTCGGGGTAGACCTCGTCCCAGTCCTGGACGCGCTCGGCGACGTCGCGACGGGAGGCGACCTCGCGGCCGTGCTTCAGGAAGCCCTTCGGGTCAGCCATGCTGGTTCACCTTCTTCGCAGGAGAGTGGGTCGTCGGGTGGGTGCGGGGTGCCCTCCGGTCAGCCATGGAGCACCTCCATGATCCGGGCGGCGGCCTCGTCCTCGCTGAGGCCGTCCTCCAGCGCCTCCTCGCGGGCCTCGAGCACCCGCTTGAAGTCGCTCGGCATCACCTCGGTGAAGCGGGCGAGGGAGGCGTCCCAGTCGGCCAGCAGCGAGGTGGCCACGGCGGAGCCGGTCTCCTCGGCGTGCTGCTCGACCAGGGCCTTCAGCTCGTCGGCGCCCTTGCCGGTCACCGGCGCGAGCTCGACCAGCTCGGGGTTGACCCGCTGCTCGTCGAGGTCGAGCACGAACGCGTAGCCACCCGACATGCCGGCGGCGAAGTTGCGGCCCGTGGGACCGAGGACCACGACGATGCCGCCCGTCATGTACTCGCACCCGTGGTCGCCGACACCCTCGACGACGGCCGTGGCGCCCGAGTTGCGGACGCAGAACCGCTCGCCGACGCGGCCGCTCAGGAAGAGCTGGCCGGACGTCGCGCCGTAGCCGATCGTGTTGCCGCCGATGATCTGCTCGGCCGCCTCGAACGTCGCGGCCCGGTCGGGCCGGACCACGAGCCGGCCGCCGGACAGGCCCTTGCCGACGTAGTCGTTGGCGTCGCCCTCGAGCCGCAGGGTCACCCCGCGCGGCACGAACGCACCGAACGACTGCCCGGCCGAGCCGGTGAGCGTGATGTCGATCGTGCCGTCGGGAAGGCCGTCACCCCGGTAGCGCTTGGTGACCTCGTGGCCCAGCATCGTCCCGACGGTGCGGTTGACGTTGCGGATCGCGACCTGGGCGCGCACGGGCTCGCCGCTCTCGAGCGCCGGGGCGGCGATGGCGATGAGCTCGTTGTCGAGCGCCTTGGCGAGGCCGTGGTCCTGCGTCTTCGTGTTGCGGAGGTCCTGGTGCTCGAACTGGCCGAACTCCCCGTGGGCCGAGGCCTGGTGGAGGATCGGCGTGAGGTCGAGCCCCGAGGCCTTCCAGTGGTCGACGGCACCGACCACGTCGAGCGTGCCGACCTGCCCGATCGCCTCGTCGAGGCTGCGGAAGCCGAGCTCGGCCAGCAGCTCGCGGACCTCCTGGGCGATGAACTCGAAGAAGTTCACGACGTAGTCGGCCTTGCCGTTGTAGCGCTCGCGCAGGACCGGGTTCTGGGTCGCGACGCCGACCGGGCAGGTGTCGAGGTGGCAGACCCGCATCATGATGCAGCCGCTGACCACGAGCGGCGCGGTCGCGAAGCCGTACTCCTCCGCCCCGAGCAGGGCGGCGATCATCACGTCGCGGCCGGTCTTGAGCTGGCCGTCGGCCTGCACCACGATCCGGTCGCGCAGACCGTTGAGCAGCAGCGTCTGCTGGGTCTCGGCCAGGCCGAGCTCCCAGGGACCGCCCGCGTGCTTGAGCGAGGTGAGCGGGGAGGCACCGGTGCCGCCGTCGTGGCCGGACACCAGCACGACGTCGGCGTGCGCCTTCGACACGCCCGCCGCGACGGTGCCGATGCCGACCTCGGAGACGAGCTTCACGTGCACCCGCGCCGACGGGTTGGCGTTCTTGAGGTCGTGGATCAGCTGCGCCAGGTCCTCGATCGAGTAGATGTCGTGGTGCGGCGGCGGGCTGATCAGGCCCACACCGGGCGTGGAGTGCCGGGTCTTGGCCACCCAGGGGTAGACCTTGTGACCGGGCAGCTGGCCGCCCTCGCCGGGCTTCGCGCCCTGCGCCATCTTGATCTGGATGTCGTCTGCGTTGGTGAGGTACTCCGACGTGACACCGAAGCGACCGGAGGCGACCTGCTTGATCGACGAGCGGCGCTCGGGGTCGTAGAGCCGGTCGGGGTCCTCGCCGCCCTCACCTGTGTTGGACTTGCCGCCCAGCCGGTTCATCGCGATCGCGAGGGTCTCGTGCGCCTCCTGGCTGATCGAGCCGTAGGACATCGCGCCGGTGGAGAAGCGCCTGACGATCTCCGAGACGGGCTCGACCTCATCGATGTCGATCGGGTCGCGGACCCCGTCCTTGAACGTGAACATGCCGCGCAGCGTCATCAGGCGCTCCGACTGCTGGTTCACCCGGTCGGTGTACATCTTGAAGATGTCGTAGCTGCCGGACCGGGTCGCGTGCTGGAGCCGGAAGACCGTCTCCGGGTCGAACAGGTGCGGCTCGCCCTCGCGGCGCCACTGGTACTCCCCACCGACGGCGAGCTCGCGGTGCGCCGGCGCGATGCCGCCACGGGGGTACGCCGTCGCGTGACGGCGGGACACCTCCTCGGCGATCGTGTCGAGCTCGATGCCGCCGAGCTTGGAGGTCGTGCCGGTGAAGTAGCGGTCGATGACGGCCTGGGACAGCCCGACCGACTCGAAGATCTTCGCGCCGGTGTAGGACGCGACCGTCGAGACGCCCATCTTGGACATCACCTTGAGCACGCCCTTGCCGAGCGCCTTGATCAGGTTGGCGACCGCCTTCTCGGCGTCGACCTTGACGTAGTAGGCCTCGCGGGCGAGGTCCTCCACCGACTCCATGGCGAGGTAGGGGTTGACCGCAGCCGCGCCGTAGCCGACCAGCAGGGCGACGTGGTGGACCTCGCGGACGTCGCCGGCCTCGACCAGCAGGCCGACCTGGGTGCGGGTCTTCTCCCGGACCAGGTGGTGGTGGACCGCGCCGGTGAGCAGGAGCGACGGGATCGGTGCGAGCTCGGCGGTCGAGTGCCGGTCGGAGAGCACGATGATGCGCGCGCCCTCGGCGATGGCCGCCGACACCTCGGCGCACAGCTCGTCGAGGCGGGCCTCGAGCGCCGCTCCCCCGCCCTCGACGGCGTACAGGCCGCGCACGACGTGCACCTGGAAGCCAGGCATGTCGCCGTTGCGGTTGATGTGGCGGATCTTGGCCAGGTCGTCGTTGGAGAACACCGGGAACGGCAGCACGATCTGGCGGCACGAGGCCGGGGTCGGCTCGAGCAGGTTGGCCTCCGGGCCGATGGACCCGCTGAGCGAGGTCACGAGCTCCTCGCGGATCGCGTCGAGGGGCGGGTTGGTGACCTGGGCGAACAGCTGCGAGAAGTAGTCGAACAGCATCCGCGGCTTCTCGCTCAGCGCGGCGATCGGCGTGTCGGTGCCCATCGAGCCGAGCGCCTCTCCCCCGGTGTTGGCCATCGGGCTCAGCAGGACGCGCAGCTCCTCCTCGGTGTAGCCGAAGATCTGCTGGCGACGGGTGACCGAGGCGTGCGTGTGCACGATGTGCTCGAGGTCGTCGATGTCGTCGAGGTGGATCTGCCCGGCGTGCAGCCACTCGTCGTAGGGCTGCTCGGCGGCGAGCTGGCTCTTGATCTCCTCGTCCTCGATGATGCGGTGCTCCTCGGTGTCGACGAGGAACATCCGGCCCGGCTGCAGGCGGCCCTTGCGGACCACCGTGGCGGGGTCGAGGTCGAGCACGCCGACCTCGGAGGCGAGCACGACGAGGCCGTCGTCGGTGACCCAGTAGCGCGAGGGCCGCAGGCCGTTGCGGTCCAGGACCGCGCCGATCTGGGTGCCGTCGGTGAACACCACGCACGCCGGACCGTCCCACGGCTCCATCAGCATCGAGTGGAACTCGTAGAACGCACGTCGCTTGGCGTCCATCTCGCGGTGGTTCTCCCAAGCCTCCGGGATCATCATCAGCACCGCGTGGGGCAGCGAGCGGCCGGCGAGGTGCAGCAGCTCGAGGACCTCGTCGAACGAGGCGGAGTCCGAGGCGCCGGGCGTGCAGATCGGAAAGATCCGCTCGAGGTCGCCGGGGATCAGGTCGCTCTCGAGGAGCGCCTCGCGGGCGCGCATCCAGTTGCGGTTGCCCATCACGGTGTTGATCTCGCCGTTGTGGGCGATGAACCGGAACGGGTGCGCCAGCGGCCAGCTCGGGAAGGTGTTCGTGGAGAAGCGCGAGTGCACGACCGCCATCGCGGAGGCGACCCGCTCGTCGGTCAGGTCGGGGAAGACCCGGTCGAGCTGGTCGGTCGTGAGCATGCCCTTGTAGGCGAGGGTGCGCGAGGAGAGCGAGGGGAAGTAGACCTCGGTCTCGGACTCGGCGCGCTTGCGCAGGCAGAAGGCGCGCCGCTCCAGTGCCATCCCGCTGACCCGGGAGCCACGGCCCGCGACGAAGACCTGAGCGAAGCTCGGCATCACGCTGCGCGCGGTGGCGCCGAGCGTGCTGTCGTCGACCGGCAGCTCGCGCCACCCGAGGACCGTGAGGCCCTCCTCGTCGGCGATCTCCTCGATCMGCTGGCGGGTCTTGGCCACGACCTCGGCGTCACCGGGCAGGAACGCGGTGCCGACGGCGTACGCCCTCGCGGGCGGGAGCTCGAAGTCGACCACCTCGCGGAGGAAGGCGTCGGGGACCTGCATCAGGATCCCGGCGCCGTCGCCGGAGTTCACCTCGGCGCCGGCGGCACCTCGGTGGTCGAGGTTGCGCAACGCGGTGAGCGCCTTGGCCACGATGTCGTGGCTGGCCTCACCGGTCAGTGTCGCCACCATGGCGACTCCACAGGCGTCCTTCTCGTGGCGAGGGTCGTAGAGACCCTGGCTCGGCGGGAATGCGTGCATGGAGGCATTCTCCCGTCGTCGTCTCCGCACGCCGCAGACCTGGATCTTGCTGGGTCCACGACAGGCGAGGGGGTGGAAGTTACCGCTGGGGACGACGTTGGCCCGAGCAAGACGGAACCTATCACCGGCGGGAGCCGCCGGCGCCCCGTGTGTCAGGCCGTGGGACCGGCGGGACGTCCGTCCTGGGTGGGCTCGACGCGGTCGGCGCCGTCCGCTGACCTCGCCTCGTCGGCCTCATCGGTCTCGTCCGTCCCATCGACCTCGTCCGAGTCCTCGTCGGAGGCCTTGCCCGAGCTCTCGTCAGATGCCTCGGCGTGCTCGACGTCGGGCTCGCGGGTGCGGACGACCTCCTCGCGGCCGGGGTGGCGCACGGCCGACCAGATGAACCAGATCGCCGCGAGGACGAACAGCACGATGGAGGTCCACACGTTGAGCCTCAGGCCCATGACGTCGTCCATCTGCACGTCGTCAATGCGGAGGTTCTCGATCCAGCCGCGGCCGAGCGTGTAGAGCATGATGTAGAGCGCGGCCACCCGGCCGTGGCCGAGGCGGAAGCGGCGGTCGAGCCAGATGATGAGGGCGAAGGCCGCCAGGTTCCACAGGCACTCGTAGAGGAACGCCGGGTGGAAGGTCGCCTGGTCGAGGTACTGCGACGGTCGGTGGGCGACGTCGATCTCCAGCCCCCACGGCAGGTCGGTGGGCCGGCCGTAGAGCTCCTGGTTGAACCAGTTGCCCCAGCGCCCGACCGCCTGCGCCACGAGCACACCGGGAGCCAGCGCGTCGATCAGCGGCAGCATCTTGATGCCCTTGGTCCGCGCGCCGAGCCACAGCCCGAAGGCGCCGAGGGCGATCGCCCCCCACACCCCCAGGCCGCCGCGCCAGACGTACAGCGCGGTGATCGGGTTGCGGCCCTCACCGAAGTAGAGCTGCCAGTCGGTCATCACGTGGTAGAGCCGGCCGCCGACCAGGCCGAAGGGCACCGCCCAGATCGCCAGGTCGCTGACCTCCCCCGCGATCCCGCCGCGGGCGACCCAGCGCCGCTCGCCGATCCAGATCGCGAGCACGATGCCGAGGATGATGCTCAGCGCGTAGCCGCGGATCGGGACGGGCCCGAGGTTCCACACGCCGTCGGCGGGGCTCGGGATGGACATCAGGGTCACGAGGGGCGATCCGATGACGGACGGCACGGTCAGCATGGGGAGCATCATCCTTCGTCGAGCAACATCGTGACGTCGCGGGCCAGCTGGGCCTGCGAGACGTCGTGGTCCCACATGATCGGCGCCTGGTCGTCGGCGTCGATGGCGTAGACCCGGGTGCCGTGGGTGACGTCATAGCCGCCGCTGGGCAGCTTGTCCCCCTTCTCGACCCCGACGGCGAGGCTCTTGCCCACCTCGACGATGTCGTCGAGGTCGCCGGTGAGGCCGATGATGGTCGGGTCGAACGCGCTGACGTAGTCCTGCGTCACCGCCTCGTCGTCGCGCGCCGGGTCGGTGGTCACGAAGACCACGTCGACCCGCTCCTTCTGCTCCTCGTCGAACCGGGTGAGGGTGCCGGCGAGCGTCGCCATCACCTGGCCACAGATGTCGGGGCAGTTGGTGTAGCCGAAGAAGACGAGCGTGAGGTCCTTGTCGGTGTCGTCGGCCAGGCTGAAGGAAGCGCCGTCGGTGTCCACCAGCGGCGTCGACGACACCTCGAACGGCGGGTCGAGGACGGTGCCGGTCAGCTCGCTCGACTCCGCTCCCCCGCCGCAGGCCGCCAGCAGCGCCAGCAGCGGGACCACGGCGAGTGCCCTAGCGCGCACGTCGTACGCCCTCCGCGAGGTCGGCGGTCAGGACGCGCAGTGCCTCGAGGCCCGCGGCCTCGTCGCCCTCGTGGTCGAGCAGGCAGCGGACGAACGCCGAGCCCACGATCACGCCGTCTGCGAAGCCGGCGACCTCGGCCGCCTGGTCGCCGTTGCTGACACCGATGCCGACTGCCACCGCGACGTCGCCCGCGGCGCGGACCCGTCGCACCAGGGGGCCGGCCAGGTCGGACGTGGCGTCGCGCGCGCCGGTGACGCCCATGACGGCTGCGGCGTAGACGAAGCCGCGGCTCTCGGCGGCCGTCATCGCGATGCGCTCGTCGGTCGAGCTGGGCGCGACGAGGAAGACCTTGTCCAGGTCGTGCTCGTCGGCAGCGGCGATCCACTCCGCGCCGTAGTCAGGGGTGATGTCGGGCGTGATCAGGCCGGCACCGCCGGCCCGGGCCAGGTCGGCGGCGAACCGCTCGACGCCGTAGCGCTCGATGGGGTTCCAGTAGGTCATCACGAGGGTGGGCACGCCCGTCGCGGCGACCTCCTCGACCACGCGGATCACGTCGGCGGTGCGGACGCCGCCGTCGAGGGCGGCCTGGGCGGCGGCCTGGATCGTGGGCCCGTCCATCACGGGATCGCTGTAGGGCAGGCCGATCTCGATGGCGTCGCAGCCGGCCTCGACCATCGTCCGCATCGCCCGGATCGATCCGTCGACGCTCGGGTAGCCGGCGGGGAGGTAGCCGATCAGGGCGGCCCGTTCCTCGGCCCTCGCGCGCTCGAAGGCGGTGCTGGTCGAGGTCACTGCTGCGCCTCCGTGTCGAGGTCGGACGCGACGTCGGCCTCGACCTGCTCGAGGTCGGCGTCGGGCCCGAGGTCGGCGTCACCGAGGCCGAACCACTCGATGGCCGTGCCCATGTCCTTGTCGCCGCGGCCGCTGAGGTTGATGATCACCGTCGCGTCGGGGCCCTTCTCCTCCCCGAGCCGCTTGGCGACGTCGAGCGCACCGGCGATCGCGTGGGCGGACTCGATGGCCGGGATGATCCCCTCGGTGCGGCTGAGCAGCGCCATCGCCTCCATCGCCTCGGCGTCCGTGACGGGGGTGTACGTCGCCCGCCCGGCCGCGGCCAGCCACGAGTGCTGCGGTCCGACGCCCGGGTAGTCGAGGCCGGCGGAGATCGAGTGGGACTCGACCGTCTGGCCGTCGTCGTCCTGGAGCACGTAGGTGCGGGCACCGTGCAGCACGCCCGCCTCGCCGGCGTGGATGGTCGCCGCGTGACGGCCCGTCTCGACGCCGTCTCCCCCGGGCTCGAAGCCGTGGATCTCCACGCCCTCGTCCTCGAGGAACGCGGTGAACAGGCCGATGGCGTTGGAGCCGCCGCCGACGCACGCCGCGACGGCGTCCGGGAGGACGCCGTACTGCTCGAGGCACTGGGCTCGCGCCTCGTCGCCGATGCCGCGGCAGAAGTCGCGCACCATGCTCGGGAACGGGTGCGGCCCGGCTGCGGTGCCGAAGAGGTAGGCGGTGTGGTCGACGCTGGCGACCCAGTCGCGCAGCGCCTCGTTGATCGCGTCCTTCAGCGTGGCGCTGCCGGACTCGACCGGGACGACCTTGGCGCCGAGGAGCTGCATGCGGGCGACGTTGAGCGCCTGGCGCCGGGTGTCGACGGCTCCCATGTACACGGTGCAGTCGAGGTCGAACCACGCGGCCGCGGTGGCGCTGGCCACGCCGTGCTGGCCGGCACCGGTCTCCGCGATCACCCGCGTCTTGCCCATCCGCTTGGTCAGCAGCGCCTGACCGAGGACGTTGCGGATCTTGTGGGCCCCGGTGTGGTTGAGGTCCTCGCGCTTGAGCAGCACGCGCGCACCGACGAGGTCGGAGAGCCGCTCGGCGTGGTAGAGCCGGCTCGGGGTACCGGCGTAGTCGCGCAGCACCCGCTCGAAGGTGCCGACGAACGACTCGTCGGCCATCGCCTCGCGCCAGGCGTCGGTCAGCTCGTCCAGCGCGGCGACGAGGGCCTCGGGCATGAAGCGCCCGCCCCACGTCTCACCGAAGTAGCCACGCTCGTCGGCGTCGTACCTGCCGGTCCCGCTCGTCTGCACGCTCGCCTGGATGTTCGACTGCACGCTCACGGCGCCGTCACTCCTGTCATTGCTCGTACGGCGGCCTCGGGGTCGCCGTCCTTGACCAGTGCCTCGCCGACCAGCACCACGCCTGCTCCCTCGGAGACGAAGCGCTGGACGTCGGCCACGCCGGTGATGCCGCTCTCGGCGACGAGGACCGCGTGGCCCTGCATCTGGGGGGTGAGGCGCCCGAACACGTCGGGGTCCACCTCGAGGGTCTTGAGGTTGCGGCTGTTGACGCCGATCAGCTCGGCCTCGAGAGCCAGCGCACGCTCGGCCTCCGCCTCGTCGTGCACCTCGACGAGGACGGTGAGCCCGAGCGCGATCGCCTCGTCGTGCAGGCGGCGGAGGTTGTCGTCGTCGAGCGCGGCGACGATCAGCAGCGCGAGGTCGGCGCCGGCGGCGCGGGCCTCCACGAGCTGGTAGCTCTCGACGATGAAGTCCTTGCGGAGGATCGGCGTCTCGACGGCGGCCCGCACGGTGCGCAGGTCGTCGAGGCTGCCGCCGAAGCGGCGCTCCTCGGTCAGCACGGAGATCGCTGCGGCACCACCGCGGGCGTAGGCCTGCGCGAGGGACGCCGGGTCGGGGATGTCGGCGAGGGCGCCCTTGCTCGGGCTGCGCCGCTTGACCTCCGAGATCACGCTCGAGCCAGCCGCGCGGAAGTGCGGCATCGGGTCGCGCGGCGGCGGGGCGTCGGCGAGGCGGGCTCGCAGCTCTTGCAGCGGGAGCGAGGCCTCGCGGCGGGCGAGGTCCTCGCGTGCTCCCGCGACGATGTCGTCGAGGACGGAACCGGTCGCTGGCATGCCCTCAGCCTCTCACCCGGGCCCACTCGGTCCGGGGCCGGTGCCCAGTGGACGGACCTGCCCCGTGGTCGATCCGGGCTCAGTGCTCGGAGGAGTTGAAGCCGAGCCTGGACAGCACGAGGAACAGCGGGAACGCGACGACGGCGATGATGATGCCGATCCAGAGCAGGGTCATCTGGGTCGGGACCTGCAGCAGGGCGACGCTGCCGACGACGAAGCCGAGCATCGCGATCGCCACAGCGGTCCAAGCAGCGGGGGTGTTGCCGTGGCCAGCAGCCATCGTTGGTGCTCCTTCGTCAGTCGAGCGGGGTGCGCGACGAGTCTAGGCGGTCGGGTCCCTGCCCTCGTCGAGGGCCTTCCAGATGTCGATGTTCTCGGTCGGGTGGTCGGCAGGAGCCCCGGCCGGGCCGGTGCTGTCGCCGCCGCGGGCGCCGGTCGGCGCGTCGTACCTCGACCCCATCTCGGGCCACGTGCGGACCAGGCGCAGGGCCAGGACCGTCGAGGCGAGGACGAGGAGCGCCGCGACGACCGCGAGCCAGTACCACCCGGTCAGCGAGGTGTCGTCGAGCGTGAGCCCGGTCCGGCGACGCACCTGCGCGACGAGGTGGTCGGGGAGGGTGAAGGGCGCCCACACAACGGTTGCGGCGTAGCCCACTCCGGCCAATACGGACAGTGCCGCGACGGCCCGGCGGAACCTCCCGCGCGTCACCAGCAGGACGCCCCAGCAGGCCAGCACGACGAAGGCCAGGGCCGTGGCGAGCGGCGACGTGGCCACGTCGCCCCACGTCATGCCCCAGTCCGGGGAACCCGTGCCGGGAGCCGACTCGGCTCCCGAGCCGTCGACCCAGGGCTTGCTGCCGGCCCACGCCCCCAGCGCGCCGGAGACGAGGCCCAACGCGACGACGGGGCCGAACGTGCGCCGCTTCGACGCGGGTCGCAGCTCGTCCTTGCTCCCGAGGTCAGCCATCGACCCGGTGGATCAGGTCGGCGTCGAAGCAGGTGTGGTCGCCGGTGTGGCAGGCGGCACCCACCTGGTCCACCACGAAGAGGAGCGTGTCGCCGTCGCAGTCGAGGCGGACCTCCTTGACCCACTGCACGTGGCCGGAGGTGTCGCCCTTGACCCAGTACTCGCGGCGCGAGCGCGACCAGTACGTCGCCCGCCCGGTGTCGATGGTGCGGGCGAGCGCCTCGTCGTCGACCCAGGCGAGCATCAGCACCTCGCCCGACCCGTGCTGCTGGACGACGACGGGGACGAGCCCCTCGGCCGTGTGCCGCAGGCGCGCGGTGATCGCCGGGTCGAGGGCGGAGTCGGGGTTCGTCATGGCTCCATGGTGTCAGCCTCGCGGGCGGCCCACGTCTCGGCACAACGCCGCGTCACGGGCCCGGGCGCGGGCAGGTCGCGGTCGTCCCAGCGGGCGATGGCCTGGACGTCGCGCGTCGTGGAGACGAGGAACGCCTCGCTCGCCCGTGCCCGGACCTCCGCCAGCGGCTCGTCGGCCTCCGTGGCACCGCACCACTCGAGGACCAGCTCGCGGCTGATGCCGGCGAGGCAGCCCGACGCCAGGCTCGGCGTGCGCAGCTCACCGTCGACGACGTAGAACACGTTCGACCCCGTGCCCTCGCAGAGGTTGCCGGCCGTGTTGGCGAAGAGCGCCTCGGTCCCGCCGTGCCGGTGGGCGTGCGCCAGCGCGATCACGTTCTCGGCGTACGACGTGGTCTTGAGCCCCGCGGTGGCGCCGTTCTCGTTGCGCGTCCACGGCACGGTCACGACCGTGGTCTCGGGGGCCGCGTGGTCGATGGCGCTGTAGGCCACCACCAGCGTCGCCGGTCCCCCACCGCGTCCCGAGCCCATCGGGTGCGGTCCGGCGGTCCAGGTGATCCGCAGCCGACCCATCGGGTCGTCCTGCGCGCCGTCGAGCACGGCTCCGACCCCACGTCGTACGACGTCGAGGTCGGGCGCCGGCAGCCCCAGTCCGGACGCGCTCCGCTCGAGCCGGGCGAGGTGCCGGGTGAGCGCGAAGGGCACACCGTCCAGCGTCTTCACCGCCTCGAAGACACCGTCGCCCACGGTGAAGCCGTGGTCGGTGACCGCGATCGCCCCCTGGGTCGGGTCGGCCAGCAGGTCACCGTCGATCCACGCGCGCATGCCGTCACTCTAGGGGTCCGGAGGTGTCTCCTGAGACGGGTGTGACACTCGGACGAGGGGGGCGATTTTGGCGCCTCGTCGGGCATGTACTACTGTTCCACTCGCACTCAGGGCCGGTGAAACGGCACAGGGATGCAGGCGGACATAGCTCAGTTGGTAGAGCGCAACCTTGCCAAGGTTGAGGTCGCGAGTTCGAGTCTCGTTGTCCGCTCGGAAGGTCTCCCCCGTACATTTCCGGAACCTCCACGGTGGGTTGGCCGAGAGGCGAGGCAACGGACTGCAAATCCGTCTACACGGGTTCAAATCCCGTACCCACCTCGCAGTCACAACTCAAGACCTGGGCGATTGGCGCAGCGGTAGCGCGCTTCCTTGACACGGAAGAGGTCACTGGTTCAAACCCAGTATCGCCCACCAGAGAACATGCAGGTCAGAGGCCGTTTCCCGCTTGGGAAACGGCCTCTCGTGCAACATACGTGCAACAAGACACCGACTCCGTGGCATGTCCCCATGCTCGGGGCGGGACCGGGTCGCCGCAGATGGCATCCCGAGGAACAGAACAGCCTGCTCCTGGTCCTCACAACGAATCCTCGAACGAGCTGATCGCGGCAGATCCCGAGGAACGTAGCCGTCCTCAACGCGGTAGATCCGGACTTTGCAGGTACATCACAGCGCCCGCCACCGGACCACCTACGAGGCCGCGCTCCTCGTTTGGGGATGACGTGCCGTTCGGCAGCCGCCGTGGGCGCCTTGCTGCTCACCTGCGCTTGCTCGGGCGTCCCCCACGACGCGCCAGCAGCCCACGCCAGGCAGCCCCACATGTCGATACGGCGACGACAGCGCCTGGCGCCTTGCTATCCCCAGGCGACGAGTTGAACCGGTCTAACCGCCGCGAGCAGCAAGCGTGGGTACGTTCTCACCATGCAGTTGCCGGAATCCGAACCCTCGGGCGACATCCCCGAAGAGACGATCAACCGAAATTGGACCGAGCTCGTCCAGGAACTGCGCTCGACGCAGACCGGGGTCCAGGTGCTCACCGGGTTCCTGCTGACGGTGCCGTTCAGCGACAGGTTCGACACGCTCGACGACGTTCAGCGAACGGCCTACTTGCTGGTGCTCTCGACGGCCGTCACCGCGACCGCGGCCATACTCTCGCCGATCGCCTACCACCGCATCTTGTTCAGGAAGGGCCGGCGCCCCTGGCTGGTCGGCACAGCCAACCAAGTGGCCCGTGCCGGCCTCGTCCTGGTGGCTCTCACCACATGCGGAGTCATCTTCTTGACGTTCGATCTCACTGTGGGAAGGAGCGGCGGCGTCCTAGCCTCGGTCGTAGCGCTCTTGGGATACCTGGTGCTGTGGGTCGTCGTACCCCTGCGCGCGCGCCACGGCTAGCAGCCGTGAGGCGGTCGACCAGGTTGCAGCCCACTGCCGACTTTGTCGACGATCGGGACACGCCTCTCGAGGGTCCAGCCTGAACCACGTTCCGTCCCGTGTCGTGACACCGGCTCGCTCGGCCTCGGCGGACGCACGGGTCGCGCGGCAGATCAGGACGTGACACCACGGGGCGAACGGCACGGCCTTGTCGGTAGAAGTTGGAGACGGGCACCCCACCGGATCCCGTCCTCGGGGCGTGTGTACGTGTGAGGCTGTCCACCCAACCGAGGAGCTCACCGATGTCCGTACCCGCTGGCGACGTCGCCGACCGGCTCGAGAGATTGGCCGCGCACGCGCCGGCCGCAGGCGTGGATCCTGAAGCGGTCTGGTCACGCGGACGGCGCTGGCACCGCAGGCGGACGGGTGCCGTCCTTGCCGGGGTCGCGGTGCTCGGTCTGCTCAGCGCGGCGGTGACTCCGGCACTGGTCGACCGGGCCCAGCCCGTCGAGATGGCAAGCTCGGAGGATCGGATGGTGCTGCCCGCCGTCGTACGCCCGCCGGGTGGGTGGGAGCCTGCCTTCGATGATGCGCCCGGTCGGCTCTCCGCGGTCGGAACCGGGTGGCGCGCAGGCTGGTGGTCGCCTCGCCCGGCCTTGTGGGGAGTCTCCGCTGCGAGCGGCGAGTCGCGCTGGCTCGACCTTCCGGCGGAGTCGAGCGGCGACGTCGCAGTGCTCTCCGCGGACGGCACGAAGCTCGCCTACTGGGTGTCGGTGGGAGTGGCCGGCACCCGAACCGACGACCAGCTCCCTGCACCCACCGAGCTGCGCCTGCTCGACCTCCTCACCGGGGACGAACAGCGGTGGGCACCGACGAACGACCACGGGCTCATGACCGGCGGCATGGCCTGGGCGGGTGACACGCTGTGGTTCAACGCGGGGGCGTTCAGCGATGCCGAGCACACCAGCGCCCGCTTGGCACTGCACACCTGGACGTGGGGCTCCGAGGCCCGCGACGTCAGCGAGCTCTACACCTCGATCGACCTCTCGACCGTCACCTCGGACACCGCCGGGTTCCTCGCGGCCGGAAGCACCGCGACCAATAAGACGTTGCGCGTCACGGCGGCAGGTGGCGTGACGCGGCTCGACCTTCGCACGGACGGAACGGTGAGTACTCCCGCGATGAACCCGGACGAGACACTCGTCGCGGGAGTCCAGCAGGGCCGCCGGGAGCAGCTCTACGGCACAGCCCTCCCGCTTCTGGTCGGCGAGGCCGTTGACGGCGGCGCTGACATGCGGCGGGTCGAGCCGGTGGACGCCGCCTACGTGCTGGGCTGGCGCTCGCCGGCGGAGGTTGTCGTAGCCAGCCCATCCGACCGCGACGGCAACGGAGAGCCCGACGCGATGCAGGTGTCGGTCACGAACGTGACCGATCCTGCTGACTTCAGCTACACGGAGCTGCTGGACGTACAGGGCACCGGACTGCCGCAGTTCGCAGCCGAGGCCTGGACCGCCGAGGTCGTGTCGGCCCCGGGCGCGCCCTTCGCGCCTGACCCCCGGCTTGTGGGGGCGAGTGCGGTGGTCGCCCTCGTCTTCGGCATCTCTCTGTGGCGCGAGTTGAGGCGGCGCCGTGGC
The DNA here is from genome assembly GCF_056401175.1 of Nocardioides sp. P4_G10. Taxonomy (NCBI): domain Bacteria; kingdom Bacillati; phylum Actinomycetota; class Actinomycetes; order Propionibacteriales; family Nocardioidaceae; genus Nocardioides; species Nocardioides sp. P4_G10. The sequence continues at coordinate 7,686 of NZ_JBFUJV010000009.1, read as the reverse complement.
CGCGGCTGAGGGCTTCACCGAGTACGTCACCGCTCGGCACGCCGCGCTGCTGCGGACGGCGTACCTCCTCACCGGGCACGCCCAGGACGCTGAGGACCTCGTCCAGTGCGCCCTGGTGAAGGTCGTCCCGCAGTGGCGACGCATCGCCGACAATCCCGAGCCCTACGTGCAACGCGTACTGGTCCGCGAGAACGTGTCGCGCTGGCGACGACGCCGATGGCGCGAGCACAGCACCGACGCGCTGCCCGAGCAGCTCGCCGACCATCCGGACCACGACGAGCTGATGACCGTCCGCAGCGCACTCGCAGGACTCGCCCCGCGACAGCGAGCGGTGCTGGTCCTGCGGTACTACGAGGGACTCACCGAGGCCGAGATCGCGGCGGTGCTCGGGATCGCGCCCGGGACGGTGAAGTCGCAGGCGCGCGACGGTCTCGCACGACTGCGACGAGTGCTGCCCACGGACGATTCTGCTGAGAAGGCCGTCGGTAGCCTCACCCAGTGAGCGGCCCCGACGACCGGAATCGGACTGCCTCGCTTGCGACTGCGATTGGTCCCGTCCCAGCAGATTCGGGCGTTCACCCTTGTCTACGTCGAGTGAGCAGTCACACCCCCATCGCGATGAGGGCCAGCAAGAGCGAGAACTCCAAGACGCCGACGGCCAACATGCCTAGACACGACGAGAACTCGCATCGGTATCGCCCTCAACGCGGCAGATCCGGACGTTATGGCGGGGGGATGTGGGTGACGGCGAGCTCTCAGCGCCCGGCCAGGTGCTCGGTGCAAGCCGACAACCTTCTTGCCCCGCACGCGGTCTACCTTCCTAGCGGGGGCTCTCCGCGTCAGACCCACGACTGCTCTCGCGGGGCCACACACCGGGAGGACCTATGGGTATCAGGACCAGCCACAAGACCCTGACAGCCGCCGTAGTCCTAGTTGTCGCGGCCGCCGGGACGGCCGCGTTGCTGCATCCCGAAACCCAAGTCGGACTCCGAGCGGACACCACCGCCCCAACGACRATSGCGCAATGGCAGACCCGTGTTCTCGACGCCGCCACTCGGAACGCGCCGACCRTCGCCTCCAACAGAGTGACCGCCTCTGCCTACGACGACCAACTGACCAAACTCCCAGCGGAGAACTTCGCAGATGCCACATCCGCAGAGGCTGTGTTTGGTGAAGGAGAAGATCGCTCATGGTCGGTGTTCATCGGCCCAGCAGTGGACCCACCTCGCGTGGACGTGTGCGACCGTGCGTTGCGCTATGTCGTGGTGAACTGCAGCGCCGCAAGCGGCCCGGCCACCGGCGACCTCACCGTGCAAACCGTCATCCTCACCATCAAGCGCCCTGGCATCGCCAACACGGACATGTATGAGGCACGGACAGACGCTCTCGCCGTGGCCCGACGCAATCCCTCACGCGTCCGTTTCGAGCAGACCGTCCGGCTCTTCCGCGCAGGAGGCTCCCTCAGCCAGGTCACGGAAACCGTCTACGGCACGAACGACCTCAACCCGGCTTCCGCCTTCGCTATCCCACCGAGCGCCCTCACTGCGTTGGCGGCAGACCCATCGCTCAATGTTGATCTGGACGGCTGAGCGCCGACCACTAGTGCCTTGCCGGTGCGCGGCTAGCCCCCCGCGCGCCAAGCGGCACCCGCTCATCGGCATGTGCGGATGTCGCCATAGCCGATTCGCATCGACACGCTTCGCCTGAGAGTGGCCCGATGGACCTAGATACGCGCGGCGGGGATCTTCCGAGGAGCGGCCTCCAGGTCCTCGAGCTTGATCCGGATGGCGCGCTTGCCGCAGCGGTACGCCGGGAGGGTGCCGGTTGCAATCCAGCGTCGGATGGTCTTGACCGAGACGGACATCGCTTCGGCGGCTTCCTCGAGGCTGAGATAGACCGGGATGGCGCGGCGCTCAGTCATCCGAGTCCACCTGCGCCCGGGTGACAGCGGCTGAGGCGAGGAAGCGGCGCGCTTCGGCGACGGTGATGTAGAGCCGGCCGACACCCTGAAAGCGGGTCCATCTCGGGCCGACGCCCCGTTGGCGCCAGTCGCGGACGGTGCGCTGAGGTGTGCGGATCAGGTCGCAGAACTCCTCGAACAAGATCAGGTTGTTGTCGTCCCAGTCGTCCGGGATGCCGATGGGTGTCACCATCACGTCGCCTTTCGTCGGGACCGCCGACGGGCTCGGCGGTTCATCTGGAGAAGCAACCTGGTGCTCGGCGGTTCGGACGTCTGTGGCCACTGCTGTCGACACCGGAGCCTCTCTTGGTCACCTAAGTCGTCCGGACCGCCCCGAGCGGTCACTCCGCGCCCGGAAGTTGCTCAGCGGCCGATCCCGTGAGGAGGCGGTAAGGAGGTGGGGATCGGCGGCGGTGGGCGACGTGGCCTGTCGCGGAGCGCGGCCGCCTGCAGCACCGCCGAGGCCGGGCGCGCGTTCGGTCCGTACCGGTCGATGTCGTCGGCGGCCCTCTGTGCGGCGTGCCGTGGTCCGAGGTCGGCACGGTCGCGGCTGAACACGTCGACCCATTGGCTGCGTGCGTCGTCGACGGACTCGGCGACCACATGGGCGACATTGTGGTGACGGCCTCGCGTCATGGCGACGTACGCCGAAGCGGCGCCGGTCGTCTCGCCGAGCGCGAAGTCGGCCGAGTCGACGGTCTCGCCCTGGGCTCCGTACGAGGTGGTGGCGAACGCAAGCTCGACGTACTCGCCCACGTACTCGGCGGGAAGCGCGCGTTGGCCAGCAACGCCGGTGAGCAGCAGGCCGCCGTCCTCGCCGATCCCGGCCACGGTCCAGGTGTCGCGGTTGGCGACGGCAAGGTCGCGGTCGTTGCGTCGGGTGGCGACTCGGTCGCCGAGGCCGATCCGCTCACCACGCCGCGTGACGCGCTCACCAGCCCGCTCACCAGATTGCACACCGGGTGGCCCGCCGGCGCGATGGCGGCGGTCGCGGATGGCTGCGTTGAGTGCATTCACCTGGTCGCCGGTGTCGGCGATGACGAGCTGGTCTCCTCCGTCGACACTGTCGGCGCCGATGGCGGCCAGGGCTGCGGTGCGTTCGACCTCACTCGCGTGGAGGACGATCTCTCCGCGCTCGAGGAGGGCGTCAAAGACCTCACCAGATCGCTCACCAGTGCGCATGAGCAGGCTGAGGTCGGCGTATGCGGGATCGCTGAACCGGTGGACCGAGTCGAGCTCGTGGTGGCCAGCGGGTCGCACCCAGCGCGCGGCGAGGTCGAGGACGCCCCCGCGGCCGACCGCTGGGAGTTGGTGGCGGTCGCCCAAGAGCGCGACCCTCGCGTGCGCTCGGTCGGCGATGGCGAACAGCGCTCGGGCGGTGTCCTGGTCGAGCATGCCGGCCTCGTCGACGAGGAGGACGTCGCCGGGGAGCAGGCGTGCACGTGCATCGGGACGGGCTTCGGGCGCGGCGCCGGGGCCCGTGTCGTCTCGTGTCCAGTGGCCGTCGTCGTCCCAGCGGTAGCCGTGCTGATGGACCAGCCAGGCGGCGGAGAACGCGTCCGCGCCGACCTCCTGTCGCGCCGCTTGGGCGGCCTTGAGGGTCGGGGTGACGACCACGAGTCGACGGTCCGATGCGTCGAGTACGGCGCGTGCCGCAGCCAGGGTCGCGGTCTTGCCTGTACCGGCGGCGCCCTCGACCACGAGCAGACCAGCGCCGCCGGCCAGCGCCGCGACGACGCGTTGCTGCGCCGGGTCGAGGTGCCGGCTGCCGCGGAGCCGGCCCGCAGTGGTCACCGTTTGCGAGGCGCGCGCGGCGAGGGTGCGGACCAGGTCGGCTTCGACGGAGAGGACGAGTTCTGAGGTCAGGCTTCGGACGTGCTCGGGGACGTCACCTCGGTCCAGCAGCGGCACGCACCGTGTCCGTGCACGCTCCGCGATGTCCTCGACCAACTCGTGCCGGACACATTTCTCGGCGACCACGCCGACCAAGGCGATCAGTCGTTCGACCTCGCCACGGATGTCGGCTCCGTTCCACGCCGACCGCTTGGCGCCGAGCCGGGTGACCACGAGCTCCGCCGCTACGTCGCGGTTGAGCCGACCGATCTGGAGGCCCGGCACTGTCGCCGGGCTGGTCGGTGGGGTGAAGTCGAGGTCGTGCAGTTGGTTGTTCCATGCGACGACGAGGTCGGCGCCGCTGCGCGGCACGACCTTGTCGGGCCGTGCATCGGCCCACGCGCGTCGGTCCCAGGTACGCCGCAGTTGCGGTCCGGGTTCCTCGCCGGGGTGCTCGGCTCGCCATGCGGCTTCGTACCGGTCGACGTTGCGGTTGATCTGTGCAGCGCGCTGGCTGAACCCTCCGGCGTACGGCGCGAGCTGACGGATCTCGCCGTCGTCGTCGAGCGTGTAGCCACGAGCAGCGAGCGCGGCCCGGAACTCCGGGTCGCACATCACGGCCGCGTGCCCGATCCCGTTGAGCGCCTCGATGCTGTCCACGACACCGACCGAGTGCAGTCCACGCCACGCGCCGCGCGCGAAGACGCGTGCGTTGATCTGCACGTGGAGGTGGCGGTGCGGGTCACCGGCCCGCGAGGTGTAGTGACGCACGACGGCCGCCTCGAGCTTCTCTACGGGCACCTGCACCTGTCGGCCACCTGGCCCGACCCGGGTGGTGGCGTGCTCGGCAACCCACCCGATCACCTCACCAGCCGCCCGATCCATCGCCGCGTCGTACGCCGCCGCGACGTCAGCGTGGAGTGCGGCGGCGAGCGACCAGGACTTCGGCCCGTTCACGACAACCTCGACGAACCGCAGCGCGTGCGCGTCGTCGCGCAGCCGCCCCTTCGGCGTCCCGGTCTCGACGTTGTAGCCGGCTACCCAGCGCTCGTAGGTGTCCCCGTCCAGCGTCCCCCCGTTCTGAACTGCGGGAACACCGCGTCCCCCCGCGTCACCGAGACTGGTGGCGACGTAGCGCTCGGCCACCCCGGTGCCTTCGCCGAGGTAGTAGTCGTCGGCGCGCGAGTGGTCGGCCTCCACGTACGAGCGCGCGGCGGCCGCAGACCCCCGGTAGAACTTGACCCCACCGTGCATCGCGCTCGTCACCGCCCGTCAGCACTCGTCACCTAGCCTTGAAATGACGCTCGGCCCGCCCCGAGGGGCGGACCGATCTACGGACCTTCGTAGCATGCGTGCCGCTGCTTCTTGGGCCTCTCAGGGACTAACAACGCGGGCGGATTCGTGACTCGTCACTCGTCGGCACAGAGCGTCGCAGCCGTTGGCGACCGGTGATGTGAGGGACGGTCTCTTTCGGTCTACGAGCCGTCGAAGCGGTGTGGCGAAACGGCGTTGCCTGGGAGGAGCTCAGGTGCGGGCCTGAACCTGAGTTCCTCCCCGGCGATGGCTGTCGGCCTGGAACGATCACGAGACGCGTGAGCCAGCCTCACGCGCCGGTCGCCAGATGCCGCAGGGAGCGGGTTTGAAGATCGCCACGACGCGGTCAGGTTGTGGTCAGGTGCCGACCGCCATCGGGAGGCCATGACTCAACGCACGGCTGAGGCCCCCGGCGTACGACAGATGCTCAACAAGGTCCCCGAGGTCACCCTCTGGTTCTGGGTGATCAAGATCCTCTGCACGACCGTCGGCGAGAGTTTCGCCGACTGGATCAACATGACGCTCGGCGTGGGCCTGGTGAACACCGCTGTCCTGTTCACCTCCGTCTTTGTCGTCGTGCTGGCCGTGCAGATGCGGCTGCGTCACTACGTGCCCTCGGCCTACTGGTTGACGGTCGTCGTGGTGAGCGTTACGGGCACGCTCTACACCGACATCCTCACCGATCAGGTCGGCGTCCCCCTCTGGATCAGTACCACGGTGTTCTCGGTCGTGCTCACGGTCACCTTCGCGGTCTGGTGGGCCCGCGAGCGGACCCTGTCGATCCACAGCATCAACACCACCCCGCGCGAGGGCTTCTACTGGTTCGCGGTGCTGGTGACCTTCGCACTCGGCACCGCCACCGGCGACTGGACCCTCGAACTCACCGGCTGGGGCCCCGGCCTGTCGATCCTGCTGCCCCTGAGCCTCATCGCGCTGGTCACCATCCTGTGGCGGTTCGGCGGCGATGCTGTCCTCTGCTTCTGGATCGCCTACATCCTCACCCGCCCGCTCGGCGCCAACATCGGCGACTGGTTCGGGCTGCCGCGAAGCGAGCAGGGGCTCGGCATCGGGGTCTTCGGGACCAGCCTCATCTTCCTCGGCGCGATCCTGGCCACGGTCATCTACCTCTCCGTGAGCAAGGCCGACGTGGTCGAGACCACCGAGGCCACGGCGTACGTCCCGAAGACCTCGCCGCGGCGACGCCGCGCCACGCTGGGGGTCATGGTCGCCGCCGCGATCGCGACCGTCGGCCTGCTGGCCTGGGCCAACGCCCAGCCACACACGAGCTCGCTCGCCGACGAAGGACCCGCTCCGAGCTGCGACACCGGTACCCCGCTCAACCAGGGCCAGGCCACGACGAAGKCGGCAGCCGACTTCCCCGCGTCGTCGGTCGAGAGGTACCGCACGATCGTCCAGGACACGCAGCACATGGTGGACTCCGGCGACCAGCAGGGAGCCCAGTCCCGTATCACCGACCTCGAGAGCGCCTGGGACGCCGACCAGGGCTCGTTGCAGCCGAAGGACTGCCAGGCCTGGACCTTCGTGGACAGCGAGATCGACGACGTCCTCACCTCGGTGCGCGCCTCCAGCCCGGACCGTGTGACCGAGGACCAGGCCATGACGGCGCTGCTCGCCACCCTCGGCTGAGACCTCGCGCGGGCGGCATCGCAAACGGATACTGTCGCCAGATGCAGCAGCTCGTCGAGTACGGGCGGTTCGGTGCCGGGCTGTTCGTGGTGGTGCTCGCCACGGTCCCAGCCCCGCGGTCGCGGCCCAATTCCAGCTGGTCTTCCTGGCCGGCATCGCGCTCACCATGACGATCACGGGTGCCATCGTCACCCGGATGCCGGGACGTTCGCCGTTCGCCGGCGTGGGCGGCTCGTGAGGGTCGCACGGTGTGAGCTGCTGCCTCACTCGAGGGGCAGGACCGGGAGCACCATCTGGAAGTGCGCTCCACCCGAATCTTCGACGAGCTCGAGCCGCCCGCCGGCACGCTCGGCCGCGGTCCGGGCGATGGACAGGCCCAGCCCACTTCCGGACACCCCGCTGGTCCGTGCCCTGTCTCCTCGGTGGAACCGGTCGAAGACGCGCTCGCGCTCGCCGGCGGGGATGCCGGGGCCGTCGTCGAGCACGTCGAGCACGACCTCGTGCCCGGTGGTCACCACCGCGAGCTCGACGGCGGACGCCGCGTAGGCGACGGCGTTGTCGATGAGGTTGCGGACCGCGCGCCTGATCTCGGAGGCGTTGGCGCGGATCGGGCCCGCCGAGACGCGCGCTGTGTCGACGCGCACGCGACCGTTCCCTCGGGCGCGCTCCGCCTCCTCGAGCACGAGGCTGTCGAGGTCGACCGGGCTCATGGCCGCAGGTGCGTGCTCGTCGGCCGCCGCGAGGACGAGCAGGTCGTCGACGAGCCGCTCCATCGTCTGCGCCGGACCGAGCACACCCGACCGGAGCTCGTCGGCATCGACCGCCCCTGGCTCGCGCAGGGCCACCTCGAGGGACAGGCGCTGCGTCGCCAACGGACTCTGAAGGTCGTGGGAGACGTCGGCGACGAGCTGGCGCTGCCTGGTCACGGCCGA